>DBRC01000049.1:24320-54222 GCA_002305505.1 Prevotella sp. UBA1378 | reverse complement strand
GCACGGGTTTACCTCAAGCGGAAGTTGTGATATGGCATTGGCGTTACGCGAGGCATTGGTCGGAGAGGCAAAAGTCATTGCCCCGGACTTGCCGCTCTATCCGGAGGAGGCGGTAGCCCTGATAGAAAGGGAAATCCGCATCCACCGCCCGCAACTGGTTGTCGGGTCCAGCTGTGGCGGTTTCTATGCGAGGATGTTCGTCAGTGCGCACAGGAAAGTCATTCTGATAAACCCGTACTTTGCCATGACGGAGTTCCTTCAAACGAGAATCGGGACGCACCGGTACAAGTCTCCGCGTGCCGACCACCGGCAGGAGTTCAAAGTGACGCAGAGGCTTGTGGAGCATTTCAGGATGATGGAAACGGTACAGTTTGCGGATTATACTCCGCGCCACAAGCGGTATGTCTATGGCTTGTTCGGCACGCAAGACACGCTGGCGCATTTTCGCCCTGTCTATGACCGGTTCTACGTTCATGCCAAGGAATTTGACGGAGGCCACACCATGGCCTCAGAAAATGTAAAAGAGGTTCTGACACCGTTGGCCGGAAAAGTGCTAAGGTTGCCAAAGACGGGAGAATAAACAAAAAGGGGACTACAGGCGAAAGCACAGGCATACAAATCCCTGTACTCTCGCCGATATTCAGATTTAATCCGTCGTGTCTAAAAAATAGCCCAGCTCGTCATCCTTCAGATTTTCCGCTGCGTATAGGTCGGCTTGTTCCCAAAGTGACTGGTACAATTCCGCAAACTCCGGTCTTGTCTCATGGTATTGCCATATCTTGTGGTTGAGTACCAACACCAGTTCCGTGAGATATTTGTAATCCCCTTTCCACTCCTCGAATGCACGTCTGAAAGTGTCACGGACTGCCGGAAGTCCGAATCGGTCTGCTATGGAGAAATCACTCCAGAAGGTTGTCTGCAACTCATAGCCGTTCTCTCTCATAAATTCTCTGAATGTCATATCGTCATTGTTTTAGTAAGTAAATGTTGTTTTCCCTTTCGTAGCATCGCTACTTCCGGGACTGATTTGATTATGTCGCCCCACAAGGTGGCATGGCTCCTTATGCAAGGTTTCACGGCCAAATACTATTTCCGCAAGGCGGGATATGGAGATTTTGCCGGGAACCGTCCGGCATGACCTTGCAGAAAGGAACAGCATGGCACGTACCTTCGCGACAAAAATCAGATCAGCCGCCCGGAAGCGGATATGCAAATACTGAAAACTACTTCCATATAATGGAAAGTCTGTAAAAGAGGAATGTGCCTTCAGGCAGGTTAAGTGGTTCCGGAATTTATTATAAAAGGTAACGGGAGCCAATGTTGCCCAAAAAGAGGGAACGGTCTTTATGACCGATGTTCGTTGACAGTCATAAAATGCGTATAGTAATATGTGGTGTAATATAATGACAGACAGGCAAGGCGGATTTCTCCACCCTGTCTCATAGGTCGCATATCAAATGTCAGGCTGCCGTTTCTTCCTGTTCCGTGTCTTCTGTGGTGGCACTTGCCGTGCCGTCCGTTTCTTCCGCAACCTTTTCCTTTGCCATGATTGCCATTTTCCGTTCTTCAATGCGTTGGTGTCGCTTCTCGTAGATTTGGTTATATCCGCTCTCAATCTCGGCAAGCTCGTCCGGCATGTGCTTCCGTGCGAAGTCAAGCATAAGGTCTGCCGTGGCATTGTTCCTGTATGCGTCCTTGAACTGCGCTATCAGATAGTCTCTGCGGATGACAGCCTTTGTCTTTGCCGTCAAGTTGGCGATGATGTTCATCTTGTCCTCGTCATTGAGGTATCGTGTATGTTCCTCGGAAATGCCCAGCAGGGGGAAATTCTCTCTCCTCAGGCTTGACAGCAGGAAGAAATAAACCATTCTGTCCTCGTCAGCCCCGAACTTGGCTTCCGCCACATCTATGTTGAGGATTTGCTTCTTGGTGTCCTCGATTGTCTTTTCAAGGGCGATTTCCTTGTTGCGCCTGTCCTGTTTCTCCAGTTTTTCCACAGGAGTAAGGGGCTGTTCCGTGCCGTGCATGTCGCTGTTCTTCTTCGCATAGCACAGCGTTATGTCATTGCTCCCTATCTTCACATAGAACGATATTTCGCCATTCTGGCTCTGACGGTGTATTTCAGCGCATTTTCCCTCGTAGTCGCGCTGCTTCTGCTCGTAATCACTGCATGCGGCTTCATAGGCTTTTTCATTGTCGTAGTCCTCTTTTTCAGGTGCTTCGGGCTTTCGGGGATAAGCCGTACCGTGTGGCATGGCATTCTCCACCTCGTGCCCCATAGCCATAAGACGCTCCACGGCGGTAAGGTTGTAGTCATAGTTGGTATGTCCGAGTGTTGCGGTAGGATTCTCCGCCAATACCTGCAGAGCTTTCTCCACAAGGTGCGATGCGTTCATTTCAGCAAGGCAGGTGCGGTTTGCACATTTTCCGCAGCCCTCGCAGAAAAGCGACATGTTGTTCGTGTTGTGGGGGCATGACAGGCACAGGGTCTTGTCAAAAGAATAACGGTCAAGGTCTGCGGTGTACTGCCGTTCAATGTTTCTTGCGATTTCAGAGGCTTTCTGTCCTCGCCAACTGCTGTATGTCACATCTTCTTTCAAGTGCTGTTCGTACACCTCACGCTGTATGTCCTCACCGTAACGGCAGATTTCGCTTGCCACGCTAACCGTGATTTCGTCCGTTTCCAACAGGGTGGCGATTTCAGGGATAAGCGATGCGAATTTCAGCCGTGTGCGGATATAAGCCTCGCTTTTGCCGAACTGCACGGAGAGAGAGGATAAATCGTGCCGTCCGCTCTCCATGAGTCGTTGGTAGGCATTGGCTTCTTCCATGGGTGTCACATCTTTGCGCTGTAGGTTCTCGGTGATGGCGATTTCCTCGGCTTCCTCATCGGAAAGGTCGGAGATTATGGCAGGGATTTCCTGCATGCCAACAATCGTTGCTGCACGGTATCTGCGTTCACCGAACACAAGCTCATAGCCGTTGTTGTCGGCTGTGGGGCGCACGGTTACAGGCTGTAGTATTCCCTGCTGACGAATGCTGCCTGCGAGTTCGTTCAAACTCGTCTCGTCAAAGTGCTTGCGTGGGTTGAAACTGTTAGGACGGATTGCGGAGATTGCTACCATTGTGATGTCCTTTACTGCTGTCTGATTGAGTGTTGCTTCCATTTTCGTATGGTTTTAATGAGTTATTGAATGTTTGTTTTCCCCTTTCTTCAGTTCCTGTCTCCCGGAACCGCCTTGGGGTTTTACAGATGCAACACACGGCTGTCTTATCAGCTTCATACGATGGCTTTTCTTGCCAATTACTCTCCGCAAGAGGAAGAATTTGCAAGAAATGCACTTTAAGCGGTCGGATCAAGCGGGACGGCCGAACTTCGCATCTGATAAAACCAAGCGGGACGGCGGACGGCACGGAAAAGAGATATACGCTATAACCGGGAAGTCCACGGAAATAAAAAAGGAAGGGTCACGGATAAAACCGGGATAAACCGCGAAGCGATATAAAAGGACAATGCCGCCACACTGTAAAAGTGGCAATGCCGGACAGCTCCCTTAGCCTTGCCCGACAAGGCTAAGGGAGACAGATTAGAAGTTGCGGATAAGCAGGGCTATATTGTCGCCCTCGGCGATAACGCCCTTTATGTCAAAATACTGCTCAAGCTTCACAAGATCGCACGTCCAGAGTATTCCGCTGCCGATGTTGCACCGCACCGTGTCAAATTCGGTACGGTCAACCAAGCTGTCACACTCCATGATTTCATCGACAATATCCTTTATCTCAATCAGAGTGCGGTTTTTCCTTACACTTTCGGAATTGTCGGGCAGTAGCATATTGGCGATGATGATGTCATTATTATTCCTGCGGAAGGATAAGACAGGCGTTTTCTCTACGACCTTGTCGCCGTCAAAGTCAAAGACGGATATGCGTGCGGCTTCCGCCTGTCCGCTTAATATTCTCCGTGTTGCCTCGTTCTCCATGGCGTGTATGCTTCCGCTGTCTATCATATCGCCGTCAACAAACAGCCCGAATGTCGCAAAATTCTTTATCTTCATATATCCTTGATTTTAAGTTGTCAGTGAGGCAGTCATTCACCAGCCCCATTCTTTTATCTCCAGTTCGTCACCGTCATTCATTCCGGCTATCGGGTCACAGATGAACGTGCCGAAGAAGTTTACCACCACGCACCCCCTTTTCAGGGATGCAGGTTCAGAGCCGTCATCGTCACAGTGGCGTATCTGATACCACTGCTTCCCTTTTGGCAGGGTCTCCACGGTTATTCTGAGGTCTATAAACTCGCCCTCGGCTGTAATGCCGTTCTCAAGCACCAATGACATGGGTGTCTTGTCTTCCTTGTTGTAATCGAATGTCATAATCCTTTTGTTTATTGATTGTTATTTATTGAGCCGTTTTACAGGCGGCTTGTCCCAGTCCGTTTCGTCATACTCATAGGTCGTGTCCTCGTCCTCATATTCGTATTCATCGTAAGAGACACGGATTTTTCGGGGAGCGTAGAAATATCTGAAGGCACTGATGATTTTTTCCGTCAAAACCTTTCCTACCGTGCCGACAAAGTGCAGTTCAAGCGTCCAATAGTCGAAACTGAAATCCGCGAGTTCTCCACCGTATCTGTCATCGGTCTTGTACAGTGTCACAGAAACGTAACCGCTTGTGCTACTCTGCAGTTCCACAAGATGCCTGTAGAATGTAAAGCTGTCGTTATTTGACTGACCGTACTTGGTTATCCGGTCAATCAGTCTGTTGATGTAATTATAGGTCGGCTGTCTCATAGCGGTATCATTTCATCGACTGTCACCGTATAGCCGTAACCGTCTTCCGTTCTCCACTCCTTACACCGTGGCAGGTCAATCAGTGTACTGCCGTGCCGTTCATTGAAATTTTCTTGGCAGTCGGCAATCTCCTGTTCAAATGCTTTCATCGCATCGTCAAGTGAACGATACAGCGCGTGTCCGTCAGAAACGCTGTCCTGCATTTCAATCAGTGTCGCAAGCAGATAAAATTTATGTTCCATATTCATACAGGTTTAGACAAACGGTATATGCCGTCCGTGAAGTTTGAAGTATTCAAGCATTTTCTTTGCTTCCATGTGTGAAGCCATGTTGCGGTCATCATGTCCTGTCTTCTCGTCAGCGATGACCTTGACACATTCCTTGATGAGCCGCCACAGTGACTGCTGCAACGTGCGGTGCATTGTGGGGATGGCTGCTGCGAACAGTTTTGGGTTGAAACCGTAGGAGTTGAGAGCCGCTTCCACCTGTTTTGCAAGTTCATGTTCCTTGTTTGGTCTATTGTCCATAACTGATGATTTTAAGTTTATACTTTTCCCTTTCTTCCGGTATGTTCCGGCCTCCTGGGATTTATTTTACTGCAAACACGAGGCTGACGGCTGGCATAAAGACAAGGCTGACACGAAAATACGCTCCGCAGGAGGAAGATTTTCGGATGGCACCGGCAGGTATGCCTTGGCGGTTGCAGGCCGGACTTAACTTCGCGGTAAAATAATTCCGATGAGGACGTTAAACCGGATAAAAAATTGAACATTATAAAAGAATTATAACGGTGATGATATAGAAAGGGAGGGTATAATAATCTAAAAAGAGACTGGATAATAATTAAAAAGTGTACCACTGTTGGTTATTGAGGATTGAGCAGTGTGCATTGTTTTCAAGCGCAGCCGATGGAAAACTGGAAAGCGAAAGGCATAGGCTTGGGTGGGTATATAATGATGGTCTACCGGGCAAGCCTGGAAATGACTCTTGCCGTTGTGACCACATACGGCATGTGTCATGTTTGCCGATAGGATTTCCTGCGAAAAAACAAAAAGAAGCGTGGTGCCGGTTATCCGGGGCATCGCTCCTGATGTTTTATGGCTGGAAATATTGCAGACACTCCGCTTTTACCGGGATGGGAAGCCTGTGGCATAAAAGGAGCTGTTCCGTATAAAAGGACGAGGGGAACCGCTATAAAAGGAGGATGCGGCACACGGCTCCCATGAGGGATTACGAAATCCCTCATGGAAACATAGACTTTGTGACAGACCCCATATCGGAGCCTGTCATCAGTCACACCGCGCTTTATTGAAAGCCGCTTCGAACCGCCCTGTTTTCCATCCGTAAATCTCAGCCACATACGGATAGAGTGAACGGGTCTTTTTACGGAAGCCGGTTTCGTCTATTTCACGGTTGTAAATCATTTCCCCAATGCGTTCCGCTTCTTCCATGTCTTTTACCACACGGTAAAGTACATGGTGGGTGCCGTCATGGTGCGTGAGGCTGCCACGGATATTGAAGCCGTCACCGTACCATTCGTTGTCATCTTCCGACACGTTGAATATACCGTTGATGTTATGTCCGAGTATCTTGTAACCCTGCCGTCTGCCGTTCCAGAGACCGAGGTCGGCAAATGCCATGACAACGCCGTCAATCTGTTTGTCAAGGTTCATGCGCTCGTCCGACAGATTGCCATTGATAACCTCTGCCCATTCCGCATCGCTGACAGTGTAGTCTTCGTCATCGAGTATGTCACGCTGCGAGTTCTCGTATTCCTCCCTCGCCTTGTCATCTAAAAAATAGTCGCTTGTCCATATTATCTGTTTCATGTCCGTATTATTATATTGTTGCCTGATTGTATATTGATGGTTCGCTTGTCACATTATAGATATACTGTCCGCATCTTACGAGAAGAGCGTCATTGCCGTAATAGAGTTTCTTCATGCCCCTTATAGAGCCTGTTCGGTGGAAATTGGGGAAGCGGCTGATACCACATCTCCTGCCTTGTTCTGTTGTCATTCTTTTTGTACGCATATCTGAAATCTGTTTTAATTTTTATTTCCCTTTCTTGGATCCTTCTTTCCGAAGCCATCCACAAGAGGTTTATTTGCGCATTACAGTGGCATCGTCAAGGGGTGAAAGGCAAGGTTTTCAAGATGATGTTTCGCCCATGCCGCAAAATCTCGCCGAAACAGCGCATGACCTTTCCCGTCGCTCCCGGATGCCGAACTTCGCGCCGTAAACCCCGGTCGGGTGGTCTTGAGAAAGAACTATAGTAAGACTGGTATAACAGGATTATTTATATACAACAGGCATTTTTGACCGGAGATAAAAAATCCTGGTGTATTCTTCACTGTATAAAAGGAATATCGGCAGTATGAGGTATAAAAGGGAAATGGTAGGTTTCCGGCTGATGGACATATAAAACAGGATGCCGGCGGTATCATGTGAAAATGAAATCCCCCTGCCCGGTTATCACAACCAAGCAGGGTGGTTATCTGCGCATCACAGGGGGCATCTAAGAGGCTTTAGGGACAAGGTTTTCAAGATGATTTTACCGCACGTCTGTAAAATCTCGCAGAAACTCCGTACAACCTTGGCTTATAAGCCCGGATGCCGAACTTCGCGCCGATAACCACCGGGAGTGACGGTTCCAGACAGAAAGATTCTTTCTATAACCGGGGATGTTTTTTATTAAAAGGTCTGATTATAAGAGGATGCGATGCGCCGGCATTGATGAGAACTGTAGAAAGGTGAACCGGCCAAGCCGGACGATCTTCGTTACAAAGGGGGATGCTGCATTATAAAAGTAAACGGCGGGAATCGTGGGACTGGCCACAGCACAAGCACGGCAACTTGGAGTGCAGGGGAAGTCGGGGCGAAGAGCGAACCGTGGGTGTCACCGACAGGCTGTGTGTGTGGAAGCATGATACACTCTGCCGGCCCACGCTCGCCCTGCGCCGGAGGCCGCCCGGACAGGAACGGAACATAGGGTATCGGCGCACCTGGCGTCACGGGTATCCTACGTGTTCCAGCGTCGATGCAAACTTATAAAAGGACGGGGTAAGGGCATCATGCCTGCTATAAACGGCTTTTTCACCTGGGAAGAGACTGCCGGATATCAGCAGTCCCCTTGTCACGCTCAATCTTCCCAATCCACATCGGCATCATTCATTATGCCCTGTAGGGTTACGTGGCATCGTTCGGTGTCCGCTTCCTGTATCATAGTACGGATGCTGCTTCGGTAGGTGGTGGAGTATGCGAGCTCTATCAGTTCCTCATTATGGGCAGTCAGTTTATCTTTTTTCATAGTCTTGCCGTCATTTGTCAGTTGATTTTTTCCAGTTTGGCTTTAGCAACCAGCCGTCCGCCATGCCACAATGTGATTGTGCCGGGAACGAAGCCCATATCATCGTATGCCACGTGTTTGAGATAATTACGGTATTCCTTTCCCGAAAAGTTCTTGCCACTGAGATTGCGGAATATCATCGGAATCGAAATGCCGTCACTGCTTGACAGGACGGTCTCGCCGTCCTGCCTGATTTCATCCATAACGGCAACACTGTTCCCAAGGCTGCTTTTGTCCGAAATGTCTTTATGTACTGTTACATCCATGGCTCTAATCCTTTTTCCGGTAAATAATGATGCAGTCCTCCACTTCTGTCGGTTTGCCGAACAACGGTGTGCTGCTGAAATACGGCTCGGCTCCGCCTTCCACGCTGTCACTGATTGGGACAACAAGCTCGATGCCCTGTTCGCGGCAGATTTCGTCTATCTGCTTAATCTCGTCCTCTGTCAGGTTGCTCGCATCACCATTCACCAGATAGGACAATGCGTAAGTAGGGATTTTTTCAATGTCTTTTTCCATTTTCTTTTAAGTTTGAATGTTAGACTTGTGGAGTGGTTTTTCCCTGCCTTAATCGGGCTTGCGGATCGCCGCTCCTGTTTTCTTGCGGCATCGGAAAATGGTGGCCATAAGGGGAATTAGGCAAGGCCTTTAGAACGCAGTGTGCCTTGATGTTTGCCCTGCCACCTCCAAATTCGCCGCAGAAAACGGACGGGCGACTGCCGGATGAGTGACAATGTGATATAAACGGTTATCATGTCCGTATAAAAGGAGGTGGGTGACAAACAAACGGAATCTGCAGGGATATAAAAGGTATGAACGCAGCCCGTGAGTAAAAGGAAAGACGGCTGTGGCCGTCTTTTGATGAGAGAGGAATGAGAGCGTCATGCCACTTTCTTCTTGGAAGCCTTGCCTTTCGCCGGCTTTTTCCCGTCGGTTTTCTTTTCGGTGGACAGTTCGCTGACGGATGTGGCGACGAAGACGATGCGGTTGTGCTTGGTTCCGTCCTCCGATGTCCATTCTTCCGGGCGGATGAATCCTGAAACCTGGACGAGCTTGCCTTTCTTGAGAAGTTCGAAGGTTGATGCCTCTTCGGACTTGCGCCAGCACTCGCAGTTTACAAGGGCCGACTTGCGGGTGGACTCGTCACCGTTGGTCTCGGTGCGGCTGACGGAGAGAGGGAAACGGGCAACCGAGCTTTTCTCGAAGTTGCGGATGTTTGCGTTGACGGCTACGAAGCCACTGAGGTTGAAAGAGTTGGTGTTGTTTGTTGAAGTTGCCATAACTTTAAGTATTAAAGAGTTGAACATTTAATTTTTACGATGCAAAAACATGAGATGGGCATAGGGTAGCACCAGCGGAAGGTTCGACAAATACTCGTTTTGTCAAGCCTGCGAAAAGAAAAAGGAAGATTTGTTGAAAGCCGTTGGTCAAAGGTGGAAACCGTCCCGTAGGAGCATAAGTCTCCGCCATGATCATAAATTCGCATCAGGAAAAATAATTGTGTATGACTCGCGTAATACTGTTCTGGCAGCTTGACAACGCCATACTGTCTCAGATGGCTGTACGTTGAAGCAATACCGTATAAACTCGGAATCCGGACATTGCACACCTCTCGCTATCATGACCTGATACTGACGGTGAAACGGATGTCCGTCCGGGACTATGTATGCGTGTGCGGCTGTCCGTGGGCGTATGGGCCGCTACCCAGGAAAGACAGTCTTATGGTTGACGGCTATACTGGGAAATGGATGATTGAAAGGATGGCGAAGGATGCACCGCAGTCTTTGCCGTATCCGGTGAACGCTGATAGAATATATCCGGCGGGAAAAGGGAAAGGCATAAACAAAAAAGACGATGCACGGTCAGATCCGGACTTCAAGGACGGCACGGCTTGTCTTCATTGACGAAACGGACTGCCATAAAATGGATTTGCCGGATAAAAAAGGAATTGAAATCATCGGCGGAGCCTATGAAAATGATAAAAGGTGGCCTTCACAAAAGAAATAAAACAGGAATAGCAGACACTACAGGCCGAGCGTATTGCCCAGACTGTCGTCACCGTACATTGGCGCAGTCAATCTAAAACAATCACCTCGTCCCGATGGGCTGCTATCTCTTCGCCGTTTGGAAGCTTTACAACGCCCTCTGTGCCGTAATCTCTGACAGTCTGACCGTCACAGATGCCTTGGCAATCTTAGAGTATTGTGCAATATGCGCCGATGATGTCTGATGTTTCTTCTTTCTCATACATGCTCTTCTCTGTGTTAAGGTTATTGGTTTTTATCCCTTTCTTTCCGCTTGGGTGTCGGGGACTTGAATATTACTACAGTGCCTGTAAAGGTGGCGCATGGCAGATAAGGCAAGGTTTTGGAGGGAAAGATTGAGCGGAATCTCCATCTTGCAGTGACAAACACGGCGTGCCTGACCTTGACGCTCTGACAGCGGCTTCTACCTTTGTACCGTAATATTCTGCTATCCCGACCGGCAAGCAGGAATATGATAGCTCTGTATAGAAATGGTTGTGCTGTCATGCTCCTGGACAGGAATATAAAAAAGGATAGGAATGGGCATTTACAAGAGGGAAAGCGGGGTTGTCTCAAGGTGAACCCCGTGAGGTAAAAAGGCATGGCGGTGGATATTCGCGCCACACCCTCTGAAGGTGCAGGCAGGGCAAAGCCCCGCCTGTCGGTCATGGTCAGACTAAATACCATGAGCCATCCTTGCAGTCCTTGTTCACAACCGTATAGTACAGAATTTCATCACCGCTGCCTAATCTCCGCCAACCGTTGTAAATCCTTTCTCCGTCAAGGTCAATAACCGCCAAACGGCAGTTGTCCACCCCGTCACGGCTTCGTTCAGAGTCAAAGGTGATACTGATGCCGTTGCCGTAGGTCAGGTACAGCGAGGTGTAGTTTACCGTTATAGACGTTTTTTCCACAGGATAGTTGCCATTGAAATATCCTGCGGCAAGCAAAAGCTGTTCGGCGAATTTCACTGCTTCGGCGGAGTATTTCGTCATGGCGGATTTGACAGGGATTTCATCATGGCTGTTTCCAATGAGGTTATAAGGTAACACTCGGGTTGCTATACGAAAGCAGGAATGGCTCATGGTGCTTCTCCCTGACAGGGAGATTTGTCGCCAGATATTCTTCTTTGGTGATGATGTAGCTCTCGGTCATATCCTCATTCATTATAGATGCAGCAGGCTCGCTTCGCCCGTTTTCGTTTTTCCTCATAAACCCTTTGTTCCACAGCGTCCCATACAGTTGTATCGGTGGCGTGGAACACGCTTGATGTCATTGACAAAGGTAGGGGGCTTGCAGTACCCGAACTTTTCTGCAAATTCGGGTACTGTCCCTATAAAACCGTAACCTTTCCAGTTGTACTTGTTCATATTCCTGTCGCTTAAAAATGATAGTCTATAACGCCTCCGACATAAAGCAGGGTGCCTGCCTCAAGGTTATTCAGACTTTTCATAAACTCTCCTGATTTATCTGAATAGGAAGAACATCCGCTGTTGTCATCATAGAAACGACTTCCGGCATCAAGCGGATTGTCTATCGCTTCTTTCAGATAATACAATGTGCTCCATTCATGGATATTGCTTGCGGTTACAAGCAAACATTTTTCGTTTATCTGTTTTACCCATTCCTCTTGCCATGCTTCCACTCCGCCGTTGTAACGGATTGTGTTCTCGTCTATGAGCGTGAACATCCCTTCCGGCAGGATTTCGTTTACGAGACGTTCAATACGCTCCCTGCGGTCATCTTCGTCAATATCTGAGCAGTAATCAAGGTCTGAATAGTCCCCCTGCTGCAAGGTGTTCTCATTAAGGAGAGCGTCTTTTTCTTCAACCTTTTCGGTCGTTATCTGAAAAATAGTTGAGTGCATAAATCTGATTTTTAATGTTATTATTTCAGTTCTGTTGTCAGGCAGATGCAGTCTGTAAGGACAAAATCTTCTCTCTCAAAATCAGCGAGTGATTTAAGACCCTCAATGCTGTTGCAATAGAAGAATATCTTTTCATCGGTGGCATCGTCCGCATCTGTAGATAGCTTTATTGTTACAGGCTGTGGCTCGACGAAACTTTCATCTTTCCACACGATTTCACATTGTGCATAAAGCGGTTCTGCCTTATGCTCGGCACAATAATCAGCATAGAGCCTGTCAATGTCCGTTTTCACTTCATCAACATCGGAGAGGACAACTCCGGTGTTGCAATCGTCACACCAGCCATAGATAAAGGCTTCATCCGTATAGTTACGGAAAGATTTGTCATTGGGGTTAATCATGGCTTCGCAAGCCACGTGCATACCGCCACATTTTGTACATATCACTTTCATATTTCAAATTTTTATTTTCCCTGCCCTTGAAGCCTTTTCGACTTCGCCTGAAGGGATTGTTTTACGTGCGGTTCAAACGGGGGAGGCAAGAACAGAGGGCAAGGAACCTTCAATGAAATTTTATGAAATGCCGTAATCTGTGATTGCGGAAAGTTTCCGTCAAATTTCATTGAAGGTAGCCACGACGGTACTTGAACGGCGTTCGTCCACCGTAACTTTGCACGCGAAAACAACCCGTGGCGCATGTCGTGGCAAGCATTGCGTCTTTCTACAAAAGGGTATTGCTTGAGTAAAACAGGAGCTATCTAAAATGGAGCTATAAAAGGGAAAGCCACCGGCATGGGGAGCAAGGGTAAAACCACCCGCTGTGTGGCGGGTGGTCCATGCTGACTGTTATTCCGAAATTCTCTTGCGCATCAGGGTCAGTTGGTCGGGACGGTCTGCAAACCAATACGCATCGCTGTCAAGGTAAACGCATCTGCCACCGTTCCACGTTTTCTTGAAAGCCAGTATCTCATGCGGACCGAACACCACGCCGTAATCATTTGTGAACGCCACCATGTCGCTAACTTCCAAATCGTTGGAAGTGGCAATAACCTCTGAAAGCCTGTTGTAAAACACCGCACCTTCAGCCTCACGTTTCGCCCTCCATTTCCGAAACTCCTCTTTATGACTTCTCGCTGGAGGTATCGGCGACAACTCCGAAGCCAAGACCTCCATTTCAGAGTATTTGCTTGCTATTACAATAATGCTGTTGCCGTCAACCTTTTCAGGTGCGGAAATCACTTTGTAGTCGCCAGTGGATTTGCCGTCGTCAGGGTCATTCCAATAAAGGAGGTTGCCGCTTTTGATAAAATCGAATCTGCTCATTGTCTTATGTTTTTTAATTGTTATTATTTCCCTTTGTTCGGTCTGTTTGCGACCGTAGGGATTTATTTTCCTGCTCTAAAGAATGAGGCAGGGGCAATACTGCAAGGCTGATACGAAAAATACGCTCGACAACGGAGAGGAAGATTTTACGGTTCACTCGCGACGACAGTCGGCATTGGCATGATTGGAACGGCCGATTTACCTTTGCAGAAAAATAGAATCCTCCACAGGGCGCACAGATGGGGATGTTGGAATCATTATAAAAGGATGAACTGATTATAAATGGGATGACCTGTAAATGGTCTTGAAGAGATCCGTTTCTTTTATAACAGGATGTTGCTGGCGGCAGACTGCGGGACAAAAATCCGTATCAGCAACAAGCCGACACGGATTTCAGTATTACGGATTAGGAACTTTCAGACATATATCTATGCCTTTGAAAAAAAGTCAATCAGGAATTTTGTACTCGTGGATATAGCAGTAGGCATCGGCATATTCTTTTTGCCATTGTTTTACAATCGCATCGACATCCTGCATTGATTGGACTTGCATATCGCAAATATCCTCCAGCCACTCATACATGCTCTGTAAATCCGGGAAATACTCGGTATAGTATTCTTCTTCGGGGGTACACAATTCTATAACAAATCGGTCTTGAAAGTATCTGCCCTCTCTGTCATTGGTAAAATATAATGCCATTCCCGGTTCTTCCGACCTATAGAAATAGCTTAATGTCAGGTATTTTTTTACATACCATATCGAACATCTCATTACAGGGAGACCAGGCTGTTTCAGTATTGAAAGTAAGCACCCTGCCGTCAAATTGCAGGTCGTACCAGTTTCCACGGCAAAATACATTTTCCCAGTTCTCTCCAAGAACATCTACAAGATTTCCCAGCCATGCTGTTCCAAAACCATTCGGAACAGATGGTTCTTTCTGCTTCTGCAATCCACTCATCAAATCATGGAGGCTTTTTACTTCTTTTGCGTCGCCCTCTATCGCATGCGCTGTACTGCACCAGTTCGGCATAATCGTAAATTTTAATTATTAAACTTTGTTTTATTCCCTCTTATTCAAAGTCTTTCGACTTCGCCAGAAAGGACTGTTTTTATGTGCCATTTCGAACGGAGAATGAAAGGACGACAAACAAGAAATCAAGGATGAAATTTTATGAAATGCCGTAATCTGAGATTGCGGAAAGTTTTCGTCAATTTTTACCGAAGATAGTAAGACGCTTCTTGTGCAGTGTCTTTGCTCCGTAACTTTGCACACGAAAACAGACCTTCGCGAAAATCGTAAATGAGGGAGCGAATCCGATACAAATGGGGCAAAGAATACCGTAGGCATCCGGATAATCAAGACACAGCAAACGGCAAATAATAAAAGAAGACCTTCTAAAAAAAAGAAAAAAGGTCTGTAACGAAACAAGTCAGAAGTCGTGTTATATATACACGGGCTGACTGACTAATATTTTGACCGGTATAGAAACGGGGCTGTGAATACAAAGAGCCCGAATACGGTCAGAAAAGGAAACAGGTCAGAAGTCATGTACTATATATACATGAACTGACTGACATATATATTGACCTGTTCATGTATATGTGAGCAGGGATAGGCACAACAAAAAAGGGGATTGGAAAAATTGAAGCTGGAGAACATGAAGATTTGGTCTCGTTTTTTTTCTTTGAAGGCAAAAATAATCTCCAATGAAACGATAAAGGACACGAGTTTGCGAAAGATGTTCAATTATAAATCAGACTAATTATTTTTGATGAATATGTTACCTCTGTGTTAGTTACAAATTTGTGTTATTCTGAATTGTGCTGATATATAATTAGTTGCGAGTGAATTTGTAGAGGCATGCGAAGTATGCCTTGCAGTATGCGATGTAAATGGAAAAGAAATACCTGCCCGTAATCGCAAGGCTTTAAGACAGGACTGATAAGTGGGATATTTGATATGGGGGATCAGTGTTTCCCTTTCATCGCTGTGCATTTTCTCAATTAATCGAACTGCTTCCGGCAACAACTTGATACGACAAAGCACACCCGTCTTCTGTCGGTTGAACTTCAACCACAAACTGCCTGCATCATCATGGACAAGATGCTTTTTGCTTAGTTCCATCAAATCACAATAGGCTGCACCGGTATAACAGGCGAAGAGAAACACATCACGAGCAGTTCCCATTTCTTTTTCCAATTCATCAAAGCAGAGTGCCTTCAACTTGTCCAATGCTTCTTTGTCAAGAGCTTTAGGTGCTTTCTTGTCTCCTCGTTCTATATGTACTTTATCAAACAGAAGCGTATCAGCCAACCCCTCACGATAAGCCAACCTGCAGACGGTCTTCAAATCTGCTGCAACTCTGAAAAATGTGCTTTGCTGATGACCGAGTTCGCCAAGACAAAATGCTTGTAATTCGTAGATAAAGTTTTCTGTCAGCTGCGAGAAAACCAAGTCCGAAACATGATACTTCCTCTGAATGAACTCCTGCAATCGTTTCCGAGTGGAATGATAGGCAGACATAGACTCTTCCTTGATGTCTATACCGATATGGCTTTCTTTCTCCTTGATGAGCATATCCAACCTTTCGATGAGCATACATCTTGCCTGTACGCTGCCTTGAAACTGTTCCTTTACATCAGTTGCATCAAATGGCTGTCCTTTGGCAATTAGCGACTGATAGGTAGATTGAATGGAAAGCAACAAGTTCTCCAACCTTCCGTTAATCTCCACCGCCTCACGGCTTTTGCCGTCCATCCTGCTCTCACGTGAATTCCATAAGCCGGGATTGCAGGAGAGTTTACAACTAAACTGGGCAATGGAGCGTCCAATGGTAATACGCCCCATAATCGGAGCTTTCCCCGACTTGTCCAAACCACTCTTTTTAAGGTAGAGCAACACTTTCATCTTTTCTTTTTCCATACGCTTTAATATTTGTGGGTAAAGTTACCCGAATTAAAGCGTTCCTCATTTATGCAGAAAACTGCCGACCAAAGCAACAGCCACACGAGCGAAAATAATTCAGTTACCTAATACTGCACCATCGTTACCTACATCAAAACAAGGTAACACTCTGGTAACTGAACTTCTGCCTAAATCTGCATATTTCTGCCCTTTACAAATAGAGCAGTAGTATGCAAATCACCCCGTCTCATACTCATTATCAGTTAGTTTACATCAGCTTCGATATTTCTTCATTTTCAGTGATTAGTTACACTGCTAAAATCAAAGAATTACAAACAATAATCGCTATGTTCACCGAGGACAAAGTTTTTCACTTCGTTCAAGGAAACTCCGGAAATATTTTGTATGGCAGATGACTTCTGCAAGTTTTTTGATGCAATGATGGCAAAATATACGCTAAAACCAACTAAAAAATCGGAAGAACCGTTTGTTCTTCATGTTGCACCTCAGGCCGGTAACCAATTGTACACCATCGTTGAAAAGCCTGACGAACAGCCCGTCAGCCCTATTATCCCCAATTTAAAAAAGCAAAAATATTTTGCCGTCTTCTTGATATTACCTATCTTTGTCATCGTTATGCCACCAATAAAAGATACATCAGCAGCCGGCATCGTGCGCAACTATCAGCGCTATCTGAAGCTGGAACGCAACTTCTCCGCCAACACCGTAGAAGCCTATATGCGCGACCTGCAAAAACTGCTCAGCTACCTGCAGGGCGAAAACCTATACGTATGCGACGCGAAACTGCCCGACCTGCAGCAGTTTGCCGCCTCGCTCCACGACCTGGGCATACACCCGCGGTCGCAGTGCCGCATACTGAGCGGCATACGCGCCTTCTACCGCTATCTGCAAGCCGACGGCTACGTGGACGACGATCCCACCGAACTGCTGGAGTCGCCACAAACAGGCGAGCATCTGCCCGAGGTGCTGTCGACCGATGAGGTGGACAGGCTGGAGGCCTCGATAGACCTGTCGAAATGGGAGGGACACCGCAACCGCGCCATCATCGAGGTGCTCTTCTCGTGCGGGTTGCGCGTCAGCGAACTGGTAAACCTAAAGCTCTCCAACCTATACCTCAACGAGCAGTTTGTGCGCGTGTTCGGTAAGGGGGCGAAGGAACGGCTGGTGCCTATATCGCCGCGGGCCATCCGCGAACTCGGTTTCTGGTTCGACGACCGTAGCCGCATGAAGATAAAAGCCGGCGAGGAAGACTATGTGTTCCTGAACCGGCGCGGGGCGCATCTCACGCGGACGATGATTCTCATCATGATCAAGCGGCAGGCCGTAGCCGCCGGCATACAGAAGACGATATCGCCCCACACGCTGCGCCACTCCTTTGCCACCTGCCTGCTCGAGGGCGGTGCCGACCTGCGCGCCATCCAGGCCATGCTGGGGCATGAAACCATCGGTACTACCGAAATCTACATGCACCTCGACATGTCTACACTGAAACGCGAGATATTGGAGCATCATCCGCGGAATATCCGCCACGCAGCCCGGAACCGCTAATCTGGGGCTTCAGGTGCAAGCAGCGCATCCGTTTTAGATGGCAGATGAATAACTGGACAAAAAGATTTATTTCTTTTTAGTGCGATGGCCGTCGCGAGGAGTTAGCATTGTAAGCGGCGGCATAAGCGAAAGTATCTAAAATGATTTTTGGCCATTTTTCTGAGATTTTTGGCCATTTTTCTGAGATTTCTGGCCAAAAATCAAAACGGGGGTAAATCCTTCGTGTTCCAAAGGCGATGCTGCTACACACTGAAACGGTCGACCAAG
Organism: Prevotella sp. UBA1378; assembly: GCA_002305505.1. Classification (GTDB taxonomy): domain Bacteria; phylum Bacteroidota; class Bacteroidia; order Bacteroidales; family Bacteroidaceae; genus Prevotella. The sequence continues at coordinate 36,129 of DBRC01000049.1, read as the reverse complement.
CGGAAAAGACGGGCAAGCGATGCGCGACAGGCATCGGGATAGGTAAGCGAATAGACAAACCACAGCTTGCCCACGCAGACATACTTGTCGTAAAAGCTGTAGCCCTCTACGGGCACGCCGTCCTCGTAAAGCGGGCCGGCAACGACGAACCAGTTGGTGCCCATACGCTGCGTGGCGGCATGGGTAGAGGCGGCAATGAAGTGCATGCTGTCGCGCACGTTGAGCGCACGCCCGTTGCGGCGCACGCTTGTCTCGAGGTTTACGTGCACCATGCTGTTCCAATAGCTGAACCGGGCGCGGCCGGTAAAGCTTCCCTCGGCATCGCTCTCGCTGCAGAAGAACTCGGGATACTCTGCCTTGAAGCCGTAGTCGGCATTGCGGTAGACCGACAGGCGGGCGCTTTCGATAGCCTCTTGCAGCATCTGCTCCAGCGGGGGCTGGTGTGTGAGCTGGCAATAATGGTCGTAGGCAGCGGCGCCGAGCACAAGGAAAAAGAAGATAAGTACAAGGTTGCGCATAGCTGGCAGAATGAATTATTTCAACCACAAAGATAGCACCCGGCGGGCAAACGGGCTAAAAAACATGCTGACATCTGCCTGACATTTGCACGGGAGCAACATTTTGACACTTATTTCTTGCCGTATTCAAAGGTTTTGCTTACCTTTGTGTCTTGAAAAAGACAACAAGAAAATACCCAGACGATGAAGATACAAATTATTAACGGCCCCAACCTGAACCTGCTCGGCACACGCGAGCCGGGCATCTACGGCAGCACGCCGTTCGGCGATTACTTGCTGCAACTGCGCGCGCAATATCCCGGCATGGAGATAGCCTACTATCAAAGCAACATTGAAGGCGAGCTGATAAACAAAATGCAGGAGGCAGGGCCGGGCTGTGACGGCATTGTGCTCAACGCCGGTGCATATACCCATACCAGCATAGCGCTGCACGACTGTATCCGCTCGCTGGAATGCCCCGTAGTAGAGGTGCACATATCCAATGTGCACAAGCGCGAGGCTTTCCGCCACCAGTCGATGATAAGCTGCGCTTGCGCCGGCGTAATCTGCGGATTCGGGCTCGACAGCTACCGGCTGGCCATAGAGGCACTGGCAGCGCAGGAACAGCAACAGGCACGCGGATGACGCTCGACGACTATATCCTGCAGCACATCGACCCCGAGGGTGACTACCTCTACCGCCTTTACCGCGCCACCAACATCCGGTTGCTGCACGGGCGCATGGCCAGCGGCCATCTGCAAGGGCGGCTGCTCAAAATGCTCGTGCACATGATACGCCCGGAGAATATACTCGAGGTTGGCACGTTCAGCGGATACAGCGCCATCTGCATGGCCGAGGGGCTCGGCGACGGGGGGAAGGTGTATACCTATGAAATCAACGACGAGCAGGAGGATTTTACGCGGCCGTGGATCGAGGGCTCGCCCGTGGCCGGGAAGATAGAGTTCATCATCGGCGATGCCATCACCGAGGCGCCAAAGCTGGGCATCCTGTTCGACATGGCATTCATCGACGGCGACAAGCGCACCTACCGCGAGACATACGAGATGGTGATGGGCATACTGAAGCCGGGGGGATTCATCCTTGCCGATAACACGCTGTGGGACGGGCACGTAGTGGACCATGCCTACGACCGCGACGGGCAGACGCGCGGCATCGACAGCTTTAACGCATACATCGCCAAAGACCCGCGCGTGGAGCGGGTCATCCTGCCCTTGCGCGACGGGCTGACGCTGATAAGGAAGAAAGAATGACAAGGGATGAAAAGGAAATGTACTGTTATTTTCTTCGCCGAATCGAAAAATTGCAGTACCTTTGCAAAACCAAACAGTAGAAGTATATGCAGGAAACAAGACAAAACAAGATAGCACGACTGCTGCAAAAGGAGCTGAGCGTGATATTCCAGGAACAGACACGGACAATGCACGGCATCATGGTCAGCGTAACGCGTGTGCGCATCTCGCCCGACCTGAGCATCTGCACTGCTTACCTAAGTATCTTCCCGAGCGAAAAGGGCGAGGAGATACTGAAGAACATCCGTGCGAACGAGAAAACCATACGCTACGACCTCGGGCAGCGCGTGAGGCACCAGTTGCGCATCATCCCCGAACTGCGCTTCTTCATCGACGACTCGCTCGACTATATCGAGCATATCGACGAACTGCTAAAGGGTTAGGCTCGATGAGTTTCCCGTTCTACATCGCCCGCAGATACTTGTTTTCAAAGAAAAGCACGCACGCCATCAATGTCATCAGCGGCATCTCGGTGGTGGGCGTGGCCGTGGCTACGATGGCACTGGTCGTTACGCTGAGCGTGTTCAACGGGTTCCACGACTTGGTGGCTTCGTTCTTTACATCGTTCGACCCGCAGCTGAAGGTGACGCCCGCCAAGGGAAAGACCGCGGCGGCTGACGACCCCGTGCTGACGGAGATAAGGCAGCTGCCGCAGATAGAGGTGGCAACCGAGTGTGTGGAAGACCAGGCGCTGGCCGTATACAACGGCAGGCAGGCGATGGTGACGGTGAAAGGGGTGGACGACAACTTCGACCGGCTGACGCGTATCAGGGATATCCTCGTGGGGGAGGGTGAATACGGGCTGCATGCCGCCGACCTTAGCTACGGTATACCGGGCATACGGCTGGCCGAAATGCTCGGCACGGGGTATTACTTCCAGAACCCCATGAAGATCTATGCACCGCGACGGGAAGGGCAGCTGAACATGGCCAACCCTGCCGACGGGTTCGTGGAAGACGAGCTGTACTCGCCGGGAGTGCTCTTCGCTGTAAAGCAGGCGAAGTACGACAAGAACTACATCATCACAAGCATAGCCTTTGCGCGTACCATCTTCGAGCAGCAGGGGATGGTGTCGTCGCTGGAGCTGCGCCTGAAGCCGGGCAGCAACTTCGAGGCGGTAAAGGAGGAGATAAAGCGGAAGGCTGGCGGCAGGTTCGTGGTGAAAGACCGCTACGAGCAACAGGACGACACGTTTAAGATCATGAAGATAGAGAAGCTGATAGCGTATATCTTCCTGACGTTTATCCTGGTGGTGGCTTGCTTCAACATCATAGGCTCGCTGTCGATGCTGATCATCGACAAGAAGAACGACGTGGTGACGCTGCGCAACCTCGGGGCTTCCGACAAGCAGATTGTGCATATCTTCCTCTTCGAGGGGCGCATGATTTCCGTTATCGGTGCCGTCGCAGGCATACTGCTGGGGCTGCTGCTCTGCTGGCTGCAGCAGGCTTACGGCATCGTGGCGCTGGGGCGCTCAAGCGGCTCGTTCGTCGTAGATGCTTACCCCGTGAGCGTACACCCCGAGGACATCGCCGTGATTTTCGTTACCGTAGTGGCCGTGGGATTCCTTTCGGTGTGGTATCCCGTATATTACTTTGCCAAACGACTCTTGGCTTAGCCGCAAAGTTTAGCTAAGCACGATATTCTCTACTTCCACGGGCTCGTGCAGGAACAACTGGGCCGACTCCTTAAAGCGGCCGGGGTTCTCGGTCGTGAGGTAATGCACGCTGCCGCCTTTCGTACACAGCTGCTCCATGCGGGGGTGGCGCTTGAAATAGGCCTCGAGGCTCGTTGCCACATAATCGCCCTGCGACACGATACGGATGCCGCGCGGGACGTATTTTTCTATCTTAGGCAGGAGGAGGGGATAATGGGTACAGCCGAGGATGACGGCGTCGATTTGCGGGTCTAATGCCATCAGCTGGTCTACACGCTTCTTCACGAAATAATCGGCGCCGGGGCTTTCTGCTTCGTTGTATTCCACCAGCGGCACCCAGAACGGACAAGCCACGCCGCTTACCTTAATATCGGGATAAAGCTTGCCGATTTCAAGGTTATAGCTCTCGCTCTTTATCGTGCCCTCGGTGGCAAAGATACCCACGTGGCGGGCGGTGGTGAGCCCGCCGATGACTTCGGCCGTGGGGCGGATGATGCCCAGCACGCGGCGGCCGGGGTCGAGCTTGGGCAAATCGGTCTGCTGGATGGTGCGCAGCGCCTTGGCCGAAGCTGTGTTGCAGCCCAGGATTACCAAATGGCAACCCATCTCGAACAGCTTGACGACAGCCTGGCGGGTGAACTCGTACACTACGTCGAACGAGCGCGTGCCGTAAGGGGCACGGGCATTATCGCCCAAGTACAGGTAATCGTACTGCGGCAACAGCCGGCGGATGCCATGAAGGATGGTGAGGCCGCCATAACCCGAATCGAAGATGCCGATAGGCCCCGGACACGAAGACAACACTATCGCAAGGCTTTTTCTACCACACCGGTGATATTCTCGCCCATCGCAGGATGGACGAACGGACAGGCATTCTGGTCGGTATTGAGGATGAAGGCATAACCGCGCTCCATGCCGATTTGCGCCAGTACGGCCGCCAGCTTGGCATGTAGCGGCGCAAGGATGTCCTTCTCGGCGCTGCTCAGCAAGCGGCGGCTTTCCTCCTTGAAGCGTATGTTCTTATCCATCAGCTCCTGCAGCTCGTTCTGCCGTTTGCGCAGGATTGTCTCCGGGAAATCATGTTGCCCGTCGAGGAATTCCTCGTATTTCTTATTGAAATCGTCTTCTACGCGCTTTGCCTCAGCGTCGTATTTCGACTTGAGGTCATTGATGTTCTGCAGGGCCACGGCATAATCGGGCATGGTGGTAAGGACAGAATCGTAGCTGAGATAGCCGTATTTCAAGCCGCCGGTCTGGGCGGAAGCCGCCAACGGTGCGAAGGCGATTAAAAATAGGATGAGCCGTTTCATGCGCTTTTACTGTTAGATAGGATTAAAGGATACCGGCATCCCCCTGTCTGTGTGCGGATACCGGTATCCGTAAGGTGAATTATTTCAGCCCAAGCTTCGCCTTCACCTGCGCAGTAACGTCGGTGCTCAGCGTAGAGCTGATGTAGGGGATGCCGCTGGCCATGTCCATGATGTACACGTAGCCGCCTGTCTGGCCCACCTGCTTGATGGCGTCGACCACCTTTGCGGTGATGGCCTGCATCTTTTCCTGGGAAGCCTTGCCCAGTGCCTGCTGGTTGTCCTGATAGCTCTGCTGAATCTTCTGGTACATATCCTGCAGCTCTTTCTCACGGCGTTCCTTGATATTCTGCGGCATTGCAGCGTTTTTCTTCAGTTCGGCCTCGTAGTCCTGCGATTTCTTCGCCAGTTCGTCCTGCATGCTCTTCAGGTCGTCCTCGTACTGTTTCTGCAGTGCGTCGATTTCCGTTTTCGCCTTTGCGTATTCAGGCATCACCTGAATGATTTCCTGTGCATTCACATGTCCGAACTTCTGGGCAAATGCTGCCACCGGAGCGAACATAAAAAACACTAAAAGTAATTTCTTCATTTTTTCTTTTGTTTTTTTAATATGATTAATACATTAATTCCTGCTTCCCCTTAGTTGGCATACCCCAGCTTCTGGAGCACCTCGTTGGAAATGTCAATCTTCGGGCTGCCGAAGATGATGCCGCTGTCGCTGGCACGGTCGAGAATCAGCTGATAGCCGCGCAGTTCGGAGATGTCCTTCACCGCGTTGTAGATCTCTTCCTGTATCGGCGTCATCAGACTGGTACGCTTCTTGAACAGTTCGCCTTCGGGGCCGAAGTATTTCTTCTTCAGCTCGGCTGCCTGCTTCTCTTTTTCCATGATGGCGTCCTGCTTGGCCTTCTTCTGCTCCTTCGAGAGGAACACCACCTCGTTCTGGTAGTTCTTATACATCGTCTGTGCCTCGGTCTGCAACGCATCCACCTCGGCCTGCCATTTCTTCGATACCTGGTTCAACTGCTCATTGGCCCGCTCGTAAGCCGGGATATTCTTCAGGATATATTCCATATCCACCAGCGCGAACTTCTGTGCATCCGCCGCCACCGCCGCCAGCAGCATGGCGAACAAAAAAACTGTCTTCTTCATAAGCTTTCTTTCGTTTAATGATTTAAAACGCATCTATGCCCGTATTAATCAGAACTCTTGCCCGAGCACGAAATGGAACTGGCTCCCGCCCTTTGTCCCGGTGCTGAGCGCCTTGTCGAAACCGTAGGCCCAGTCGATACCCATCAGGCCCACCATCGGGAGGAAGATGCGCACGCCGACACCGGCGGAGCGCTTGATGTCGAACGGGTTGAATTTCTTCGTGTCGTTCCATGCGTTACCGCCTTCGATGAACCCGAGGCCGTAGATGGTCGTATTGCCCAGCATGAACGGATAGCGCAGCTCCAGCGTGAAGCGGTTATAGGCATAGCCCGGAGCCGAATAAGGCGTGAACGAACCGTTCTCGTAACCGCGCAGTCCGATGGTTTCCTGTGCATAGCCGGTAGAATAGCCGCTCATACCGTCGCCGCCCATATAGAAGGTTTCGAAGGGCGACTTCTTCGAGCTGTTATATGCGCCGAGGATACCCATCTCCATGCGGGTCATCAGCACGAAGCACTTCTGTGCGCTGTTCAGCGCCGTGAACAGCCTCCATTTCACCTTCCACTTGTGGTATTCTATCCAGCGGTATTTCTCCTGCAACTCGTCGTCGTACGTAGCCGAATAGGCATCGGTGGCCAGGTTGGCATAGTCCTTCCCGTCCCATAGCGACCATGGCGGAGTCAGTGTCAGCGACGCCGTGAACTCGGAGCCGCGGCGCGGGAACAACTGGTTGTCGGTGGACATGCGCGAGAGGTTGATGCCCAAGTTCACGTTGTTAGAGTTGCCGTTCGAGATGATGAAGTAGCGCCAGTCGCGCAGCATGTACCGCTGATACGAGAGCGTGAGCGACAGCTGGAAATAGTCGTCGGGCCAGCGCAGGCGCTTGCCCCATCCTACCGAGAACCCGAGCAGCTGTACGTACTTGTCATCGTCGAGATAGGCGTCGTAGTTGTTGTAGTAATTATTGTACGAGCCGTATCCGCCGTAGTAGCTGTAATAGTTGTTGTAATAGCTCGAGTTATAATAGTTGCTCGACACGTCGGTCTGTTTCGAATAGAAAGCACCCACGTTGAAAGCATTCGGGCGCTTACCGCCGAACCACGGTGCAGAGTAGCTGATGGAGTACGATTGGTAATACGTACCGTTAGTTTGCGCGCTCAGTGCCAGCTGTTCTCCATCGCCGATAGGCATGATGCCGCGGTGCATCTTGTTCTTCCCGAAGAGGTTGCGCATGGAGAAGTTGTTCAGTTTCAGTGATATACGGCCGATGACGCCCGTCTGCCCCCATCCGAGGGAGAACTCCACTTGGTCGTTCGATTTCTGTTCGAGGTTCCAGTTGATGTCTACCGAGCCGTCCTCGTAGTTGGGTACCACGTCGGGCATTACCTTTTCCGGATCGAAGAATCCCATCGAAGCGATTTCACGTTGCGAACGCTGCAGCGCTTCCTTCGAGAAGAGGTCGCCCGGCTTGGTGCGCAGTTCGCGCCGCACCACCTCTTCGTATAGGCGGTCGTTGCCGTAGATGCGCACATGGCTGATGTGCGCCTGCTGGCCTTCTATGATACGCATTTCGAGGTCTACCGAGTCGCCCACGATGTTCACCTCGGTGGGTTGCAGGTTGTAGAACAGGTATCCGTTGTTCCAATAGTAGTTTCCCACGGCATCCTCGTCTTCCGACAGCCGTTTGTTCATCAGCTTTTGGTTGTACACGTCGCCTTTCTTCATGCCGAACAGCGTGCTCAGGTAATCGGTCGAAGCCACGGTATTGCCAACCCATGTGATGTTGCGGATATAATATTTCTGTCCCTCATTGACTTTCAGGAGGATATTCACGTGGTTGTCGTCGTGGTTCCACACACTGTCCTCCTCGATGGTCATATCGCGGAAACCCAGTTCGTTGTATTTGTCTATCAGGTTCTGCTTGTCTTTCTGATAGCGTTCTTCCGTAAACTTCTTCGACTTGAACAAGTTGGCCAGCTTGCCGGCCTCGTGGGTTTTCGTCAGTGCCCCTTTGCTGAAGAACGACCCCTTTATCTTCGAGGTCTTCAGATGGTTGTTCCCCTCGATGATGATGTTGCGCACCTTGGTTTTGTCTTTCTTGTCGATGTCGACGTCGAGAATCACCTGGTTGGTGCCCGTTACGTCGTCGCGCTGCACGATATTGATTTCGGCATTCTTATATCCCTTGTCATCGAAATACTTCCTTGCCAGGATTTTGGCACGGTCTATCATGTTCGGCGTTATCTGGCTTCCCTTCATGATGCCGAGCCGCGCTTCCATGTCTTCGCGCTCCGTCTTCTTCAAGCCGTTATAGTTGATGGTGCTTACACGCGGGCGCAAGGCCAGATGTACGCACAAGTAGATTTTATTGCCCACGATGGAGTCGGCCGCAATGGTTACCTTCGAGAAGAGCCCGTGCTTCCAGTAGCGCTTTACGGCCTCTGTAATCTCATTCCCGGGGATGGTGACGGTCTGTCCCACGGCCAGCCCCGAGAGGCTGGTCAGCACATAGTCTTCATACCCCTCGACGCCTTTGGCCGTCAGTCCGCCTATCTCGAGCAGGCGGGGCGTACCGGCATACGAGATGTCGGGATTCACGATTTTATCTTGAGCCTGCAGCTGCATGCCTACACTCAGCATGGCAGCCAGCGCGACTAATACCTTATTATATATATGCATTGTTTCTTTTTGAAATTCTTTATCACTTAACGCGCGTCTGTCTTTCCGTATCCTTCTCCCGCCACTTGTGCCTCGGTCTTGCCGAACCTGCGCTGCCGGCTCTGGTAGCTGGCGATGGCCCGGTGGAGCTCTTCCTCGTCGAAGTCGGGCCAGTAAGTATCACAGAAGTAAAGCTCGCTATAGGCGATTTGCCAGAGCAGGTAGTTGGAGATGCGCAGCTCGCCCCCCGTGCGTATGAGCAGTTCGGGGTCGGGCATGAAGCGTGTTTCCAGCCTTGCGTTTATCATCTCTTCCGTGATATCGCCAACGTCAACCTTCCCTTCCTGCACCTCTGCGGCAATTTCGCGTACGGCCTTGCTGATTTCCCATTTCGACGAGTAGCTCAGCGCCACCACCATCGTCATTGCCGTATTGCCGGCCGTGCGCCTCTCCGTGGCGTGCAACTTCTGCCGCACGTCCTCCGGTATCCGGCTCAAGTCGCCGATAACGCGGAAGCGCACGTTGTTCTTCATGAAGATTTCGTCTTCGAGCGATGTCAGCACCAGTCCCATCAGAGCAGAAATCTCGTCGGCCGGGCGGCTCCAGTTCTCGGTAGAGAACGTATACAGTGTAAGATACTTAACGCCCAGGCGCGTACATTCAGACGTGATGCAACGTACGGCATCCACCCCGGCCTTATGGCCGTAGCTTCGCTCCTTGCCCCGTTCCTGTGCCCAGCGCCCATTGCCGTCCATGATGATGGCGATGTGCTGCGGTATGCGTTGCATATCCAGTTGCATATCCATTTGTCCTTCCATATCTGTATTTTTATTCCTTGATTACCGCCAGCCGTCAGTCTCTGTCGTTATGGCAGGTTTTGCATTTCGCCCACACGTCGTATGTCAGCGATAGCTGCACCATGCTGTAGCTGTCGGTATTTTTAAACATCCCTTTGCTTGCGATGCCGTAGGGGTCTTTCATGCCGTCGAGCTTATCGCTCAGCGCGAAGTGCATTGTCCATGCCAGCGCCACGTTCAGCCGGTCGGCGGCCTTGTATTTTATGCCCAGCCCCAGCGGCAGGTTGGTTGCGAAGACACCTGTGCCGGCCTTTGCATACGTCAGCCCCAGTCCGCCGCCTATGAACGGCGTCAGGCGCCTTGCCCCGCGGTATTCGCGGCCTGTGCCGTAGGGCCAGAAGTTATATTCGAACAGCACGCTTGCGTCCACCCACTCGTTCTTGAACTCCACTGCCTGCGCCTGCACATCCGGATAATAGGTGCGCACCCCCTGCGAGGTGCCTTTCAGGTGCCCGTAGGCCACACCCAGTCCCAGTGCCATCCGTGGGTTGTAGCGGTATTTCGCCACGAAAGCCCCCATCGGTTGCGCATTGGCCGTCAGGCTGCCGCTGAAGTCGCCCTGATACGTCACCAGCCCGGCGCCGCCCCCTATCTCCGCCCTGTATTCGGGCTCTTCCTGTGCCAGGCAGCGGCTGCCATACAGCGAGCATTGAATAATCAACAATGCCAATAAAGCCCTTTGTCTCATACCTCGCCTACCATCCTTGATCCCTGTTCCTTAATCCATAATCCATCCCATCCTGTTCAGCCGGCCTTTCCATACCTGTCCGGTACCGCCGCAGAACAGCCAGATGTTGTAATCCGAATCGACCAGCACTGCCATCGATGTGGCAGCGGTATCCAGGGCCTCCGGGTATACGTATACGGAGGTTTTCTTCCATGTGATGCCCATGTCGCGGCTGCAATAGATATGTTCGAAAGCTGCCTCTTTATTGGCACCGATGCCCTCCAGCCCAAAGGCCAGGTACACGTCGCCGTAAGGCACTACCGTGAGGTTCCTCAAACGCGGCGCCTGATACATGGCCGACAGGTCGCTCATGCACGTCCACTTGCTGACCACCGTCGCCGATGAGTAATCCACCTGTTTGCGCCATACCACGGCGCTGGCATCCGACGTATTCGCCGCGGCACGGTTACCGGCCAACACCACGTAATCGGTGCCTGCTGTATATTTAAACGGCACGCTGCTGCAGCTGATGTCCTCGGCCGGCAGCATCCCGGTATCCGAGTACACGGTATCGGCCTTCCAGCTTGCCCCTTTATCCTTCGACACCATGATACGGCCGTCGTTGTCCAAGGCGTACATCTCCGTTGTGCTGGCGCCCAGCAGCTGTTTCAATTCCGCCGCGGAAGCCACCTGCTCCCACGTCTCGCCGTCGGGTGCGCGGAAGATAAAACCGCCTGATTTCAAATAAACGGCTCCGTCGTATACGATTGCGCTTTTATAGGCATCGGCAGCAAACTTCATTTTCACGCTCGACGGCAGCACTGTCCATGCCGTGCCGTCGCTTTTGTCCGCAACATAGCCGTAAGTTGTGCCGCCGGCCGCGCCGAACACGTATATCTTCCCGTCCAGCTCCAGCGCCTTCATGCCCTCAAGCCCTGCGATACCGGCATCGGCTGCCGCGGTTTTGTTCCAGCCGAACACGTCGCCTTCTTCCTTATGGATATTCACCTTCACGGTATATTCGCGGCTGTACTGCCCGCTCGACGATACCACATGCAGCTTGCGGGGCTTAGAGAAATCCACCGAATCTGTCGTCAACAGATACTTCACCGAGTCGCCCGCCTCGTTCTTCAGATACGCCAGTGCGTTGTTCCTCGACGTCCACGAGCACAACAGCTTTGTGCCGTCGATGCCCGAGGGTAGCGAGTCGACGTTGTATATCTCCCCTTTCAGCTGGTCGATGACGAAAGGATAGTTGGCCACGGTCTTGTCGGTTGTGACGTAGGTAGAGTCGGAACCGTCGGAGGCTGTGGTATGTACAGTCAATAAAGCGCTGGTAATATAAAAATTCGTGATGGCGACGTCATCATAAAGAGTCACCTCATCCGCATCAGATTTCAGACAAGATGTAAAAAGTGATACAGCTGCGAACATCAGTAGCAACAGGCCGGAATATCTTCTCATCAGATATGTTTTTATGATTTTTGGTTGCAAATTTACTCACAATTCCTCAAATAGCCACATTTTTCGCCTGATTATTAAGTTAAATATATGATAAAGCCCCGTATTTTATGCTTTTTTAGATTCTTTCCTTAAGTCGGGCCAAGGTTTGGATTAAAGGATTAATACGCCAGTCCGGGATAAGAAACCCGCGCTAATCCGGCGCCATAAAGGCAAGCGGCGGGCAGCAGGCGGATAAGGGGG
>DBRC01000049.1:0-24264 GCA_002305505.1 Prevotella sp. UBA1378 | reverse complement strand
AACTAACGGTTTTGATTTTTGGCCATTTTTCTGAGATAATTGGCCAAAAATCTCAGAAAAATGGCCAAAAATCAAAACAGCGTGTATCCCCTGGCCCTGTACAGGCAGGGCTGTTACAACGCAAAGGGGGCACCGCCGTCCGGATAAACGTGATATCCTTATCCCGAACTCAGGTATTAAGGATGGATAGTGGATAGGATAAAAAAAGGATTAAGGATTGCCATAGCTATTAAGCCATAATCCTTAATCCTTAATCCTTAATCCCCAAAAAACTTATTCCTCTTCAGCGTCCCACACGTCGAAGCCGCTGCCGGCAGAGAGCTGTCCGCCGGTATAAGTGCCCTTGTTACTGCCGCCATCCAGCGTGTTGCCGCTTTCGTCTCCGAATGATCCGGCGAGGATGGCCGTTTCAAAATCCATGTTGAGGACGTCCGCCTCGGGTTTCATATAATTCTTTTTCATTGTTCTGTTTTTTTATTTAGGTTATTTCATCATCTTCTTACCGTTCAAGATATACAAGCCCTTCGTGGGGTTCTGCACGCGCATGCCGTTCAGGTTGTAGTATACGCCGTCGCCGGCAGCCGCTGCACTATTGATTTCGCTGATGCCCGTGGCCGTGCCGTCGCTGAAAATCATCTTCACGGTTTTCGTGCCGCTCGTTTCGCCAAGCGCCGTTGCCGTCTGCAGGTAAGCCTTGCCGGCAGCGGAGGTGGTAGCCGTCTCCACTTTATAGAATCCGATGCCGTTGTCGCCATTGGCCAGCATGTAGTTGTATGCACCGTCGGCCGAAGCGGCTACCGGAGTCTCAGTTACCGTAGCAACGAGGAAGTTGGCAGCAGGAGCCGTAGCCGTAGCAACTACAGGGATGATAGCAGAAGCGCCCTTCAGCAGCAGGCCCGTATTTGCAGGCACTGCGCCTTCGACCCGTGTCATCACCACTGCGCCTTCGGCCGTGACGGAAGAAGCCACGTAAGCCTTCAGGCCGGTAACGCCCGAGAAATCAAGTGCATGGCTGCTCGAGAAGGTGGCATATCCAGCCGGGGTGATGGTGGCGTCGACGGAGCCGAGGTCTTCAGAATAGAGCTTGATGGTTTTCAGCATTGTGTCATAACGATACAGCCCGAACGGGGCGGTAGCTTCCTGAACAGTTGTAAACGTGCCTGAGCCATAATTATTCCAGCCCTCATACACGGCATATTGTCCTTCCGTGGCGTCATTTACTGTAAAGTTCATGTAATTACCGCTGCCGCTAAGTGGTTCGTATGGGGTGAGGAGCCCAAAACCTATATAAACGTGTGGCTGGCGTTGTGTGTAGTTGGAAATAGTAATACCTTCAACGGCCGTTGCTGCTGATTCCGCAGCAGGGTCGTTTAATTTATAATATGTTGCATCGGCAGGAATAGCTGCGTCGCCAGTTGTCCATTTGTCCCTTGGGGCCCCCGTTGCTTCGGTCCATATTTCCGTAAAATCATCGGCTGTAAAAGCTGTAAAGTCGATAGTCCTTGTCTGTCTGTACGCCTTGTCATTCGTAATTGTCACCGATGAAGACGTATATCCGTCTGCAGATGCTGTGATTACGTATTCACCAGCTTCCGTTGAGGCGATTGTTCCGCCATTATCAAGGCTTACAGGCGCTTGAACCGGACCGCTTTCGGGAGTAAATACGTACTGCAAGGATACGGTAGGCGCCAATAGCACATCATTAGAGGCTGTTACTTTATAGGATTTTTCATAACCGGCTTTCAAGTTGGAAATCACGTATACCGGTGTCGGCAATGTGATAGCGCCTGTAGTCACTTCTGCCGAAACCACCGTTGAAACAGTTACATTGTCTTCAAGGGCAGCATAGGCATAATACGTACCGCTTTGCGTAAATATTACATCCTTAGCTGCATCCGTAACAGCAGTATAAGCAGCATCGCCGGTAGCCGGAGCTTCGTCTGCCGGAACAGTTGTGTAATACAGCGTACCGCCCGCATTCGGATTCGTAACCGTATATGTTCGCGATTCGCCGTTCACTGCCTTCAAAGTAAAAGTAGGGGCAGATGCCGTAGCTGTGGCCGTATAATCGTAGATATCGAGGTTGTCAAAATTGATTTTACCGCTGCCCCGGCCTAACAAATTCCAGAAACCGGTGATAGTAGGCAAAGAACTTACAGCCAATGCCCCCTGTGCAACCTGCTCTGACGTAGCGTTGTCTGTGATGGTATAGCCTACAGACTCTGCCGTAACGACCAACTTTACATGATACCATTTGCTTCCGTCCAAGTTCACTGTTTGGCCTGTAGCGTTTGTCAGGTCGTTGATATACCACGTCGTGCTTGTTGAAGATGCTGTACGTTGGGGCTGCGACAAAGCAAAAATATAGTCGGTACCCGCATAAGTTGTATTTGTGGCGAGATTCGGCCCCGACGTGGGAACGACAAACTGGGAAACGCTCCTGTTTGCTACGTTACCACTTACCTGCACCATATCAAACTCGATGTTATATCCGCTGGTTCCCATGTCGGCCGTAGTAAAGCCGGTTCCCGCAGTATAGTCGTAGGTTACGGATTTATAGCAACTACGGTTTCCGTTACCGCTTGGATAGCATTGTGCATAATTACCGTAAACGGCGTCTCCTGTTTTCAAAACAGCATTACCATTAGGACAAGTCCAGTCGGAGGCTGTGGCCGACTCGTAGTTTTCCGATTTTAATGTTCGTTTGCTGCCTTGGGCAGACATGCTTTGTGGCGCAAGGATTAAGGCACCGAGCGCTAACACAAGTACTTTCTTGGTAGATTTTCTCATAATTGTTTTGATTTTAATTATTAATTAGTAGTGTATAACTGTTATTCTCTACGAAATATGTTTTATGTAGTCATTTCCCGTAAGTAGGTTGTTCACACTGTCCGGTTGATTGTTGTTCCGGCCGCAAAAATACGCTATTATCATGAGGCAGAAAAGGGAAAATTGTACGATTTTCGGTGTTTTCGTACGAAAAAACACATCAGGGCGGATGAAATGATGGCATGATTCATTGTAATAAATCAGGGAAACATTCCTTTCTGGCGCGCCGGCCGGGTTAACGTGATGTTCTTATCCCGAAGCCAAGTCTGTCCACCCTTGTTGTGAGTACAAAAAATACCCGTTCCCCGTCTATCTATAAAAATAATTTATAGTATGGAAGCTATTCTTGAAAAAATATTCAGTTGTGTGGAGAGCGGCAAGATAAATGCCGCTTCCCCCTATCCCCCTGCCTTGCGCGGACAAGACGGCGCGCAAGAGTATACAAAAGTGGCCTTAGATGGCGGGATTGGCCCGCAGACGGTGATGAACGAGGCACTGATACCGGCAATGACCAAGGTAGGGCAGAAATTCTCCGAAGGTAGAATCTTCGTTCCCCAGATGCTGCTGTCGGCTAAGGCGATGAACGCGGCATTAGAACACATAAAGCCCTATTTCCAGTCGGGCGAGGTGAAGCGTAAGGGCACCTTCATCATCTGTACGGTGTTCGGCGACCTGCACGATATAGGCAAGAACCTCGTTTCCATGATGGTGGAAGGTGCCGGCTGGGAAGTGGTAGACTTAGGCGTCGACTGCAAGCCCGAGAAAGTGGTGGCCGCCCTCGACGAGCATCCCGGTGCCCACGTAGGCCTTTCCGCGCTGCTCACCACCACGATGAACAACATGAAAACGGTAATCGACGAGGTGCGCAAGGCGCATCCCTCCACCAAGTTCATCGTGGGTGGCGCGCCGGTGAGCAAGGAGTTTGCCGAGCAGATAGGCGCCGACGGCTACGGGAACGACCCGCAGGACGACGTAGCGCTGTTGGAGCGTTTCCAGTAAGCCATGCGCAGCGCCTGCCCCCGTTCCGGGCGCATACCCATGAACCAAAGAACAACTTATTAACAGATTGATACAATGAAACGTTGGATAGAAGACATTTTGCATTCGGATGCCCGGTGGGCAATGCCCGTGATGACACATCCCGGCATCGAAATGCAAGGGAAAACGGTAAGGCAGGCGGTAAGCGACGGAAAAGTGCACTACGAGGCCATCCGCCTGCTGGCCGGGCGCTATCGGATGGCGGCATGCCCGGCCATCATGGACTTAACGGTAGAGGCAGAAGCCTTCGGTGCGGAAGCAAACATCCCCGACGAGGAGATACCCACGATAGTGGGCCGGCTGGTGAGCAGTATGGCCGATGTAGAGGCACTGCAGGTGCCCGCCCTCTCGGCAGGGCGCATACCGGCGTATATAGAAGCCAATAAGCTGGCGGCCGCCAACCTGAAAGGGCGCATCGTGCTCGGCAGCTGCATCGGCCCCTATTCGCTGGCCGGGCGGCTTTACGACATGAGTGAAATCATGATGGCCATCTATATCGACCCCGATACGGTGATGCTGCTGTTAGACAAATGCACGGAGTTCATCCTCTCCTACTGCCGCGCACAGAAAGAGGCGGGAGCCGCAGGCGTCGTCATGGCCGAACCGGCCGCCGGGCTGCTTTCCGGCGAGGACTGCATGATGTACTCCACGCCTTATGTGAGGCGCATCGTAGACGAGCTGCAAGATGACGCCTTTACCGTGGTGCTCCACAACTGCGGCAATACCGGGCATTGCACGCAGGCAATGCTGGAAACCGGTGCGCGCGCCCTGCATTTCGGCAACAAGATAGACATGGCCGAGGTGTTGAAGGAGATACCCTCCGATATTATCGCGATGGGCAACCTCGACCCCGTGAGCATATTCAACCAGGGCACGCCCGCCGGTGTAAGGCAGGCCACGCTCGGGCTGCTTGAGGAGACACACGGCTATAAGAACTTTGTTATCTCCTCCGGTTGCGATATCCCGCCCCATACCCCCATTGAAAACATCGACGCCTTCTTCGGGGCTGTGGATGAGTATAACCGCAGGTAAGCGCTTTGAAAGGGGCTTTCACTACATACCGTTTCCCGTTGGCCGAGGTCCTGCCTGACGCTGAGGCGGCCGCCGGTTACCTGCACCTGGACGATGCCGAACACCCGGCGTACGCTTTCATGCAGTCGAAGCTGGAGGAGCTGCGGCGGTCGGCCCACGAGGCCGTGGGCGGATACGTACAGTGCCATGTGCGGTCGCTCGACTTGCAGGCAGGGATCATCGCCGTGGGCAGGAAAGCCTTGGCCTTAGATGGCGGTGGAGCAGTTGCCGATGCAGTCCTGCACGTCGACCGCCAAGTGGCGGGCTATCTGCGACGGAGCGAGCGCGTGGCTCTGTTTGCCTGTACGGCAGGCGCCGTGTTCTCCGGGCAGTATAAAGCCTACAGCAGGCAAGGCGACTATCTGGAGGCTTACGTTACGGATGCGCTCGGGTCGCTGACCGTCGAGAACGCCATGGACCGCATACAGGCGGCGCTGGAGGCCGGCTGCAGGCAGTGTGGCGAGGCTGTGTCCAACCGCTACAGCCCCGGTTACTGCAACTGGCCGTTAGAAGGGCAGCGGCAGCTTTTCGGTGCTATAGGGGCGAATCCCACGGGAATAGAGCTCACCGATACCTGCCTGATGCGCCCCATGAAGTCGGTGAGCGGCATTATCGGTATCGGGCGGCAGGTGCGCAAGCGCGAATATGGTTGCGCTGCCTGCTCCAACCAGGAATGTATTTACAGGAAAATCATGCACCATACAAAATAACACCATGCAGCCGATGAAAAAGTATATTGCAGCACTGTTATTCTCCTTATTGCCCGCAGCGCTGGCAGCAGGCGAGATATGGGTGGCGCCCACAGGTTCCGACGGGGCTGAGGGCACCGAAGAACAGCCGTTGCTGTCGCTAAGGAAAGCACTGCAGACGGCACGCGACTGGCGCCGCACCCGCGACCCGAGGATACAGGGCGGCATCGCGATAATCATGCGCGGAGGCACCTACTGCCTGCAAGAACCCGTATTCATCCGCCCCGACGACAGCGGGACGGAAGACTCGCCCACGGTGATACGCAGCGCCCGAGGCGAACGGGCTGTGCTCTCGGGCGGCAGGCCTGCCGCTGCCGACGTGATAGCGCCTTATCCCGGGATGCAGCGTATCCTCGCTATCGACCGGGATGCAGAGACCATCACCATCCCTGCGGCGGCAGTCGAGGGGCGCTCGCCCGGAGGCTTGGCCATGGTGGTGCACCAGCGCTGGGCCATTGCCATCCTGCGCGTGGAGCGCTGGCGAGTGGAAAGCGGCAGGGCAATAGTAAGCTTCAAGCAGCCCGAGTCGGCTTTGGAATTCCGCCACCCTTATCCCCAGCCCGTCATCGGGGGCGAGAAGGGCAACTCCTCGTTCTGCCTCATCCGTCTGGAGCGGTCGGAACTGCTCAACCGCCTGCTGACCATCGAAGGCACTGCCGGTCATCCGGTGGCCAACGTTGTCATCGACGGCATTGCCTTCGAGAACACGGCGTGGAAGCGTCCGGCAGAACAAGGGCATGTAACGCTGCAAGGCGGTTTCCCGATAGTGGACGCCTACCAGATGGAACAGGCCGGCACCCGCTGGAGCGCGACGCTCGAAAACCAGGCATGGATAGAGCGCCCGGAGGCCGCCGTGAGCGTGAAATGGGCTACCGGCGTATGCTTCTACAATTGCGAATTCAGGCAGTTGGCCGCCACCGCGCTCGATTTCAACATCGGTGTGAAGCGTTCTGCTGTCAGCGGCTGCTCATTCCGGGATATAGGCGGTACGGCCATCATGGCAGGGAGCTTTCAGGATAGTCCGGTGGAGACCCACGTGCCTTATGCGCCGGCCTGCCCGCAGGAGTACGTGGACAGCCTTGATATCAGTAACAACGTGATTCAGCGTGCCACGGTGAAGGATTACGGCGCGGCGGGCATACAGTGCGGTTATGTGAGGAACACCGTGATAAGCAAGAACCGCATAGACAGCGTGAACTGGAGCGGCATCTGCGTGGGGTGGGGGTGGACACCCCTTGATACGGGGATGGAGCGTAATGCCATCATAAACAACCAGGTGAGCCGCTATGCGCTCAACATGCACGATTCGGGAGCTATCTACACGCTCTCCTGTCAGCCCGGTTCGGTGATTTCGGGTAACGAGGTGTCGGCCCCCGGCGAAGCCCCTTATGCCACCAACGACCGCGTGTTCCCGCTCTACCTCGATGATTCGAGCGACGGCTTTACCATATCGGGGAACAGCTTCGGCCCGCAGGAGGCAGGGACCAACCGCCCCGGACCGCGAATCGTATTTAAGTGAATGCTAACCTACAGACAAAACAACAATCCGGATAAATGAAACAAACCAATTATCACCTTTTCGACTTCATGGATTTCGACCCGGGGCTGAAGCGCCGCGAGTCGCTCTGGAAAGCGTGGCAGCCTACCACTGTTAAGGAAGAAGGCGGCGACATCATCATCGCAATACCGTTCCAGAAACAAAAGTTGCAGGAAGACATGGCACCCGACATGGAGGCGCAGCAAGAGGAATACACACTGAGGCTGCGCGCCTACAGGCACGGCGTGCTCCGCCTGTTCATCAGCATGGAAGGCGACGCAATGGAAGAGCAGACGGACATGCTCGGGATGTCGGACGACATGGGGCGCGAGGCGCTGCGGGTCGACGGGCAGGGCGGCCTTTACACCATGGCAGACGGGCAGGGGCGCACAAGGGCTACCCTCGACTGCCGGCCGTATGTGCTCGACCACTGGAGCGACTTGCTGCCGCCTCCGCAGCCTGCCCCCCGGCTGGTGTTCTACCCTGACGGGGACATGGGAAAGCCCGTTGCCCTGAGCGACGACCATTTCTCACCGCCACGCTACGACGCCCTGCCCGTAGGATTCGTGAAGGTTGCTTCTGGCGACACGTCTACTCCGGCCGGAGAGCGGTGCGAGCGGGCTACGATTTCCTTCCACTGCGAACCCGGCGAGTGTTTTGCCGGTACAGGCGAACGCTTCAGGAAGATGGATCTCAGCGGGCAGACGTTCCAGCTGAAGAACCAGGACGGGCAAGGCGTGAACAACCGCCGCGCCTACAAGAACATTCCTTTTTACCTCTCGAGCCGCATGTATGGCGCATTCTACCATACAAGCGACTACTGCAAGCTTTCGCTGGCCGACCACTCTACGCGCAGCGTGCAGTTCCTCTGCGACAGGGCTACGCTCGATGTGTTCCTGATAGGCGGCGCTACGCCCGAAAGCATCTTACATACCTACCGCCGCCTGACGGGCTTCCCGTCGATGCCCCCGCTGTGGAGCTTCGGGATATGGATGAGCCGCATGACTTATTTCTCGGCCGGCGAGGTGGAGGCCATCTGCCGGCGCATGCGCGACGAGCATTATCCGTGCGACGTGATACATCTCGATACCGGATGGTTCCGCACCGACTGGCTTTGCGAATGGAAGTTCAATCCCGAACGGTTCCCCGACCCTGAGGGCTTCGTGCGGCGGCTGAAAGACCAAGGCTACCGCGTGAGCCTGTGGCAGCTGCCGTACGTGGCAGAGGGGGCCGAGCAGTTGGCAGAGGCCAAAAGCAACCGTTACATATCCGTCAGCCCCGGCGAAGGGGAAAAGGCGGCGCAGGGAGGGGAATCGAACTTCTCGGCACTCGACTATGCCGGCACAATAGACTTCACCTACGATAAGGCGACGGAATGGTATAAAGGACTGCTGAAAAAACTGCTCGACATGGGCGTGAAGTGTATCAAGACCGACTTCGGCGAGAATATCCACATGGACCACGTGTACCATGCGATGACCCCCCGGCAGCTCAACAACATCTATTCGCTGCTTTACCAAAGGGCTGCTTACGAGATAACCAAGGAGACAACGGGCGACGGCATCGTATGGGCACGCAGTGCATGGGCCGGATGCCAGCGCTATCCGCTGCACTGGGGAGGCGACTCGGCTTCTTCGTGGGACGGCATGGCCGGCTCGCTCCGGGGCGGGCTCCACCTCGGCCTGTCGGGATTCGCTTTCTGGAGCCACGATGTGCCGGGCTTCCATTCTGTCCCCGACTTCATGAACTCGCCGGTGGGCGATGATATATATATAAGGTGGACGCAGTTCGGCGTGTTTTCGTCCCACATGCGCTATCATGGCACGAGCAAGCGCGAGCCTTGGTGCTATCCGGCCGTTGCCCCTTTAGTGAAGCGTTGGTGGAATTTGCGCTACCGGCTGCTGCCTTATCTCATAGAGCAGAGCCGGCTGGCCACCCGCAGCGGTTACCCCGTGTTGCAGGCAATGCTCTTCCACCACCCTGCGGACAGGGTGGCATGGCACATCGACGACCAGTATTACTTCGGGACCGAGATGCTCGTGTGCCCCGTGATGAGCGGGGACAACAAGCGCGACATCTACCTGCCGGAAGGTATATGGGTAAACTTCTTCACCGGCGAACGCCACGAAGGTGCCCGGTGGCTGTACGGCTATGAGGTGCCCCTGCACCAGATGCCTGTCTTCGTGCATCCGGGGACTGTCATCAAGATATACCCGGAGGAGGTGGAGTGTACCGACGGGATGGACCTCGAAAAGGCTGTCGACTTAAAGATTGACAAGGATTTTAAAGGCTATCGGATATGAAAACATGGAAAGAAAATTGGGAAGAGAGTAAACGGCGGTATGTCGACTGGTGGAATCATAAAGGTATACTGCTTACGATGTGGGAGCATTTCCAAGACCCGAAGATGCCACCGCATGCGGAGGTTGCCGCCCCACCACAACCGGTGGATAACAAACAGCGCTGTTTTGACCCTGTATGGAGGGCGCAACACCTCCACTGGATGATGGCGCACAGCTCGTTTATGGCCGACATTCCGCCGGTGGCGAATACCGAACTGGGGCCGGGCTCGCTGGCGGCCATCCTCGGTTGCCGGCTCGAAGGGGGCGACGACACAATATGGATTCATCAGCCGGAAAATCCGCCTTACGAGGACATCGTCTTCGATGCGGCCGCGGAGGGGTGGCTGCTGCATAAGCAGTTGCTGGAGGCCGTAAAGGCCAAGGCGCAAGGCCACTATTATGTGGGCATGCCCGACCTCATGGAGGGGCTCGACGTGCTGGCGTCGCTACGCGGGACGGACAATGTGCTGATGGACACGATGATGCAGCCCGAACTGCTCGACAAGCAGTTGCAGCAGGTGAACGACATCTATTTCAAGGTGTTCGACGAACTTTACGGCATCATCAAGGAAGACGACGGCATGGCCTTCTGTTATTTCTCCATTTGGGGGCCGGGGAAGGTGGGCAAGCTGCAAAGCGATATCTCGATCATGATCAGCGAAGACGACTACCGCCGCTTTGTGCAGCCTTACATCCGCCAGCAAACGGAATTTCTCGATTACTCGCTCTATCACCTCGACGGGGTGGGGGCTATACGCCATCTGCCGGCCTTGCTCGAGATGGAAAGGCTCAACGCCATACAGTGGACACCCGGCGTGGGCGAACCGCAAGGGGGTAACCCTAAATGGTACGACCTGTACAGGCGGATTATCGATGGAGGCAAGAGCGT
Organism: Prevotella sp. UBA1378; assembly: GCA_002305505.1. Lineage (GTDB taxonomy): Bacteria > Bacteroidota > Bacteroidia > Bacteroidales > Bacteroidaceae > Prevotella. The sequence continues at coordinate 13,809 of DBRC01000049.1, read as the reverse complement.
GGAAATCAACTGGGTGGAGCCCGGGGAGGTGAAGCCGCTCCTCAATGCCGTCGGCCGTGACGGGATCCAGATAAATGTCGACTTCCATACGGAAGACGAAGTGAAACTGGTGCAAGACCTTATCGGATAAAGACACACCGTGTCATCATTTAAACATACCGCAATTATGGAATCACATTATATGCAAGGACTCGACTGGGGCATACTGGCTGTATATTTCGGTCTGCTTATCGCCATCGGCCTGTGGGCAAGTTTTAAAAGGCACAGGAATTCAAGTATCTTCCTGGCCGAACGCTCCCTGAGGTGGCACCACATCGGCTTCTCGATGTGGGGCACCAATGTGGGGCCGTCGATGCTGATCGCGTCGGCAAGTGCGGGCTTCACCACGGGTATCGTGTCGGGCAACTTCCAATGGTATGCCTTCGTGTTCATCGCCCTGCTGGCTTTCGTGTTTGCACCGCGCTATTTGGGGTCTAAGGTGTCTACACTGCCGGAATTCATGGGGCTGCGCTTCGGGCAGGATACGCGCAATATCCTTGCGTGGTACACCATTGTCACGATACTGGTGTCGTGGCTGGCGCTCACGCTCTTTGCAGGCGGCATACTCATTCAGCAGGTGTTTGCCATCCCGATGTGGGCATCCGCCGCCATCCTGCTGCTCATCTCGGGTTTCTTCGCTGCGTTGGGCGGACTGAAGGCCGTGGCCTATACTAATGTCTATCAGATGATACTGCTCATCGTGGTGTCGGGCACGCTCTCCATCGTGGGCTTACACCGCGTGGGGGGCATCGGCGCACTGGCAGATGCCGTACCGGCCGGCTACTGGAGCTTGTTCCGCAGCAATGCCGACCCCGACTTCCCTTGGTTGCCTATATTGCTCGGCTATCCTGTGATGGGCGTTTGGTTCTGGTGTACCGACCAGAGCATGGTACAACCCGTATTGGCGGCCAAAGACCTGAAGCAAGGGCAGATGGGCGCAAACTTCTGCGGTTGGCTGAAGATACTCGATGTGCCCTTGTACATCCTGCCGGGCATCTTGTGCCTTGCCCTTTACCCCGGACTGCCCAACCCCGATGAGGCCTACTTGCACATGGTGACCAACCTGTTCCCCACCGGGATGGTAGGGCTGGTATTCGCTGTGCTCACCGCAGCATTGATAAGTACGGTCGGGTCGGCTCTCAATGCCCTGAGCACCGTTTTCACCATGGATATCTATGTCAGGAAATACCGGCCCGATGCCAGCGGGCGGCGCATCGTTTACGTGGGGCGTATCGTTACGGTGGCGGGGGCTGTCATCTCCGTGGCCATCACCGTGGCCATCGACTCCATCAGGGGGCTCAACCTCTTCAACGTATTCCAGTCGGTATTGAGCTTCATCGCACCTCCTATGACCGCAGTGTTCTTGCTCGGCATCTTTTGGAAGAGAGCCACGACGAGGGCAGCCAACTTCGCGCTGACGTGGGGCACGGCCTTTTGCATGGTGGTAGGCATCCTCTACCTGTGGGTGTTCCCGTCGGGGCAATATGCTTTCTGGCCCCATTTCATGATGCTTAGCTTCATACTGCTGGTGATACTGATATTGGCAATGGCCGGCATAACTATCGCCGACCGCCGTTCGCCGGTCTACGCCATTCCGCAACCTGTACAGGGGCATACTTCCCGGCTTGTCGTCGTCAGTTGGTGTGTCCTTGTTGCAGTGATGGTGGGGCTCTATATCTTCTTCTCTCCTCTTCTGTGGGGGTGAAGTGTGTTGTTTTGATTAATACTGTTCTAAATTACGGAAAAAGTGTTAAGAATATGCTACCGGAAGAACAACGTATTGAATTAATTGCTATATTTGCGTTAGAACTCAAATAACAAATAACTCCAATTAACTAACTTTATAATATCATACTACTATGGCCAACTTAGAATACGTAAAGCACATTCAGACTTGCATCGACGAATACATGGTTCGTACCGGCAAGCATGAAATCAATGAGATGGAGGCCAACATTGAGTTGGCGCGTGTAGGATTGTTAAATGATGACATGAGGCATCCGGGCGAGCCGCTCCGCGAGTTGCTGATAAGCCTGCGCGACTCTAATCTGCTGCCTCAGAACATCCGCCAGGTGTTTGGCTCATGGAAGATTAAGAATTCGCGTACGCTGCAGAAGATGATACAGATTATGCAGTTCTGACGCACGAATCGGATATATTTACATAGCCACTCCGGGAATTGCATCGCGGAAGTCCACGACGGGGCTTAATGGCGATGCCATTCGCGGAGTGGCTTTCTATTTTGTAGTGGCGGGCGGCACCAATGGGTTTTTAAAATCATTAAACCCATTGCCCGGGTGGTTAATTTTTTCTAATTCAGCCTAACTTTTCATTGCCCTGTGCGTCATATCTGTAACTTTGCAATCAATTTAATTATTAAACGAACGAATTATGAAGAATCATGTAGTAATGATTTGCTTGGTGGCAGGTGGTATGATGACGACCGGTTGCGCAAGCAAGAAAGCGTTGGAAAATTGCCAGAACGAGAATAAGGAACTGACCGCAAATTATCAGCGCACGAAGGAAGACCTCGCTGCGAAGAATGCCCGTGTGGCGAGCTTGGAGGAACAGCTGAGCGAGCAGAAACGCGCATACGCCAAGTTGCAGCAGTCGCTCGACAAGAGCTTGAGCAATGCCAGTCAGAACAACATCAGCATCGATAAGCTTGTCGACCAGATAAATGAGTCGAACCAGTATATCCGCCACTTGGTCGAAGTGAAGTCGAAGAGCGATTCGCTGAACATGGTGTTGACGAACAATCTTACCCGCTCGCTCTCGAAAGAGGAGCTGAAAGAGGTCGACGTGCAGGTGCTCAAAGGTGTGGTTTACATCTCATTGGCCGACAATATGCTCTATAAAAGCGGTTCGTACGAAATCAATGACCGTGCGGCGGAAACACTGTCGAAGATTGCCAAGATTATCAAGGACTATAAGGACTACGACGTGCTCATCGAGGGCAATACCGATAATGTGCCCATTAAGCGTGATAATATCCGTAACAACTGGGATCTCTCCTGTCTGCGTGCCAGCAGTGTGGTCCAAGCATTGCAAAACCAGTATGGCGTAGACCCGAAACGCCTGACCGCCGGTGGCCGCGGCGAATATAACCCGCTGACAACTAACAATACGGAGGTGGGCAAGCAGCGCAACCGCCGCACCCAGATTATTATCACCCCGAAACTCGATCAGTTTATGGACTTAATCGATAAAGCTCCGGAGAATTGACAGGTTAACGGGTTGCCCTTTAATATGAGTCCGCTATCATTCCTTCCTTCTGTACGCAGGTGTGGGGAATGATGGCGGATGTTTTTTTCGTTACGGCTGAAGTTTTTAAGTAAATGCGGGCCGTCATACGTATTTAAGAGAAAAGACCGGAAATATGAATACCCGACAAATGCTTTTGGCTATCGTAGCATTGCTTCTTTTCTTTATCCCGGCAGCAGCCGGAGGTCAGGAAGAGCTGCAGCGGCTGAAGACAAAGACGGACGTCTATTTATCGAAAGTGGAGCGGCAACCCGACTGGTTGTCGTCGCGCTTGCAGATGTATTGGAACAGTCATGCTACGGAAGTGTATGTCAATGGCGAGAGCTTCGACCATCCCGGCGGTCACCGTGCACCGGCGCCCACCGTCAAGTTTAATGGCACACGCAATACGTTCTCTTATTACAACCGTCCCCCGCTTGAAGAGGTGATACCCTACGATGACGACCCGGATGGCTGTGTTACCTATATCAATAAGTCTACCGGACAGATGGAAAAAGCGCATCCCTCAAAGACGGGATGCAACATCAATGCCTTGAACGTTGGGATACTGAACATTGCCCGTGATGCCTCGGCCATTTATAAGATGACGGGCGACAAACGCTACGCTGACATGGCTGCCAAGGTGTTTGACACCTATCTCAAAGGCATTTACTACCGCAATATGCCCATCGACTTGAGCAACGGGCACATGCAGACCTTGGTCGGCATGGCCACGTTCGAAGTGATTCACGAAGATGCCATCACGCCGTTGACGGAAATCTATAGGAACTTGGGAGGCTATCTTGAAAACGACCGCCAGCTTTATGAGGCGGCCCTGAAGAAGTGGGCGGAGGTGATTATAGCCAACGGCGTGCCCCACAACAACTGGAACCTCTTTCAAGCGGTGTTCATCGCCCGTATTGCCATCGTGCTGCAGGACGACAGCAGGTACGACGACAAGAAAGGGCGGCAGTATTATCTCGACTATATTATCAACCGGTCGAGTATTCGCCAATGGAACCTGAGGCAGTTGTGCAACTTCGGTTTCGACAAGGATACCCACATCTGGTATGAGTCGCCGGGATATAGCCTCACCGTGCTGCGCGACTTTGCCGAATTCATCGATATGCTGGACAAGGAGGCCGGTATCGACTTGATAAAGGAGATACCGTCGCTTGTGGATGCGGAGATGGCAATGACACAGTATATGACTCCCAACCGCATGTTCTGCGGTTTCGGTGATAGCCATCCTGCGTATATGAACACCCAAGGCATCGATGCCCTCATTGTCTATGCCCGCCGAAAAGGCGATGCAGAGCTTGCCGGACGCTTCGAGGAGCTGAAGCGCGTGGTGGCGCCCGATGCGCCGGCTGCCGACCTGCAGCGGTATGTGTCGGCCTCGTTCTACGCCCCTAACGTGTCGTGGCTGATTCAGCGTACCGGCATGGACAGCCGGCACGATCTCTCGGTATCGCTCAACGGCAGTCTGGGCAATCACCAGCATGCCAACGGCATCTCCATGGAGCTTTACGGTAAAGGCTACATGCTGGGCCCTGATGCAGGGATTGGCCGCAACCTTTATGGCGGCGAGGATTACAAGGAGTATTATTCGCAGTTCCCGGCTCACAACACGGTATGTGTCGACGGTGTGTCGAGCTATCCGGTCATGATGTCGCAGCACGCCTTCAAATTAAAGAGCCGCTATCCGGAAACTAACCAGACGGGCTTATTCCCACCCGTAACCTATAGCGAGGTATCATTCGTGGAACCCGAAAGCCAGAGCGACCAACAACGCCTCAACGGTATTGTCAAGGTGGGCAGGCACGGGGGGTATTATGTCGATGTATTCCGCAGCCGCAAGAAACATGGCGGCGACAAGATGCACGATTATTTTTATCACAATCTCGGCCAGTCAATGGATATCCGGACTGCCGATGGGAAGAGCCTCGGCCTGCAGCCCACGCAGGAGCCTGCCTTTGCCGGCGGCTTCCTCTATGCTTACTCGTACATATACAACAAGGAGGATGCTGACATGGATGGCGACATAAAGACCACGTTCACCACCCATTGCAAGGACGGCCGCACCATTGACATGACGATGTGGATGCGGGGGGCTGCCAACCGCAAGATAGTGAAAGCCCTCTCGCCGGTGAACTTGCAGTACGAACGCATGCCGAACCAGCCTTATGATATTGAACGGCAGCCCGTGCTGACGTTTATCGCCCGGCAGGCAGGCGAGGCTTGGAACCACCCGTTCGTAGCCATTTATGAGCCCTGTGATAACGAAGAGCCGTCCGAAATAGAATCGGTAGGCTATTTCTCGCCCTCCCCGTCCAATCCCAGTGCCGTAGGCATCATTGTCAGACTGAAATCGGGGCGTACCGACTATATTTTCTCTTCCGACCGTCCCGACGTTGAGATGAGTTACGGGGGGATGAGGGTGCGCGGTTCGTATGCTGTTATCAGCGATGGGTTCGCTTTCCTCGGCAACGGCACATTGCTGAAGTCGGCAGCTTTCCATATCAGGAGTAAGCAACCGAAATCGGAATATAAAACGAAATAACAACTATGTCAAGACTATCCCTCTTCCTGATCTGCATGTCGGCTGCCGTCGTGTCGATGGCTCAAACGCTTGATGTAGACAAGCAACTGTCGTATTGCGCCTCACAAGTGAACCGTGCACTCGGGTTACTGCAGCCTTATGATTACGGCAAGCAGCCGCGCAACATTCTCTCTGCCGACAAGCAGAAAGGATGGAATTGCAGGCCTGCCACGGCCGAAGAATGGTGCTCGGGCTTTTGGCCGGGCATCCTTTGGATGAGCTATGGCTGCACAGGCGATGAGAGTGTGCGCCGCGCAGCCGACGGCTATACAAGGTCGTTGGGCTACCTGTCGCGCCGCCCCGCCTACGACCACGACCTCGGCTTTATCATCATCTGCTCGTATATGAAAGGATACGAGGTGCTTTCCTCGCTCAATGCCCGGCACCCGGCGCTCGACGGCTACAAGCAGGTGATACTGGATGCTGCCGATACGCTGGCCACACTGTTCAACCCCAAGGCAGGTACGCTGCTCAGTTGGCCGCGCCATGTAAAAGACTATCACGGCCATAACACCATCATGGACAACATGCTCAACCTCGACCTGCTGTTCTGGGCAGCTGGAAACGGCGGTAACCCTTTGCTCTACGACCTTGCCGTGGCGCATGCTGCCACGACGATGAAGAACCACTTCCGGCCCGACGGCTCTTGTTATCATGTAGCCGTATACGATACGCTGACAGGCAGTTTCTTGCGGGGCGTAACCCATCAAGGGTTGGCCGACTCGTCGATGTGGTCGCGCGGGCAGTCGTGGGCCATCTATGGTTATACGATGGTATACCGGTATACACGCGACAAGGTGTTCCTCGATTTCGCACAGAAAGTAACGGACATCTATCTGAAGCGGTTGCGCGAAACCAGCGATGACATGGTACCCCGTTGGGATATGGACGACCTGCGCGGCGATGCGCCGAAAGATGCGTCGGCAGCTTGTGTCGTGGCCGATGCGCTGCTTGAGCTTTCCGGATATGTGGGTGGCCCTAAAGGACAATATTATAAGGATATGGCAGTTGGGATGCTTTCCTGCTTGAGCACGGGGAAATACCAAAGCGGCCGGCGCAACGTGGCCTTCCTTATGCATTCCACGGGGCATCATCCGGCCGGCAGCGAGATAGATGCCAGTATCATCTACGCCGATTATTATTATCTCGAGGCGCTGGTGAGGCTGAAGAACCTTTTGGATTCCGGGAGAAAACAGAAATGATGAACATGAAACGATTGATACTGAATGTGGCAGCCCTTGCCGTTGCCTGTATCCCTGTGTGGGGAATGCCAAGCGATGGGGAGACTGTACTCCGTTCGCCGGATGGCAATTATGCGTTTACTTTTATGCAGGAAAACAGCCGGCTGTGGTATACCCTGTCGTACAAGGGGCAAATGATTGTCCGCAAGAGCGAGCTGGGAGTGAATATAGAAAACAGACTGTTCGAGTCGGCTCTTGGAATCGACAATGACAGTTGTGCGTTTTGGGGCGAGAACCTGCGCAGGGAAAGCGTGACTACAGCCTCTGTCGATACGGTGTGGACACCGCTTTATGGCGAGAATGCAACCGTCCGCAACCATTACAACCAGCTGACGTTAAAGTTTGTAAAGGGAGAGGGCGCCAATGCCGACCCTGAGCGCGGCTACGACAAGCGCCGCTTTTACTTCATGGACATCGAAGTGCGTGCCTATGATGAGGGCATCGCTTTCCGCTACCACTTCCCCGAGCAAAGTAACGGCTTGTTCCTGAACATCACAGGCGAACGTACGGAGTTTGCAATGCCTGCTGGCACGGAGGCTTGGTATGAGGAGTGGGCGCAGGGGCCGTACAGCAAGTTGAAGTTGCGGGATTGGAATGGCGAGAGCGAGCGCCCGTTGCTGATGCAGTTGCCCGGTGGCTTTTACGTGGCGCTGCTCGAAGCAGCCATGGTCGACTATGCCCGCGGCAAGTTCCTTCTTACGGGCGGCAACCGCCTGCAGGTATCCCTTTACGGTGGGGTTGAGGTGATGTCGCCTTACAACACCCCGTGGCGTGTGATAATGGCCGGAGAGCGTGCTACGGACATTATCAACAATAAAGACCTGGTGCTCAACCTCAATGAGCCGATGAAAATAGCCGATGCGTCTTTCGTCAAGCCAGGAAAAGCTTATCGTTGCGGCCGATTGGAATGGTCGGCAATATTGAAAGGCATCCGCTTTGCAGAGCAGCGCGGATGCCAGTATATTGAGTTGGATGCCGGTTGGTATGGCCCCGAGCAGTACGTGTCGTCCGATGCCCTGCGCGAAGCCCCCAACCGCAATTTCAAAATCCGCGAGGTATGCGATTCGGCCCGTGCCCATGGTCTCGGCGTATGGCTATACGTCAACCAGCGTGCCCTTTATAATCAGCTAGACTCCATCCTGCCGCTTTACAGGCAATGGGGCGTGGCCGGCATAAAGTTCGGTTTTGTGCAGGTGGGCAACCAGATGTGGTCCGAGTGGCTGCACCGGGCTGTGCGCAAGTGTGCCGAGTATGGCCTGATGGTCGATATCCACGACGAGTACCGCCCTACGGGCTACAGCCGCACATACCCTAACCTGCTGACACAGGAAGGCATCTTGGGCAACGAGTGCATGCCCGATGCCACCCATAACGTAGTGCTTCCGTTTACGCGCTACATCTGTGGTCCGGCCGACTATACGCTCTGCTATTACAATAACCGTATCAAGACCACCCGTGCCCATCAGTTGGCGATGGCCGCAGTATATTACAGTCCGCTTCAGTTTATGTTCTGGTACGACGAACCACAGGTCCATGATGGCGGCGGTGAACTGGAGTTCTGGCGTGCCATCCCTACCGTGTACGACGAAAGCCGTACGCTCGACGGTGTACCCGGAGAATATATCGTGCAGGCCCGTAGGGCGGGCAACGATTGGTTCGTAGGCGTGATGACCAACACGTCGGGCCGCAAAGTGTCCGTCGATACGGCTGGCTTCCTGCAAAAAGGGAAGCGGTACGAAGTGGACATCTATACCGACGACCCGTCATTGGCAACGAAGTCGAAAGTGGCCTGCCGCCGGCAGACGGTGAAAGGGGGCAAGCCCCTGGTCTTGAACCTCCTCCCCAACGGCGGCGCTGCTCTTCATTTCCGTCTCATCCCGTCAAAATAACAATGTGCCATGAATACCCCTGCTTTGTCTTGCTCTTTCCTTTCCGCCCTCTTCTTTTGTAATGTGCCGGTTTGTGTGGCCGGTAGTCCGGGGCAGGTGCAATGCCGGCCGTTCCCGTTGGACAAGGTCAGGCTGCTGCCGTCACGCTTCCAGGAAAACTTCAAGCGCGATTCGGCTTGGATGATGTCGATAGGGGTGGGGCAGCTGCTGCATAGTTTCCGTACGGTGTCTGGTGTCTTTTCCGGGCGCGAAGGTGGGTATATGACGGTGGCAAGGCTGGGCGGCTGGGAGTCGCTCGACTGCGATTTGCGCGGCCATACCACAGGGCATCTCCTCTCGGCATTGGCAACGCTTTATGCGCAGACAAAATCGGCAACGGTGAAACAGAAGGCCGACAGTATCGTAAATGGCCTCAACGAGGTGCAACGCCAACTGCGGAGCGGTTATCTGAGTGCATATGCAGAAGGGCTTATCGACCGCAACATCCAGGGCAAGAGCGTTTGGGCTCCTTGGTATACGCAGCATAAGATTGTGCAGGGACTGATCGACCAGTATATACTTTGCGGTAACGACACGGCACTGATGATAGCCAAGCGCATGGGCGATTGGGCTTACCGTAAGTTGAAGCCCTTGCCGGAAGCAACGCGCTTGAGGATGATCCGTAACGAGTTTGGAGGTTTCAATGAGGCGATGTACAATCTCTATAGCCTGACCCATGATGACCGGTACCTTTGGTTGGCACGCTTTTTTTATCACGACGACAAAATAAATCCGCTGAAACAGGGAAACAGGGAGCTTGGTACATACCATGCCAACACTTTCATCCCCAAACTGCTTGGGGAAGCCCGTAACTACGAGCTGTCCGGCGAGCAAGACAGCCGGAAGGCTGCCGAGCTGCTGTTTTGGACCTTGGTCGACGACCATGCTTTTGTAACGGGGGAAGTCAGCGACAAGGAACACCTGTTCAAACCGGGGGAACAGGGCAAGCACCTGTCGGGTTATGATGGTGAAAACTGTTGCACGTTCAATCTGTTGAAACTTGCCGACCACGTGTTTTCATGGAATGCCGACCCGCGCGTGGCCGATTATTATGAGCGCGCGCTTTATAACCATATCCTCGGACAGCAGGACCCGCAGACATCGATGGTGTGTTATTTTACGCCGCTGATGACGGGTGCCCACCGGCTTTACAGCACCCGCGACTCCAGTTTCTGGTGCTGCGTGGGCAGTGGTTTCGAAAGCCATGTCAAATATGCGTCATCCATCTATTTCCATTCTGCGCAGGCGCTTTATGTTAATCTTTTCATCCCTTCGGCGGTCGAATGGGAGGGAACCACCGTTACCCAGCGGACCGCTTTCCCCGAAGACAACCGTACGTCGTTCACCGTCAGCGGCGCTTCTAAAAGGTTTTCATTGCGGCTGCGCTTCCCGTCGTGGGCTGCCTCGATGACCGTCAGCGTAAACGGGCGGAAAATAAGGACGCGCGTGGCTCCCGGGCATTACATGGATGTCGAGCGCATGTGGCAGGCTGGCGATAGTGTGTCGGTGGAGTTTGGCATGGCTCTCCGTGAAGAACCGGCAAGGGGCGATGAGCAGCGCGCGGTGTTGATGTACGGGCCGGTGGTGCTGTCGGGGAAGTTGGCGCCGGTGAGCCGTCCTTTCAGTGACCCGGCCAAATACAACGACTATTACACTTACGACTTCAAGGTTCCTTCTTCGCTGGCAGCGGCCTCTTATGGGCACCTGTCGGGTATCCGCCGTCTGAAAGGCCTGCGTTTCCGTACTGCGTCAGGCATCGACATCGTTCCTTTCTACGATGCCCACCATTGCCGCTATGCCGTTTACTGGCACATCACTTCTCCCTGATATGGAATTCCCGTGTAACGGGTTCTGCCGTTTGTATCCCGCCTTGTTCGCTGCCGTATTGCCATGCCGTGACCGTTACGCATACCGGATACCTCGATTTGGGCGGGATAGCAGTGAATATCAATCGGTTGCCGTCGATTCTGGCCGGGCCCGATTCCACGTAGAAAGAAACAGGAAGCCCACAGTCTGAATGGGCTTGTAAGCAAACAGCCTTCGTACCGCGTACTACGTCGGCCGGAGGTTCGAACGATATGCGTTGTACCCTCCCTTTCTTTTGCCTTACGGGCAGGGTGATGATTCCTTGTTGCACGGCAGGTTTGTATTCTCCGTCCCCGTCGTGCCTGATGGCAAAGGTTATATCGGCATTCTTGCCATTCCACGACGTGCTCCGGTTCCATTCCAGCAACAGCGTCTCGTTGTCAACAGCCCTTCCTACACCGCAAATCGTTGTCAGGTAAGGGGAGCCTTTCTGCGAATGGCCGAGACTGCTGCCTACAGCCAGCTGTGCCCAGTCGGCAAGCCGGTTGCTTACCGCCGGCACCGTGTCGAGGAAAAAAGGCTTCAGCCGAATGCTGCGGCCGTCGCTTCCCGTTACGAATTTCGGGTGCAGCTGCAGATGGGTATTGCGTTGTTCTACGGGTTTACCGCCTTGTTCTATGCCTAAGAGCTGGGGCTTCAGCCCCCTGAAGCGTTCGCCGTAGGCCACGGTAGCCTCTGCCATTTCCTTGTCGAAGAACCAGAAAGCCTCTTCTGTCTTCCCCTTATATTTATTAATAGGTGCAGGCGGAAAGGAAGGAGCGCCGTCGCGTTTCCATCTTTCTGCTAACCATCCTCGCCTCGTAGGGTCTACGTGCCCATACTCCAATGCTTTCCTGATGAAAAGCGCTATATATCGGGCTTTCTCCGGCGAGTAAGCAAAATGGCCTTCTCCCGGGCATGCCAGCATCGACAAAGGCATTCCGGGATGTTCGGCACGGTCTTTCAGTCCCCGGCTGCTCCAGGTGGCGGCCGCCTCGTATTCGCCCATCGTTTCGAGGCAGGGGATACGGTCGATGGTGCGGTTGCCCCAGATATCCGGGCACAATCCGTTATCGCGGTGATAAGGCCATTGCCCGCTTACCGAGATGCAAGCGGCAACACGGTCGGGTTTGTAGGCTGCCATATAGTACGGGTTGCTTGCTGCGGCAGAATGTCCTATGCCGATAATCTTGGTTGTAGCCAGTTCTTCATAGCCCGACTTGTCCGCCAGTGCTTTCAGTATCCCGTCGAGCGTTTCCCAAGCACCGTCCGTAAAATCGAAGCCAAGGTTAAACCGCGGGCATACCCACACTTCGGCCACGCCGAGCCGGCTCATCTGTTTCCGGAAACCCTCATCTTCCAGAATGGAGATTTCCTCCATGTTGTGCTGTGCCACGATGACAGCCCTTACCTTCCTGCAGTTTTCTGGAATCCACAGGTAAGCCGTGGATGGGGCAGCAGTTTTCTTCGAACTGTAGTTTTTTACGGCAGTAGCCCACTGCCACACCCCATTCTGTGCCATTCCCTGTGCGGAGAGAAAGAGGCAGAATGTAACGGATACGGTTTTCATGAGTTTCATACGCTGTTGTTTTTATATATAATACGGGGGATGGGAGGGGAAAACGCAGGTCATGCACATTTTTTGCGTATCTGCGGTATTCCGTCCGAATTTCATTTAAAAGGGTTCAGAATCCCGTGCCTATCCATGGGGGACTATTCAATTAACTTTTAAAAAAACTTATAATTATGAAGAAAAGTTTATTACTTTTGTTTTTGATGGCAGCAGCCTTTATGGGCGGTGTCATCCCTGTATTCGCAGAGGCAACCATCGTGACGAATAAGGCCACGCTGAACCGTATCGCAAGAATCGGCAGCACGGGGAATTACTTGACGAGCGCTTTCCTGCAGTCTTGGGAGAGTTGTATCTGTGGAACCGTGATTTCGGGAAGGCGGCGCAGATGTATTACGACCTGATATTGGCCGACCGCCTGAAGACCACGGCGTGGCGCAATCTTTATAACGCTACGGCAACTGCCGTTTCTGTCCGCAACTGGCCTAACCAGTTCAGCTCGTTCGCGTATGCCGATATTTTGACGGCCATCGTGTCGGCAAGTGATGACGCAAGCAGGGCGTCACAACTTTACGACATGGCAAACAGCCGCTACATAATAGCCCCCTCGCAGGCTTTGATTGATGTCTTCAATGCTCAGTACTATTATACCAACCGTGCCGTCAGCGGCGATCTGCGCGGACTTTACGGCACTTACTCGGTGGGGAACAAGGCGGGCGTAGATTACGCACGCATCACCAAGTATGGCTATATGAAGGCTGCGTCGAATTATTACGTGGCCCCGTGCCGTTCGGCCTTGGTATGGTTGCGCTATGCCGAGGCGGTGAACAGGATGGGCAAGCCGAAGTTTGTTTTCAACGGGTTCCTCAAATACGGGCTTTGTGCCTACAACATCAATCTGTACAGGGACAAGGATGCATTGAAGGGAGAACTCACGGGTGAACCGTGGATGGACTTCGGGCAGGATGCCCCCGACGGCGACGTGGCGGAGATTTTCAGTGCAAATACCCGTGGGTTCCATGCCCGTGGCTGCGGAAACACCGATATGAACGAGGCTTATCAGATAGAGGAACAGCCGACGCTCAACGACAGTATTCTTTGGGTTGAAGAACAGCTCGTGCAGGAGTATGCGCTGGAGACGGCCTTGGAGGGCAACCGCTTCCACGACCTGATGCGCATAGCCGGCCATCGTGATTCGCCGGCCTATCTTGCAGGCAAGGTGGCTGCTAAGTTCCCCCCGGCAAAGAGGGCGGCGGTCTACGCAAAGTTGCTGGATAAGGCCAACTGGTACTTGCCGAAAGAGAAAAAATAACAACGGAAGCGCGTTCGTACAAGCATCTT
>DBRC01000046.1 GCA_002305505.1 Prevotella sp. UBA1378 | reverse complement strand
TATTGCAATATTTGTTTCCGCCGCGGCGGTGGTCATCCACCATGAACACGGCCGATGGCGGACAATGGGAAACTACCGCTTTTGATTTTTGGCCATTTTTCTGAGATAATTGGCCAAAAATCTCAGAAAAATGACCAAAAATCAAAACAGCTTGTATCCCCCGGCCCTGCACAGGCAGGGTTGTTGCAATGCAAAGAGGGCGGAGGAAGCCGGAATAGCGGGAGGGGCTTATCCCGAACTGGCGTAAAGAATAATATAAAACAGAAAGACATCATGCCATCCGAAAAAACATTTCCAACAGGGCTGGTACCGCCCTCATTCCAACTCTGCTTCACTACCGACTGCAAAAGGGCAGGCGACTGTATCCGCTATTTGGCTGGGCAACACATCGGCACCGACAGGGCTTTCGGCCCGGCCATCTACCCCACTGTGCTGAAACGCGGCGACTGCCCCTATTTCAGGCAGACGCGCGTCATACACGGCGCATGGGGGGACTTCGACACGCTATTTGCCGATACCAAGAGTAAAGACGGACCCGCTATCCGTAACCAGATTAAGACATACCTCGGCGGACACGGCACCTACTACTGCTATAATAAGGGGAAATACCTACTGACACCCGAACAGCAGGAATGGATCCTGAACCTCTTCCGCCAATATGGATACACGGAAAACCTACGTTTCGACGGCTATCGCGACGAGTACGACTTTACATAAGCTGAATTCGGGAATCGTACAAGCACCGTGTAGCCGGAGTACAAGCACTTTGTAGCCGGAGTACAAGCACTTTGTAGCAGGGCTACAAGGTGCTTGTACGAATTAGTCAGTGCCCGGCCAATGCGTCTTCCTCGGCCTCCTTGGCCTTGCGCTCCTCGGCTATCAACTGGAAGTCTTTCTTGCGCAGCACGAACGAGTTGGACAGGTACTTTTCGCGCACAATCTTGTTTTCGGCTAGTTCCTCGGGCTTTCCCTGAAACAATATGCGGCCTTCAAACAGCAGGTAGGCACGGTCGGTAATCGAGAGCGTCTCCTGCACATTGTGGTCGGTGATGAGGATGCCGATATTGCGGTCTTTCAACTTCCACACGATTTGCTGGATGTCTTCGACGGCAATCGGGTCGACACCGGCGAAGGGTTCGTCGAGCATGATGAATTTCGGGTCGATGGCCAGGCAGCGGGCTATCTCCGTACGGCGGCGCTCGCCTCCCGACAGCTGGTCGCCCTTGTTCTTGCGCACCTTGCCCAACCTGAATTCCCTTATCAGGCTTTCCAGCTTCTCCAGTTGGTAGTCGCGGGGCTTCCCCGTCATTTCGAGCACGCTGAGGATATTGTCTTCCACGCTCATCTTGCGGAACACCGAGGCTTCCTGCGCCAAATAGCCGATGCCGGCACGGGCACGCTTGTAAACAGGATAGTTGGTTATGTCGAGGTCGTCGAGGTAGATATGCCCGGCATTGGGCACTATCAGGCCGGTGGTCATGTAGAACGACGTGGTTTTACCCGCACCATTAGGCCCGAGCAGCCCCACTATCTCGCCTTGCTTCACGTCGATCGACACGTCGTTCACCACCGTGCGGCTGCCGTACCGTTTCACCAGTCCTTCGGTGCGCAGCACCGTCCCTGCAGGCCGCGGCTGCGCCCCGTTTACCTCCGTTACATTTGTTTTCTCGTCCATAATCAGCTAATTTCCCGGCAAATTTAGGCAAAATTGCCGTAATAAACGAATGATTTCGGAAAAACGACGAAATTTTGCCACCTATACGGTTGAACTTATCCCGTTTTTTTATCACGACCGGCTTATATATCGTGATTTTTATGTAAATTTGCAACGAAAACAAGGAAAGGAATGAAACTATTGTATAATTGGCTGACCACGTTCGGCAGGTTCTTATTACTGATGGGGCGCACGTTCTCACGCCCGGAACGCATGCGTATGTTCTTCAAGGAATATGTAAAGGAGATGGCACAGCTGGGCGTAAACTCCATAGGCATCGTGCTGCTGATATCGTTCTTCATCGGCGCCGTGATCTGCATTCAGATGAAGCTGAACATACAAAGTCCCTGGATGCCGCGGTGGGTGAGCGGATACACCACGCGCGAAATCATGCTGCTCGAGTTTTCGTCTTCTATCATGTGCCTGATCCTGGCCGGGAAGGTAGGCTCGAACATCGCATCGGAAATAGGGACGATGCGCGTGACACAACAAATCGACGCGCTCGACATCATGGGCGTCAACTCGGCATGCTACCTTATCCTGCCGAAAATACTCGGCATGATTACCATCATGCCCCTGCTCGTGATATTCTCATCGGCAACGGGCATCCTCGGGGCTTATGCCACGGCTTACATCGGCCACGTGCTGTCGCCCGACGACCTGACGCTGGGCCTGCAGCATTCATTCAACCCCTGGTTCGTGTGGATGAGCATCATTAAAAGCCTCTTTTTCGCCTTTATCATCTCGAGCGTGCCCTCCTACTTCGGCTATACGGTGGAGGGAGGCTCGGTAAACGTGGGAAAAGCCAGCACCGATGCCGTGGTGTGTTCGAGTGTGCTGATTTTATGTTCTGACGTCTTCCTAACACAACTGCTCTCATGATAGAAATTAAAAACCTGTGCAAGAGTTTCGAAGACAAGCAGGTGCTGAAGGATATCAGCACCGTCTTCGAAAACGGGAAGACGAACCTGATTATCGGGCAGAGCGGTTCGGGAAAGACCGTATTGATGAAAAACCTCGTGGGACTGCTCGACCCTACCAGCGGGGAAGTGCTCTACGACGGGCGCGACTTCGTGGCAATGTCGAAGAAAGAAAAAATACTGCTGAGGCGCGAGATGGGGATGATCTTCCAAAGTGCTGCCTTGTTCGACTCGCTCACGGTACTGGAGAACGTGATGTTCCCGCTCGACATGTTCTCCGACATGACGCTGCGCGAACGCACCAAGAGGGCGCAAGACTGCCTGGACCGCGTGAACCTGATAGGGGCCGAAGGCAAGTATCCGGGGGAAATCTCGGGCGGCATGCAGAAGCGCGTGGCCATCGCACGGGCCATCGCCCTGAATCCGCAATACCTCTTCTGCGACGAGCCCAACTCGGGACTCGACCCGAAAACGTCGCTCGTCATCGACGACCTGCTGCACAGCATCACGCAGGAGTTTAACATGACAACGATAATCAACACACACGACATGAACTCGGTAATGGGTATCGGCGAGAATATCGTATTCATCTACGAGGGTCACAAGGAGTGGCAGGGCGTAAGCGCGGACATCATGCACTCAAAGAACCAAAAACTTACCGACTTCATCTTCGCCAGCGACTTGCTGAAAAATATGCGCAGCATCGTGTTGGAACATGAAAAAACAATCTAAGATTGTTTTTTCGGATTACGGATTAGGGATTAATACTTTTGTGGATGCACGCACAAGCTGATGTCAGCTGCTTATACTATTAAACTGTAATCCGTAATCCCTAATCCGTAATCCAAAATCTGCAATCCAAAATCACCTCATCTTCCACAGCCCGTTGCGCTCCACCATCGGGACTACGATTTCTTCGTTGGTAGAGTCGCCGAAACAAAGCATAAGGAACGCATTGGTATGGCCAAGGGCCGAATCGGCCTTCGCATTCATGATACGTACCTCACGGATGCCGTTGTGCTCCTGCCGTTGCAGGGCCATGAACTGCTTTACATTGGCAAGCAGTTGCTCGCGGTAGACGGGAGGGATGCTGTCGGTACCGGCCACGCCCCGGAGATAGTCATCGTAGCGGCCGGCCAACAGATGGTCGTAATACTCCTTGGCCGCCTTGGCGGCCAGGTCTTCCTTCCTCACCTCTTCCGAACAGGCAATGAGCATCATCGCCGCCAAAAACACATACACTATCTTGCGCATACTATACTATACTATTCCATTCTTTTCGTTCCCGCCCGCGTATCCCGGACGGGAACGGCCTGCAAGCTGCTACTTCTGGCGGATGAACACATTAATGGGCGTGCCCGTCAGCGTCCAGTTCTCACGCAGCTTGTTTTCAAGGAAACGCTTGTAGGGCTCCTTCACATACTGCGGCAGGTTGGCATAGAACACGAACGACGGTATCTGCGTGTTAGGTATCTGCGAAACATACTTTATCTTGATGTATTTGCCCTTGACAGAAGGCGGAGGCGTCATCTCGATAAGCGGCAACATCACCTCGTTCAGCTTCGACGTCCCGATTTTCATCGTACGGTTCAGGTATACCTGCTTGGCGGTCTCAAGCACCTTAAAGATGCGCTGCTTGGTGAGTGCGGAAGCAAAGATGATGGGGAAGTCGACGAACGGAGCCATGCGGTTGCGGATGGCCGACTCGAAGGTATTGATGGCCTTCTGTGACTTATCTTCCACGAGATCCCATTTATTGACTACGACCACCAGCGACTTGTTGTTCTTCTGTATCAGCTGGAAGATATTCATGTCCTGCGCCTCGATGCCGCGGGTAGCGTCGAGCATCAGGATACAGACATCCGAGTTTTCTATCGCGCGGATGGAGCGCATCACGCTGTAGAACTCAAGGTCCTCGCTCACCTTGTTCTTACGGCGGATACCGGCCGTATCGACTAGATAGAAGTCGAAACCAAACTTGTCGTATTTCGTATAAATAGAATCGCGCGTGGTGCCGGCTATCTCTGTCACGATATTTCGGTCTTCGCCGACAAAGGCATTGATGATGCTCGACTTGCCTACATTCGGGCGGCCTACCACGGCGAAACGGGGCGTTCCGTCTTCCATGTCGTCAATCTCGTCGGTTTTAAGCCTCGACACTATCACGTCGAGCAAGTCGCCTGTACCGCTGCCGGTTGCAGCACTGATACAAAACGGCTCGCCGAGGCCGAGCGAGTAAAACTCGGCAGCATAATATTGCATGTCGTTATTGTCCGTTTTATTGGCCACGAGGATTACGGGCAGCTTGGAGCGGCGCAGAATCTGGGCCACGTCCTGATCCCAGTCGGTGACGCCGTTCATCACGTCGACCAGGAAGAGCACAAGGTCGGCCTCTTCCGTGGCAAGGATAACCTGCTTGCGGATTTCCTCCTCGAATATATCATCACTGTTAACGACCCAGCCGCCGGTGTCGACCACCGAAAACTCGCGGCCGTTCCATTCGCATTTGCCGTATTGGCGGTCGCGCGTAGTACCTGCCTCACCACTCACGATGGCACGGCGCGATTTGGTCAGTCGGTTGAAAAGGGTCGACTTGCCCACGTTCGGGCGCCCCACTATTGCTAATAAATTTGCCATAATAATTCCTTGTTTATGCCGGATTATATCCGAAATTGTTCAATTTGCGTTGCGACGAACGCCAGTCTTTATCAACCTTTACGAAGACTTCGAGGAAAATCGGTTTGCCGAAAAACCGCTCCAACGATTTGCGGCTCTCCGTACTCACTTTCTTCAAGGCCACGCCCTGATGGCCGATGATGATGCCTTTCTGCGAATCGCGCTCTACGCAGATTACGGCGTTGATGTGGATGTGCTTCCCGTCTTCCTTGAACCGATCCACGCACACCTCCACCGAATAGGGAATCTCCTTATCGTAATAGAGCAGGATTTTCTCACGGATGATTTCGCTGACAAAGAAGCGGGCAGGCTTGTCGGTCAGCTGGTCTTTGTCGAAGAAAGGCGGTGAGGCGGGCAACAGTTCATGGATGCGCTTGAGGAGCATGTCGATACCAAACTTGTTCTTTGCGCTGATGGGGAGTATCTCGGCATTGGGCAGCAAGACGTGCCATTTATCCACGAGGTCGCCCAGTTTCGTTTGGTCGCTCTCGTCGATCTTATTAATCAACAGTAACACGGGAATGGCCATCTTTTGGACCTTACCGAGAAATTCCATGTTTTTTTCGGGGCTCTCCACTACGTCGGTCACATAGAGCAGCACATCGGCATCCTGCAATGCCGACTCTGAGAAAGCCAGCATCGACTCCTGCAACTTATAGTTGGGCTTGAGCACGCCCGGCGTGTCCGAGAATACGATTTGCATATCGTCGGTATTGACGATACCCATGATGCGGTGGCGCGTGGTCTGCGCCTTGAACGTGGCTATTGAAATACGCTCGCCTACCAGCTGGTTCATCAGCGTCGACTTACCTACGTTCGGGTTTCCTACAATGTTTACAAATCCTGCTTTGTGCATTTTTATGATGAAATGAGATGAGAAATGGGGGATGTAACTTGGGAAATGAATGCCGGGAGGCAAAAATTGAGAGGCGGGAAGGCCGAAAGCGGGGGAGACAGGGAACGGCTCTTTTATCTTCGGAAAAAGCGCATCTTATTTATAAATAGGATGCGCTTTATTATTCAAAAAGGCCGAGAATCACGAGTCGCGCAATTCCCCGACTCTAAAATCCTCACCCTTAAACCTTGTTTCCGTCGTAAGCCCATTTGTAATAAGAGGCACCGTGGACGAATCCTGCTCCGAAAGCCGTCAGGATGAGGTTATCCCCTTTCTTCAGCAGTTTCTCATTGTCCCAGAGAGCCAATGGGATGGTAGCAGCGCTGGTGTTGCCGTAATGCTCAATGTTCACCATCACGCGGTCCATTGGCAGGTCAAGGCGCTTAGCCACTGCCTCGATAATGCGCATATTGGCCTGATGGGGCACAACAAAAGCAATGTTGTCCTTGTCGAGATGATTACGCTCGGCGATGAGCGCACAGTCGTCGCTCATGCTTGTTACAGCATAACGGAACACTGTACGGCCTTCCTGATAGAGGTAATGCAGGCGGTGATCGACCGAGAAATGAGAGGGGGGGCTAACCGAGCCGCCTGCCTTCACATGCAGGAAGGGGAGACCCTTGCCGTCGGTACGGAAGTAAGAGTCCATCACCCCGACGCCCTGCTCTGTCGTTGCTTCTACAAGCACTGCTGCAGCACCGTCGCCGAAGAGCGCACAAGTGGAACGGTCCTTATAGTCGACTATCGATGACATCTTATCTGCACCGATAACAATGATTTTCTTGTACCGGCCGCTCTGAATCATGCTTGCAGCAGTATCGAGCGTATAAAGGAAACCACAGCAAGCAGCCCAGTAATCAAATGCATAAGCATTCTTCAATCCTAACTGCCCCAATACGACAGAAGCCGTAGAGGGAACAATATAATCTGCAGTAGTAGTGGTTACGATGAGTGCATCTATTGTGTCAGGGTCTACGCCGGTCTTCTGAATCAACTGCTTGGCTGCCTTACGGGCCATGTAGCTGGTACCGAGACCTTCTTCGGTCAAGATGCGGCGCTCCTTGATACCAACACGCGTCATAATCCACTCGTCGCTGGTGTCCACCATTCTCGACAGCTCCTCATTGTTGAGGACATAGTCGGGAACGTAACCGCCAATACCGGTGATTATCGCGTTGATCTTCTCCATTATTCAACGACCTCTTCTGCCTTCACAATAGCGATTTTACCTCTGTAGTATCCGCAAGTAGGACATACTGTGTGGTAGATATGGTAAGCGCCACAGTTAGGACATACGGCCAGCGTAGGTGCTACGGCCTTGTCATGGGTTCTTCTTTTAAGTGTACGAGTCTTCGACTGTCTTCTTTTAGGATGTGCCATAATTCTTTAATTTTTTTATTCTTTATTCTTTAATTTCATTAATTCAATCCAACGCGGATCCACCTGCTGCTCGCTCTCGCCGCTCCGGGTGGCCCCAGCGTGCTCTTCGAGCCTTGCCATCATTGCACTGTTGCATTTCCCCGGTGCGTGGACGTGCCTGATGGGGATGGCAAGCGCAATAAATTCGTAGACGAACCACGCTATGTCAAGGATGCCTTCATCCTCGTCTATTGTCACAAGGTCATCGTCTTCCGCATAAGCCGGACCCATCTTCACCACCAGACGGCTGTCTGCCTTTATCGGCAGTTCCAAGTCATCCAGGCAGAGGTCGCAGGCTACGGTCACTGTGCCTTCGGCATGGAACCAGAGTTCGTAAAAGCCGGTAGCCTTGCGTATAGATACCGATGCACGCAATGCCCCACGCTCCAGCTCCGAGCCGTCCAGAGCCCCGAAAAAACGGTCGTCAAGGATATACTCAAGAACGGTCTCATCCTCTTTCAATCCTTTCAAATCAATCTTAAAGGCCTCTAAACTACACATTTACTCGCTATTTGGGGTGCAAAGTTACAAATAATTTTCGATTTAAGTCATATTCATTTGCTTTTTTTATGCTTTTCCACACAAAAAAGGCCGGGAAGCACCCGGAAGGGCATTGTTTTCTACATGCGGATGAATTCATTTGTCCAATTCGATGCGGAACACCGTGCCTTTCCCCAGTTCCGAATTTTTCACGTAAATACGGCCTCTATGGTATTCTTCCACGATGCGCCTGGCAAGCGAAAGGCCAAGCCCCCAACCGCGTTTCTTGGTAGTGAAGCCCGGTGTGAACACGTTCTTTATATCTTTTTTCCTGATGCCCTTCCCCGTATCCTGTACCTCGACAACTACCCGCTGATGCTCATCGAGCAAGGTAAGCGTGATATCCCCGGTTCCTTCCATCGCGTCAACGGCATTTTTGCAAAGATTCTCGATTACCCACTCGAACAGCGAAGCGTTCATCCTTACCGTCACGGCATGGGCAGGGAAGCGGCGGAATATCCGCACCTTGCTTGAGGTGCGGCGGTCCATGTAGTCAATCACATGTTCCAGCACTTCGTTCATACTTGCCTCCACCGGTTCGGGCAACGAACCTATTTTCGAGAAACGCTCGGCTATCCGCTCCAGCCGCTTCACGTCCTGTTCCATCTCAGGTATCAAATCATCACCGGGATGGGTTTCCTTCAATATCTCCACCCATGCCATCAGGCTCGAGATCGGCGTACCAAGCTGGTGGGCCGTCTCCTTCGACAACCCCACCCACACCTTGTTCTGTTCCGCCCTCTTCGATGACAGCAGTGCGAAGATAGCCACTACAACGAAAATCAATACAATACCCAACTGCACATAAGGCCATGAAGAAAGCCGTTTCAGCATGATAGAATCATCATAGCACACGAGCTGGTAATCCTTCGCAGCGGTGGAATCGCCCAGATTGATTTTGATATAATTGCCCGAATGGTACATTTCCTTACTGAGTGCAGACACGTAAGCGACAGAATCGGCTGCATTTTCACCTTTAACACGGATGTTGCGGTAATCCATCACATGCCCCGACGGGTCGATCACGATGACCGGTATAGTGTTATTGCCTTGTATCACGCTCAACACCAGCGAGAGGTCGGCATTCTCGTCAGCCTGATTCAGTGCATGCAATGCCTCCGCCCACACTTCCATCTTGTTCCTTTCCTCCATGGAAAGGTCCCTTACAAGGAAATGCGACACCATCAGCGACACCACCGCAATCAAAACAGCGGCTATCACTAGAATGATTTTCACTTGGCGTATACGGTCGGTCCATTGCATACCATGAAGAATAACGCAAAAAATGCACTTTTCGTATATGACGCGCACAACAAAAAAGCCCCGGTTCCGT
>DBRC01000056.1 GCA_002305505.1 Prevotella sp. UBA1378 | reverse complement strand
TATTGCAATATTTGTTTCCGCCGCGGCGGTGGTCATCCACCATGAACACGGCCGATGGCGGACAATGGGAAACTACCGCTTTTGATTTTTGGCCATTTTTCTGAGATAATTGGCCAAAAATCTCAGAAAAATGGCCAGAAATCAAAACAGCCTGTATCCCCCGGCCCTGCACAGGCAGGGTTGTTGCAATGCAAAGAGGGCGGAGGAAGCCGGAATAGCGGGAGGGGCTTATCCCGAACTGGCGTAGTTGTTTGCTTTGCAATGGGTGCAGCGCAACATCGCGAAGTTTGGCGGCGACCCCTCCAAAGTCACTATTTTCGGCGAGTCGGCAGGAGCTATCAGTGTGAGCATACTCTGCGCCTCTCCACTTGCCAAAGGGTTGTTCCGCGCAGCCATCTGTCAAAGCGGGGCTTCGTTCTATCCTTATACGGACAAGCGGATATGGCATATTACGAACCATTCGCAGAAAGGAGCCGAACAACAAGGGGTAGAGTTTCAGAAGCACCTGAATGCAAAATCACTGGAACAAATGCGGAAGATGCGTGCCGAAACACTTGTTGACGATAGCGTGGGGTTCTATGGATTCTGGCCTTGTGTGGACGGTTATGTCATCACCGATGACCAGTACCGCCTTTATGAGAAGGGGGAATATAATGATGTGCCGGTGATACTGATGAGCAATTCCGATGAAGGGGTTATGTTTTCATACGAACGTGATGTAGACGAATATCACCGTTTCATACAAGACAAGTACGGCAAGTTCGCAGACGAGCTGTTGTCGCTCTACCCAGCCCGTACCAGGGCAGGGACGTTCACGTCCTTTGCCGACATATGGCGCGACGCTGCATACGCATGGCCGGCATACGCCTGGGCTTGCCTGCAGTCGGCGGGAGGAAAATCACCTGTATACATGGCATACCTTTCCCAATGGACGCGTCCGAGCTATTCGAAAAGCTCACACAGAAGGGGGGCGTCGCATGTAGATGAGATGTTCTATCTTGGAGGGAAGTTCAAGACACTCAACCGGAAGAAGGAATTTGAAGTTGAGGCTGCCATGGGCGAAATCATGCAGCAGTATTGGGCGAACTTTGCCAAGACCGCGGACCCGAATGCACCGGGGCTTCCCTATTGGCCGCCGTTCGACAGGAAGCGGGCCACTACTATGGAATTCGACCATGGTGCACGACTTGTGACAACACCCAATCTGAAATACATCAATTTCTGGGAAAGATTCTTTGAGTGGAAAAGGAAGGAATTAAAAAACAGAATGGAATAATAATGAAATACCTGGGTTCTTGTCCCGGACCCAGGTCCTTTTACTGATTTTTTTCATGCAATCTCCCTGTTGTCTTGAAAAAAATCAGTAATTTTGCATCCATTATGCAAATAGATATATTGTCACAAGACGAATGCAGCCTGTTGCGCTCGCTGATTTCCGATGCTACAGGTATCGTGATATGCTGCCATGTAAACCCCGACGGCGATGCTGTCGGGTCGTGCCTCGGATGGGCGGAATACCTGCGGACGATAGGTAAAGAGGCGATGGTGGTCGTACCCGACCAATATCCCGACTTCCTGCGCTGGATGCCCAATACGGAAAAGATAGTGAGATACGACAAACACAAGGAAAAGACAGAGCTTGCACTGAAAACGGCCGACCTTGTTTTCTGTCTTGATTTCAATACTTTCAGCCGCACGGATGCCATGGCTGCAGCGCTTGCTGCGTCGCCGGGGAAGAAGGTGCTCATCGACCACCACCTCAATCCCGACGCTGATGCCGAACTGGTGATTTCCAACCCTGCCATGAGCTCTACCTGCGAAATCATCTTCCGTATCGTATGGCAGCTGGGCGGGTTCGGACAACAGAACAAGCATTTCGCCGTGCCCGTATATTGCGGTATGATGACTGATACCGGGGGCTTCACATTCAACTCTTCCCGCCCCGAAATCTTCTTCATCATCAGCCAGCTGCTTACCAAGGGCATCGATAAAGACAAGATTTACCGCAATGTGTACAACAACTACAGCGAAAACCGCATCCGCTTGATGGGCTACGTGATGTCGCAGAAACTGGTGGTCGACACCCAGCGGCATGCTGCATTCTTTACGCTGACCAAGGACGACCTGTGCCGCTTCCACTTCATGAAAGGCGATGCAGAGGGGCTGGTTAACATGCCGTTGCAGATAAAAGGGCTGAAACTCTCCATATCGCTGCGCGAAGATACTGAGCGTCCCGACCTTATCTGGGTGAGTCTGCGCTCGGTAGACAACTTCCCCTGCAACAAGGTGGCGGAGGCTTTCTTCAACGGCGGCGGCCATCTGAATGCTTCCGGCGGGCGCCTGCAGTGCAGCATCGACGAGGCCGTGGAAACGGTAAAGCGGGCCTTCTTGCATTTCGAAAGCGAGTTAAAGTAGCATAATATTATAGTTGAAAGTGGCGGAATGTTGCAGTTAATTGCAAAGATTTTATTAATTTTGCCCCGGTTTAGAACTTAAAATATATTCGAATCCACATGAAGAAAATCGTATATGCCTTGGTAGCAATGACAGTCGTGGCCGCATTTCAGTCGTGCGATAATTACGAAACTTACGGCGAGAAGAAGGACAAGGAGCGCGAAGCCATACAGGCGTTCCTTAGCGATTCGGCCATCAACGTCATCAGCGAGACGGCTTTCAGCATTCAAGGCGACTCCACGAGCGTAGAGAAAAACGAGTATGTGTACCTCAGCAAAACAGGTGTATACATGCAGATTGTGCGCAAGGGATGCGGCACGAAGCTCGAGGAAAACAAACAGGTGAACGTGCTCTGCCGTTACCTCGAATACAATATTATAGATAAGGTAATCCAAACTTACAACCTGCTCAGCGAACGTAAGTACGAGAAGATGAGCGTGACGCGGGTGAGCGGCACCTATACGGCCTCGTTCGCTTCGGGCGTGATGTACGAGACATACGGAGCCTCCGTGCCTTCGGGCTGGCTCGTGCCCCTGCAGTATATCCTGCTGGGCCGCCAGAGCGACCCCGGCAATGAGATAGCCCGTGTAAAACTGATAGTACCTCACACGCAAGGACAGTCGTATGCCACGTCGAACGTGTATCCGTGCTATTACGAAATCACTTACCAAAGGGAAAGATAATAAGCAATGACTCTGATTAAATCCATTTCTGGCATCCGCGGAACAATCGGCGGACGCACGGGCGATACGCTCAACCCGCTTGACATCGTTAAGTTTACTACGGCTTACGCCACCTTTATCCGCCGCAGCGGCCAGCCGCACAGCGGGAAAATCATTGTAGGCCGCGACGCACGCATATCGGGCGAGATGGTGAAGAATGTCGTGTGCGGTACGCTGATGGGCGTCGGTTACGATGTCATCAACATTGGCCTTGCAACCACCCCTACCACCGAACTGGCCGTGCGCATGACGGATGCCGACGGCGGCATCATCATTACCGCCAGTCATAACCCGCGCCAATGGAATGCGCTCAAGCTGCTCAACAGTGAAGGTGAGTTCCTGACCGACGCCGATGGCCGCGAGGTGCTCGCCATAGCTGATAATGAGGATTTTGAATATGCGGATATTGACCATCTGGGGCGTTATACTGAAGACGGCAGTTTTAATGACCGCCATATCCAGTCGGTGCTCGACTTGGAACTTGTGGATACGGAGGCTATCAGGAAAGCCGGCTTCACGGTATGTGTCGATGCCATTAACAGCGTGGGAGGGATTGTACTGCCGCAGTTGCTCGACCGTTTGGGCGTCGGCTATACGCTTATCAACGGCGAACCTACCGGCGATTTCGCACACAATCCGGAGCCGTTGGAGAAAAATCTTTCGGCCATCATGAACGAGATGAAGACAGGGCGTTACGACCTGGGTATCGTGGTCGACCCCGATGTCGACCGCCTGGCGTTCATCTGCGAAGACGGCAGCATGTACGGCGAGGAGTATACGCTGGTGAGCGTGGCCGGCTATGTATTGGAGAACGTGAAGCGCTTGTCGCCCGGAACTCCCCTCAACACCGTGTCGAACCTCAGCTCTACCCGTGCCCTGCGCGATGTCACCGAGCGCCATGGAGGAACGTATACGGCGGCAGCCGTGGGCGAAGTGAACGTCACCACGCAGATGAAAGCGGTGCATGCCGTCATCGGGGGCGAAGGCAATGGCGGCGTAATCTATCCCGAAAGCCATTATGGCCGCGACGCCTTGGTCGGCATAGCTCTGTTCTTGTCGTCGTTGGCGCAGAAAGGATGCAAGGTAAGCGAGTTGCGTGCAACCTTCCCTAACTATTTTATTGCCAAGAACCGCATAGACCTCACTCCTTCTACCGATGTGGATGCCGTTCTTGTAAAGGTGAAGGAGATGTTCAGCAACGACGTTTCGGCACAGGTGAACGACATCGACGGAGTGAAGATAGATTTTCCCGACCGATGGGTACACTTGCGCAAGTCGAACACCGAGCCCATCATCCGTGTTTACAGTGAGGCTTCCACGATGGAACAGGCCGACGAACTCGGAAAGAAGCTTATGCAGGTGGTTTACGACGTCAATGCTTGAAATGGTTCTCCCTATACTGTCGTGGGGTCATTCCGGCATTTTTCTTGAATATCTTATTAAAGTAGGAGCAGTCGTCATAGCCGAGTAAGTCGGCAATGCTCTTAACGGGAAGGTCGGTCGTGATGAGTGTCAGTTCGGCCTTTTCTTGTTTCCGGTGCGTGATGTAGGCATTTGGCGTTTCGCCTGTTTCGTGCTTGAATATGCGTATAAAGTAGTCTTCCGACATGCATGCCTTGTCGGCCAGGATGCTGACGTTGAGGCGGTTACCGATATTTCTCCTGATGTAAGTCAGTGTCTGCTGTATGCGGCTGTCTTTCACCTCTGATTTAGGCGTGGCGTATTTCAGGAAGCGCGACAGCAGGATGAACAGGATGCCGCGCGTCTCAACCTTGTTGCAGAAGGGGCGCTGTTGATCCAGTAAGATATTGTTGATTAGGGTTCTGTGATTGTCGTATGTCTTGGGATTCGACTGTTGCAACCTTAGGGACGGACAGGACTGGCACAGCCGTTTTACCAGTTCGAGGTCGTGTTCGCCGGCTTTCACCTCGACGGGCAGTTCCCACTCATCCAATATGCTCGATTCGTCTTGTGAGTCTTCGTAGATGTGGATATAATAATGTGTGAAAGCTGTATTGCAGATATAGCTGTGCGTGGTAAAAGCGGGGATAAAGTAGAGATGGCCCGGGGTAAGCGTATACAGGCCGGAGGGCAGCTTTATCTGTGCAGTGCCTTCCGTAACGTAATACATTCGTGCGAACGGGCTGCGCACGTCTTTCCAGTTCCAATCACCGTAATGATTGGCTAGCCCGGCATTCAGGGTGGACAGATGCAGTTTGTCGACAGAAAAATTCATGGCAGTTGAGTTTTTAACCTTGTCCTGTTTTTAAGAAGCAAAAAAATAAGCGGAAACCCTTTTTATCGGATTCCCGCCTTGTGACTCCGTTGGGATTCAAACCCAAGACCTTCAGAACCGGAATCTGACGCTCTATTCAGCTAAGCTACGGAGCCTTTATTGCGGTGCAAAAGTAAGGAAAATATTCGAGATATCCTAATATTTCAACGGGAAATCTAATATAAATCTGTTATTAATCTAAAAAAAGGGAGTGTTGTGTGTTCGGTGAAGTGTTTCCCATGGCTTTTGTCTTGTGTTCAAAGTGACAGTGAAATAATATATTTTCTTTCATTTTGCGAAATTATTATTATTTTCCCCTTGCATATTAACAGAAAAGATGTACCTTTGCAGCCAAATAAAGAATAAGCAATAAAATAAATGGAAATGAGTAGTCTGATAAAGCCCGACAATTATAAGGCATTGCTCGATATGAAGCAAACCGAGCAGGGTATAAAGCTGATAAAAGAGTTTTTCCAACAAAACCTCTCCACGGAACTGCGGTTGCGCCGCGTAACGGCTCCTTTGTTTGTGCTGAAAGGGCTTGGCATCAACGACGACTTGAATGGCGTTGAGCGTGCCGTGACATTCCCCATAAAGGATTTAGGTGATGCACAGGCAGAAGTGGTTCACTCGCTGGCCAAATGGAAGCGGTTGTCGCTGGCAGAGTATGGGATAGAGCCGGGTTACGGCATTTATACGGACATGAACGCCATCCGTGCCGACGAGGAATTGGACAACTTACACTCGCTTTATGTCGACCAATGGGATTGGGAGGCTGTAGTGACCAAGGAGCAGCGCACCGTGGCTTTCCTTAAGGACGTAGTGGAGCGGATTTATGCCGCTATCCGCCGTACGGAGTATCTTACATGTGAGACCTATCCGCAGCTTAAGCCGTTCCTGCCTGAGAGGATTACGTTTGTGCATAGCGAGGAATTGTTGCAGCGGTATCCCGGTCTGACGCCGAAGGAGCGCGAGGACGCTATTTGCAGGGAGTGCGGCGCGGTATTCATTATTGGAATCGGCGGGAAATTATCAGACGGGGAGAAGCATGACGGGCGTGCCCCGGACTATGACGACTGGTCGACGGTGGCCGAGGACGGGCGCGCCGGGCTGAACGGCGATATTCTTATCTGGTATCCCGTATTGGGGCGTTCGTTCGAGTTGTCATCGATGGGCATCCGTGTGGATAAGGAAAGCCTGTTGCGTCAGCTGAAGCTGGAAGGGAAGGAAGAACGTGGCGACTTATATTTCCACCGGAAGCTGCTGGATGGCCAGTTGCCGTTGAGCATAGGCGGCGGAATCGGGCAAAGCCGGCTTTGTATGGTGTTGTTGCAAAAAGGGCATATCGGTGAAATCCAAGCTAGCATCTGGCCCGACGATATGCGCACGAAGTGCAAGGAGTTGGGGATGCAACTGATATGACAGGTTAACAGAAAAAGTACAAGGCCCTTGTACGCCTGCTACAAGATGCTTGTAGCCGGGCTACAAGGGCCTTGTAGCAAGCGTACAAGCATCTTGTACGGATTCAGTGTTGTTCTCTTTCCCCCGTTATGCCAGTTCTAAATCGAGCTGTTCGCGCAGTTTTTCCAGTGAAGGGTTTTGTTTTTCCATTTCCTCGTATTGTTCCCGCCGTGTCATTATTTTTATCTGTTCGCGATGTTCGGCGAGTTTCAATTCCAATGATATGGCGCTGTTGTGCAGATACAGTTTCAGTGTGTTTAGGATGTTTCCTTTGATGGTAAGCATTTGCTCCATCATGATTTGATTGTCCACGGTCACCTCAATAGCCGGGAATACGGTAATCATCGGCCTTATGTTCTTCATGCGTGCTGCGGTGGCATTCAGCTTCGGCGGCATGCGGTTGCACATTGACATCCATTGGAACTCCAAATCTTGCTGGCTGAATTTCTTATGCTCGTCTTCGCCCTGCTTACCCTGGCCGTCTGCTCCCAGCGTGCCGGGGACAGTCTGCATCTTTTCAGGCTTTTCCATCTGGCGGAGATTGTTCCATGAAAAGCCAACAGCACCTTTCAGGGCGGGGCGTGCCTCCCCCTTATACGTATAGGTGGGAAGGCGTACGGGTTCTTCCGCCATTTCCTTCCCGCTGTCTCCGGTTGTTCCGGTTGCCGTTTCCGTTGCTTTATTAGTGGGCACGGCTGTGTTTACCTTCCCGGCCTTGGTCACCTGCGGAACCTTTACTGTCGGCTGAGACGGTTGAATCATATTCTTAAACAGGGATTTTAATCTTCCGGGGCGGCGCCCCGCGCTGCCGGCGTCGTCGGGCTGTGTGATTTGCGCAATCTCGATTAGTGTGAGTTCCACGAGCAACCGTTTGTTATTCGACTGCCTGTAGTTGATGTCGCATTGGTTCATCAGCCGCAGGGCTTGGTAGAGAAAGCGCGTGTCGCACTTCTTGGCCTGCTCCTTATAACGCTCGCGCTGCTGGTCGCTCACTTCGAGCAGCGGCAGTGTCGACTCGTCTTTGGCCATCAGCACGTTGCGCACATGCTTGGCCAGTCCGCCGATGAGCAGCCCGCCGTCGAATCCCTTGTTGATGATGCTGTTCAGCAGCACCATGATGTCGCTCACGCTGTTTCCGACGGCAAGGTCGATGATGCTGAAATAATTCTCCGAGTCGAGCACGTTCAGGTCCTCAATCACCTTTTGGTAAGTGATGTTCCCCTGGCAGAACGATGCAGCCTGGTCGAAGATGCTCAGTGCGTCGCGCATCCCTCCGTCGGCCTTTTCGGCTATGACGGCCAGCGCCTCCTCTTCGTAGGCGATACCTTCCTTGTCGGCCACTTTCTTCAGATGGTCGACGGTGTTCCGCACCGTCATCCGCTCGAAGTCGTAAATCTGGCAGCGGCTGAGGATGGTCGGCAGTATCTTGTGTTTCTCGGTAGTGGCAAGGATGAAGATGACGTGTGCCGGCGGTTCCTCCAGCGTTTTGAGGAATGCGTTGAATGCCGCCGTCGACAGCATGTGTACCTCGTCGATGATGAACACCTTATAGCGCCCCACCTGCGGCGGTATGCGCGTTTGCTCCATCAATGTCTTGATGTGCTCCACCGAGTTGTTGGAGGCAGCGTCGAGTTCGAAGATGTTGAAAGAGCGCTGCTCGTTGAAGGCGTTACAACTTTCGCATCCGTTGCAAGCCTCGCCGTCGGCCGTAGGGCTTTGGCAGTTGATGGCTTTGGCAAAGATACGGGCGCAGGTTGTTTTCCCCACGCCCCGCGGGCCGCAGAACAGGTAAGCATGCGCCAGCTTCCCGCTCTTCACCGCATTCTTCAGTGTAGTGGTCAGTGCTGCCTGCCCCACCACCGTATCGAATGAGGTCGGGCGGTATTTCCGTGCTGAAACAATATATTCTCCCATAATGATTAAAATTCGAATTGCAGTTGCAAAGGTAATCAAAATAATCGAGAATCGGAAGCGGCAAGGATTTTTATTGCCAGCCTCTCCCTTGGCGGCGCAGTTCCCCGGCTGCCGTTCGGCCTGTGTTTCCCGGGGGGCGTGGCATTTAATATTTTTTATCCCCCAAAAAAGGGGCAGTCTGCAGTTAATTTATTACCTTTGCAGAAAATTTACAATCAGAACATGAATCGTCTGAAGGCCGCTTTCTACAGAATCTGGAAATTGAAGATGCTGAAATACGTCGTGGTGACAGCTTTTGCTGTTGTCATTGTCGGTTTCGTCGACGAAAATAGTGTATGGAATCATTTCAGCAACCGTCGGAAAATCGGCGAGCTGCGAAAGGAGATAGGCCGCTACCAGAGCCAGTACGAACGCGACCAAGCGCAGATACGCCAGCTCGACCGCGACCCCAAGGCCATCGAGAAAATCGCCCGTGAGCGGTATTTCATGAAAGCAGCCGATGAGGATATATTCGTGTTGAGCGACGATGAATAAAAACCAGGCTAAGCAATGATGAGAGAACTTAATCTTACGGAGAATATCATCTTCCTTCTCGGCGCAGTATTGATGGTTGTGGGCAGCGCAGCTAATATTTTCGTGCAGCCGTGGGCACCCTATACCTTTGCCGTCGGGGCGCTGGCTTTCGCGGCGATGCAGATGAAGCAACGCTATGACGGGAACAACTTCGTGATACGGCGCTTGCGCAGGATTGTGATTGTGAGCGACGTGTTCTTCCTGCTTTCGGCCTTATTGATGTTTGCTAATCAAGCCAATTTCTTCGGCCTCGACTTTCTCTTGTATATCAAGTATATACGGAACAACTGGGTGGTAATGCTTTTGGTAGGGGCAATCTTGCAGCTTTATGCAACACACCGGATAGGCAATGAACTGGAGAAAGAGGCAAAAAATCTATAAAAGTGTATGCAAATGTTTTAAATAGCATGAAATTTTTTCCATACCTCAATATATCGTTGTACATTTGCCGGAAAAGTAACATATCTGAATTGTCTATGAATAAAATTCTATACGCGCTGGCAGTTATTGCTGCATTCACGTCATGTGCCAACTCATACAACGTACAGGGAGCTTCGTCGATTTCGTCGCTCGACGGCAGCAAGTTGTATCTGAAGGCCATCAAGAACAACGAACTGAAGAGTATCGACTCGTGCGATGTCGTGCACGGTAAGTTCCACTTCTCGGGCGTGTTGGATACGGTGCGCATGGTGAATTTGTTCATGGACGATGAGAGCATCATGCCGGTTGTGCTGGAACAGGGGGAAATCGTCATCAAGATAGACAATGCAAGCCAGAGCGTAGGCGGTACGCCGCTCAATGATAAGCTGTATAAGTTTATCGATAAGCACAACCAGCTCGATAATCAGATGCAGGAACTCTCGCACAAGCAGAGCCAGATGTTGCTCGATGGTATAGACGAGGCCGAAATCAATGAGCAGCTGGCCGTCGAGGCCAAGAAGATAGCAAGGGAGGAAGACCGGTTGGTGACCACTTTCATCGTCGATAATTTCGATAACGTGCTCGGCCCGGGCGTGTTCATGATGATAACCAGCATGTATAAGTATCCTATATTGACCCCGCAGATAGAAGACATCATGAGCAAGGCAACGGATAAATTCAAGAACAATCCTTATGTGAAAGACTATTACCGGACAGCTACCGAGAATGAGGCCAGGATGCAGGGGCTGGAGCCCGACGGCTCGGTGCCCCCGGCGCCACCTGCTCCGCAGCTGACCAATGCTCCGCATAAATGAAAGATGAGAACATACATAACGAATGCAACGATTGTCAACGAGGGGCGCAGCTATCGGGGCGCCATCACCGTTGACAACGGGATGATAACCGGCATCATTGAAGGCAACCGGCAGCCTGAAACACCGTTTGATGAAACAATCGATGCTTCGGGCTGCTATGTTTTGCCGGGTGTCATTGATGCCCATGTGCATTTCCGCGAACCCGGACTTACCGCGAAGGCCGATATTGAAAGCGAAAGCCGTGCGGCGGCGGCCGGGGGGGTGACGAGCTACTTCGACATGCCGAATACCGTGCCGCAGACTACGACGCTCGAAGCACTGGAAGAAAAATTCAGGCTGGCAGCAGCGAAGAGCCACGTCAACTATTCTTTCTTCTTCGGGTGCACTGATAGCAACGCTGACCTCTTCCCACAGCTCGACAGAAGCCGCATTCCCGGTATCAAGCTCTTCATGGGCTCGTCGACAGGCAATATGCTCGTCGACAGGCGTGAGGCACTGGAACGCATATTCTGTTCGGCACACCTGCCCATTATGGCTCACTGCGAGGATACCGGCATCATCAACCGTAATATGGCCGCTGCCAAGGCTGCCGGAGGTTTCCCCGGTATGGCGTTGCATCCGCTTATCCGGAGCGCGGAGGCCTGCTACGAGTCGACGCGGCTGGCCGTAACGCTTGCCCGTAAGCATGGAGCCCGTTTACATGTGGCACACCTCACCACAGCCGGGGAATTGGAGTTCTTCGGTACCGACCCCCGTATCACGGCTGAAGCCGTTGTCGGGCATCTGTATTTCAGTGATGCCGACTACCGGCGGCTGGGTGCACTTATCAAGGTGAACCCTGCCATCAAGACGGCAGGCGACCGCGCGGCTTTGCAGCAGGCACTTACCGACGGGCGCATCACTACCGTTGGCACCGACCATGCCCCGCATCTCCTGACGCAAAAGCAAGGCGGGTGTGACACGGCGGCATCCGGCATGCCTATGATTCAGTTCTCCCTTGTCACAATGCTCGAACTTGTCGACCGGGGTGTCTTGCCGATAGAGCGCATGGTGGAACTGATGTGCCATAATCCGGCCCGTCTGTTCGGTGTACAGCTGCGCGGGTTCCTGCGTGAGGGCTATAAGGCCGACATGGTTATTGTGAGGCCCGGCAGCGGTTGGCTGGTGACGAAAGACTGTATCGAGAGTAAATGCGGATGGAGCCCTATGGAGGGGCATACTTACAGGTGGCGTGTGGAACGGACGCTCTGCAACGGCCATACGGTATATAAGGATGGCGTGGCCGGCCGCGGTTACATTGGTGAGGAGCTTAAATTCTGCCACGCATGAGGCTCGATTATTCCATTGCCGACGTTGCGCCTTACATCAACTGGGTGTACTTCTACTACGCATGGGGTATGAGCAGCCGGCCAGCCGCCGAGAGGCATAAGTTGAGGGCTGAGGCCGAGGATATGCTGAAGATGCTGGACCGGCGTTATGCCACGCATGTCGTTTTCGAATTATGCAATGCCAACGGCGACGGCGACGATATCGTGCTCGGCAACGGTTACCGGTTGCCGATGCTGCGCCAGCAACGGGCATCGCCCACCCTTTGCCTTTCTGATTTCGTACGTCCGTTATCTTCGGGCCTGGAAGACAGGATAGGCCTGTTTGCTGCAACGGTCGACATCGGACTGGAAACCGATTTCGGGCACGACGATTATCAAAAGATGATGGTACAGCTGCTGGCCGACCGTCTTGCCGAGGCCACGGCCGAAAAGATGCACCAGGAGGTGCGGACGCATTACTGGGGCTACGCCTCCGGCGAGCAACTGTCGGTGAGCGAGCTGCATGCGGAGAAATTCCAAGGCATCCGCCCGGCTGTGGGATATCCGTCGCTGCCCGATACGAGCATCAATTTCCTGCTCGGCGAGCTGCTCGATATGAAAGGTATCGGAATCCGGCTGACCGGGAGCGGAGCCATGAAGCCCCATGCCAGTGTCAGCGGACTGATGCTGTCGCATCCGCAGTCGCGTTATTTCACTATAGGTAAAATCGGCGACGACCAGCTGTGCGACTATGCCCGCCGCCGTGGCGTGCCGGTCGCGGTCATGCGTAAGTTTCTTGGTTCAATATTGCAATGAGATGATATCACGGGCTATCCTTCCTATTCTATTGCTGATTATACTTCCCGACTTGTATACAGCGTGGCGCAGGCGCAAGCATCCTACGGCAGGCCGCCGTTGGCTGCATCTGTTCCCCAGTGCCGTTATGCTGGCATATACGGCTGTGCTGGCTTTGCAGAGGAATTTCGCTCCGGCCGAAACGTGGGTGCTCAATACCTACCTGTTCCTGTTCGGCCTTGTCGTGGTGCCCCGTTTCTTCTATATGCTCTGCTCTGCTGCAGGGCAGGGCATTTGCCGTCTGTGCCGCAGCAATAAAAACTATGGCAACCTTGCCGGCTTGTTTCTGGTGCTGGCATGCTGGTATATCCTGATATATGGTTCCACCGCCGGCTTCCGCCAGTTCACCGTCAGGCACGTTGATTATTGCTCACAATACCTGCCGCCTGCTTTCGACGGATACCGCATCGTGCTGTTCTGCGATGCCCACGTAGGCACTTACGGCCTGTCGCGCCAAGACATCCTGAGGGTGGCTGTCGACAGCATGAATGCCCAGAAGGCCGATGCTATAGTGTTTGCCGGCGACTTGCAGAACATGCACCCGCAAGAGCTTTACCCACACATGGAACTGCTTGGTTCGCTGCGGGCGAAAGACGGCGTATACTCCGTTTTGGGCAATCACGACTATGCTGCCTACCTCGATGCTGACGAGGTGACAAAGGCAGCCAACTGCCGCGAGACCGTCTGCCTGCAGCGGCAGATGGGCTGGGTTCTGTTGAACAATGAACACCGGTCGGTCGTGCGGGGCAATGACTCGATTATCATAGCCGGAATGGAAAACTCCGGCCTGTCGAAGCGCGCTCCCAAACGGGGCAATGTGCAGAAGACACTGGAGGGTATCGATTCCACGCATTTCGTCATCATGCTCGAACATGACCCGACGGCATGGCGCAGGCAGATTCTGCCCGACGGACGTTCGCGCCTGACATTGAGCGGGCACACGCATGCCGGGCAGTTCGAACTGTTCGGCTGGTCGCCTGCTGCGCTGGTGTATAAGGAGTGGGGCGGCATGTATACCGAGGGCGGCCGTTCCCTTTACGTAAGCACCGGTCTGGGCGGGTTCATCCCTTTCCGTTTCGGGGTTACGGGCGAGATAGTAGTTATCACTTTACATAAGAAATGAAGCATTTGTATAAAGTTTACCAACTGTTCATAGCATTGCCTGTCACAGTGCTGGCCACGATTCTCACAGCTGCTGTTGTGGGGATAGGTACTACGCTCGGCAACGGCCATTTCTGGGGGTATTATCCCGGCCGGTGGTGGGCCTGGGTCATTACGCGCGTTTTTCTTCTCCCGGTGACGGTGGAGGGGCGTGAACATCTTGAGCCGGGGCAGTCGTATGTCTTCGTTGCCAACCATCAGGGGGCTTTCGACATTTTCCTGATATACGGTTTCCTGGGGCGCAATTTCAAGTGGATGATGAAATACCAGTTAGGCAAAATGCCTTTCGTAGGCTATGCCTGCCGAAAGTCGCACCAGATATTCGTTGATAAGCGCGGGCCGGGCAAGGTGAAGGCCACGTACGACAATGCGCGCCGCACGCTGGAGCAGGGCAATATGAGTGTCGTGGTATTCCCCGAGGGTGCCCGCACCTTTACAGGCCACATGGGTGTGTTCAAGAAAGGCGCTTTCATGCTGGCCGACGAGCTGCAGTTGCCTGTGGTTCCGCTTACCATCAACGGTTCGTTCCGCATCATGCCCCGTACGCGCGACTGCCGCTTCGCCCGTTGGCATCCGCTCCGCCTCACCATCCATCACCCTATTTACCCTGTAGGGAAAGGGGCACAGAACATCCAGGCCACGATGCATCAGGCCTATGACAGCGTGATGTCGGCGCTCGCCCCGGAGTATCAAGGATATGAAGAAAACCCCGACCAATAGCCGTTGGCGGACTGTTGTTCCCCGGGCATGAGACTGTACATGGAA
This sequence comes from Prevotella sp. UBA1378, assembly GCA_002305505.1. GTDB lineage: Bacteria > Bacteroidota > Bacteroidia > Bacteroidales > Bacteroidaceae > Prevotella. The sequence goes on along the minus strand of DBRC01000056.1, from coordinate 429 downwards.
TGTATAAAACATGAAAATGAATGCAAACGTATGTACGGATGATATTGTGTTAATAAATACAAATGAATATTGTGGGAAAGAGAAAAATAGTTATATTTGCATATGTATAAGGAATATATCAAGGAGGAAATAAAAAATTGTTTAATTAAATGATGTTTTGAAGATGAAGAAAACGGTATTTACATTACTGGGCATGGTCGTGGTTGCGACACTATTTTCGTGTGGTAGCGATGATGTAATCTATGACCCAAAGGCTGAGGCAGCGAGGAACAATCCGCTGAAGCTCACCACAACTGATGATTTTGCATGGGAAAACCTGCAGAAAGTAGCGCTGACGGTGAAAGTAGACGACCAATACAATGGACGATATACTTACGGAGTACAGGTATTCGACAAGAACCCTATAAACCTGAGTTCGGGATAAAATCA
>DBRC01000001.1 GCA_002305505.1 Prevotella sp. UBA1378 | reverse complement strand
ATAAAATTAACCCTATTTGTTTTTCTTTCCGAAAATAGAGAAATGAACATACCGTTTGGGGTTTTGCTTGAGGTCGATCATCAGCGAGTCGGCATGGCCCATGGTCGCATTCAGATTATTGTAAAGACTGGCATCGCGCATCAACAGCCCGAGCGTCCCTTCGTTGCTGTTCAGCTTGGCCGTCATCTGCTGCACATTTTCCAATGTCGCATCCACCTTTGCCATCGTCGCAGCCACGTCCATCTCGCTCAGTTGCTTTGTGAACGCCTGTGTATTCCCCAGTACGCCGTCAGCTTTGACCAGCATTCCCGGTACGGTTTTATTAAGCCCTGCCATCATGATGTTCAGCTGAGCCGTCGTTTCCGAAAGATTATCCGTAATCGTTTCCACGTTGTGCAGCGAGCGGGCGATGGCCGGGTCGGCCAGCAGCACGTTCAGGCTGGCCATAATCGAATCGAGCTTAGGCAATATTCTCTCGACCTCAGGAATCATCCCTGCCGCCTTTGCCATCATGCCGACCGCCATCCCTCCGGGAATCGTATCTCCCTTGGCCACCATCTCTATTGGGTTAGGCCCCAACCTGAGGTTCACCTTTATATTACCCAGCATATCGCTTTCGATTTCAGCAGAAGAGCCTTTCGGCAGATGCATCTCCTTGTTAAGTTTCAGCACGGCGACGATTTTCTCCCGGCTTCCGTAATTATAGATGATGTCCTTCACCACGCCCACCTTGAAACCGTTGGCATATACCGGGCTTGAAGCCGACAGTCCGCTGATGTCATCAAAGGTGACATAGTACGAGTCGTCAGAAGAAAAGACGCTAAGCCCCTTGAGGAACTGCATGCCAAAGAACAAGATTACGACACCCGCTATGGCAGCCAATGCTATTTGGATTTCTTTTGTAAAGTATTTCATACCTTCATCGTTTATTTCTTTTATTTTTAAATTCGCGGACCGCCTCTGCCACATTCATCTTGCTCCCGCCTTTAAAAGCGATGATGAATGCCTCCGGGAATTTCCCGGAAATCTCCTTGCGCAACCTGTATATTTCATTATAGTCGGCCGATGCTCCGCAAGTGTACTTGTACAGACCACCTTCCTCGTAACAGTCTACGTCACCGATGCCCTTCAACTGTTCGCTACCCGGGGCCAGACGGCGGTTATTTGCCAGTATCTGCACTTTGAAAACCGGTCCGTCAGCCGGGTGCGCCTGCTCCTGCAGCGGTTTCCCTGCCAGCATCCCCTGCTGTTCCTCACGGGGTTTCTGCACGGCCTTGCCGCTACTGTCAGCCTGTTCGCCCTGCACCGGCAGCCCGCCCGCGGCCAGCAGCCCAGCCTCGGCCGGTTCCTCCTGTACGGCCTTACCTTGCCCTTTCCTTCCCTCTGCCTCCTCTTGAGGTTGCGGCAGCGTGGTCTCCGGCACTACCGTCGGGATGCTTACCTCCTGTTTTGTTTCCGCCTGATACGGCACCGTGATGGCCGAATCGTATTTTTTTTTATAATCCACAAATGCCTGATAGATGCCCTGCCCCAACGCGTTGATTCCGCTTTCGGTATTCAGGTATTGCTCCTCGTCGGAGGTGGTGATAAACCCGAGTTCTATCAGGCAGCTGGGCATCGACGTCTCGCGCAGCACCAAGAATCCGGCTTGCTTCACACCTTTGTTCTGCCGGTTAGCGGCTGCACAGGCGCGCTTTTGTACAAACCTGGCCAGCTCTACGCTCTGCGCCATGTTCTTATCCTGCATAAACTCGAACATGATGTAGCTTTCGCTCGACCGCGGGTCGAATCCTTCGTAATGCCGCTTATAGTCCTTTTCTATCAAGATTACGGAGTTCTCGCGCTTGGCCACGTCGAAGTTGTCCGCTGCGCGGTGCATGCCCAGCGTATACGTCTCCAATCCCCGGGACACTTTCCCCCCGGGCAGCGCATTGGTATGGATAGAAATAAACAGGTCGGCCTTATGGCGGTTGGCGATGTTAGCCCGTTCATGCAACGGCACGAACTGGTCGCCCTTGCGGGTATAAACCACCCGCACGTCGGGACAATTGCGTTCCACGTTCTTTCCAAACGCCAAAGCCACATTCAAGTTGATGTCCTTCTCCTTTGAGAAAGCCCCCAAGGCACCTGCGTCGTGGCCGCCATGGCCGGGGTCGATTACAAGCGTAAACTTCTTGTCCGCAGCAGCGGCCACCGCTGCGAAGCACATTGTTACGCACAGAAACAACACTATCTTCTTGCTCATACACATCTTCAACATGCAAAAGTAATGATTTTCCCGCAGGAACTCAAAATTATCAGATAGTTTTATCATTTATTAAATGTATCTCCACCCCGGCACCTTTGCTGTCGGCGCCCATCGGCGGGTTCTGCTTCGTGACGGCCAAGTCTACCGACCGGATTGCAGGAAAGGCGGCGGCAAGGGCCTCGGCGATGCGCCCTGCCACATGTTCCAACAACTGCGAGGGCTGCGCCATCTCGCGCTTCACAACCGCATACACCTCGGCATAGTTCAGCGTATCCTCCACCTCGTCGCTCCGCATAGCGCGGCTCACATCGTAACCGATGCGCAGGTCGACGGCGAAGTCCGCCCCCACCGCCCTTTCCTGGGGCATTACCCCATGAAAGGCGTGGAAGCGGACACCGCGCAGATAGATATAACCCGACTGCAACTTCATCTTTACATATCCATTGTTTATCCGCAGCGGCTGGCCCCGCAGCTCTTGCAGATGAGGCAGCCCTCCTGGTATACCAGGCTCTCATTGCCGCAGCTGGGGCATCTCTGGCCTGTTGCCTCCGTGCCGTCCACGATATATTTCTTCAGCGCGCGCTCTACGCCGTTCTTCCACGTATTGATGGTTTCGCTCTTGAGCTGCAGCGACCCCACCAGCTTGATGACATGGTCGATCGGCATGCGGTAGCGCAGCACGCCCGAAATCAGCTTGGCATAGTTCCAGTATTCCGGGTTAAACTTGTCGCTCAGCCCCTCTACGGTCGTCTTGTATCCGCGCTTGTTCTCGAACTGGAAATCGTAGCGGTGCGTGCCGTCCTCGTTGGTCTGCTTGATGATTTTCCCCTTGGTCACCGTCTTAGGCAGCACGATGCCCTCGTCGTCGTCTTGCAGACCGGTGAATATCTCGTAAGGGTAGCCTTTCAGCAACCCGACGAAGGCCACCCATTTCTCCTTGTTGTTCTGGAAGCGCACCACGTCGCACTCCAGCGTCTGCGGCCTCACCTCGGTCACCTCCGGATGCTTGCACGGCATGCCCTGCACATCGGCATGCAGCTTGCTGTCGTCGCCTTCCACAGCCTTTTCTTCCTTTTTCTTGTCTTTCTTATCCTTCTTCGACACCGAAATCATCACGCCGGCGCGGCTGCCGTCGCGGTAGATGGTACAGCCTTTGCAGCCCGACCGCCATGCCTCGACATAAAGCCGGTTCACCAGTTGCTCGTCGACATCGTTCGGCAGGTTCACCGTGACGCTGATCGAGTGGTCCACCCACTTCTGTATGGCGCCCTGCATGCGCACCTTCATCAGCCAGTCCACATCGTTGGCCGTCGCCTTGTTATAGGGCGACTGTGCCACCAGCTCGTCTATTTCGGCCTGCGTGTAGCGCTTTCCCGTATCCAGCCCGTTCACCTTCATCCATTCCATGAACTTCGGGTGGTAAACGATGTATTCCTCGAACGAGTCGCCCACCTCGTCGACAAAGTCGACATGCACAGCCTCGTCGTTCGGGTTCACCTTGCGGCGCCGCTTGTATACCGGCAGGAACACGGGCTCGATGCCGCTCGTGGTCTGTGTCATCAGCGACGTAGTGCCCGTTGGGGCGATGGTCAGGCAGGCGATGTTGCGGCGGCCGTATTCCGCCATGTCCTCGTAAAGCTGCGGGTCGCTTTCCTTTATGCGCAGCACGAAGGGGTTAGCAGCTTCGCGCCCGGCGTCGTACACCTCGAAGGCGCCGCGCTCCTTGGCCATCTCTACCGACGAGCGGTAAGCCGTGAGCGCCAGGTTCTTGTGCACCTCTACCGAGAAGTCGGTGGCCTCCTGCGTACCATAACGCAGCCCCATCGCCGCTATCATATCGCCCTCGGCCGTGATTCCCACGCCCGTACGGCGCCCCATGCCGCTCTTCTTCTTTATTTTCTCCCACAAGTGGTATTCTGCGCCTTTCACTTCGCTGCTCTGCGGGTCCGACTCTATTTTCCGCATAATCAGGTCGATTTTCTCCAGTTCCAGGTCCACGATGTCGTCCATGATACGCTGGGCGGCAGCCACGTGCTTACGGAACAGTCCGTAATCGAAGTAAGCATCCTTCGTGAACGGATTCACCACGTACGAGTAGAGGTTGATGCTTAGCAGGCGGCACGAGTCGTACGGGCAGAGCGGTATCTCGCCGCAGGGGTTGGTCGACACCGTACGGAAGCCCAGGTCGGCATAGCAGTCGGGGATGCTCTCGCGCAGGATGGTATCCCAGAACAGCACGCCCGGCTCGGCGCTCTTCCATGCGTTGTGCACAATCTTCTCCCACAGCTGGCGCGCCTGTATCTCTTTCCGGTAGTCAGGCTGGTCGCTGTCTATCGGGAACTGCTGTATATAGGGCTTATCGTCTACGGCACACTGCATGAACTCATCGTCGATTTTCACCGACACGTTAGCCCCCGTCACCTTCCCTTCCGTCATCTTGGCATCGATGAAAGCCTCGCTGTCGGGATGCTTGATGCTCACGCTCAGCATCAGCGCCCCGCGGCGGCCGTCCTGCGCCACCTCGCGCGTAGAGTTGCTGTAGCGCTCCATGAACGGCACCAGCCCTGTCGACGTAAGGGCCGAGTTGTTCACCGGCGAACCCTTTGGGCGCACGTGGCTCAGGTCGTGCCCCACTCCGCCGCGGCGCTTCATCAGCTGCACCTGCTCCTCGTCGATGCGCATGATGGCTCCGTACGAGTCGGCATCGCCGTCGAGCCCGATAACGAAGCAGTTAGACAGCGACGCTATCTGGTGGTTATTGCCGATGCCCGTCATCGGGCTGCCTGCCGGAACGATGTACCTAAAGTGGTCGAGCAGCTCGAAGATTTCCCCGGCCGTCATCGGGTTCGGGTACTTCCCTTCTATCCTCGCTATCTCATTGGCGATGCGCCAATGCATGTCGGCAGGCGACTGTTCGTAGATGTTTCCGTAGCTATCTTTCATAGCATACTTGTTTACCCATACCCGGGCGGCCAGCTCGTCGCCGCCGAAGTAAGCCATGGAGGCGCCGAAGGCCTCTTCATACGTGTAAGTTTTCTTTGGTTCCATGTTTAGCGATTAATATCTTGTGATTGCAAAGTTAGCAACTTTATCCGACATGGCAAACTATTTTTCCGGAAAACTTTCAAGGCGTTTTCCGGTTCAAAGTTTTCCGAAACAGATAACTTATTGAACGCTATCCGCATAAGTAGTTTTCCATTTTGTTTCACTTTCACCCGCAGCAGCATTCTGCCTCCGAACATCAAAAAAATGCACCGCCGGGCATACATGCCGGCCGGGGGTAAGAATCATGTTTCCAAGCAAAAGGCAAGGAATTATCGCCCAGCATCCAAGCAATAGACAAGCATACGGATAAAGCCCCAAATGATTTATTGCAATATTTCCGGGATTTATTGCAATATTTCTCAGAATTATTGCAATAAATCTTTCTGACGATAAAGCTGCCGCCTGCCATCGGCATTGCAAGTGGCGGACAAGGAGAAAGCAGTCGGAATGATTTTTGGCCATTTTTCTGAGATTTTTGGCCAAAAGTCTCAGAAAAATGGCCAAAAATCAAAACGGCGGTAAATCGCCTGTGCTGCAACGGCATGGCCGACGCAGCTCGGAAGTGGTCTAAGAAATTTGTATTTTGCAGGCGTAATGAATAGAATAAGGCTGAATAAAGGATAAATGGGTTACGAGTTGAAAACGAGAGAGTTTCTTTCCCTCTCTTTATTCTGCATTGCTCCAAAGAACACTGAATCTTCTGAGGCAAAGATAATCATTTCTTGATGAAAAGCTGTAACAATTGAAGAAAAATACTTGATACTCCATATTTTTCTACTACCTGACCACTATGAACAGGCAAAAACTACCATATAAAGACATAAATATAGCATGAAACAAGCGGTTTAGTGAAATATAATAGTTGTCTTTGCATTTGATAAGTGTAAATCAAAGGCTTGGAAGATGAAACTGAACAGAATAAAACTCGTGCTTGTGGAAAAAGAAGTTTCCCAAACGCAATTGGCGAAGGAACTTGGCAAGAGTTTCAGCACAATCAATGCGTATTGCAGCAATCGCAAACAGCCCTCTTTAGACTTGCTGAATAAAATTGCTGAATATCTATCCGTAAATATCAAGGACTTAATTGTCGATAAATAAGCAAGCAGGTATGGAAGAAAAGGTAACAAGGTCAGCTTTTTGTGAGGACAGTAGAGTAAAATTCCCAACTCTCATGCACCTTATGGGCATGGGATTCAAGTATGTTTCCCTTAAAACCTGAGTTCGGGATAAGAAA
>DBRC01000039.1:21152-31896 GCA_002305505.1 Prevotella sp. UBA1378 | reverse complement strand
AATGGCCAAAAATCATCCGGGCCGATTTCCCTTATGCCGCCGGATTAGCGCGGGTTTCTTATCCCGAACCGGCGTAAACAGGCACTTTACAGGTGCGCCTATATACAAAGAGAGCCACGAAGAATCTTGTTCTTCGCAGCCCTACCTATACTGAATCATTATCCGGCCATATCGGCAGGTTTCATGTTGGTGTACACGGTTTGTACATCGTCAAACTCTTCCAACTTTTCTATCATTTTTTCGATGGTGTCGCGTTCTTCCTGTGTCACGTCCTTCACGTCGTTGGGAATACGGGTAAACTCGGCGCCCGTCACTTCATAGCCCTCGCTTTCCAAGTGTTTCTGAATATCGCCGAAACTTTTCGGGTCACCGTAGATTGTGATTTCGCCCGTTTCTTCGTCTTCGTCGTACTCGTCTTCTACGCCGTAGTCTATCAGGTCGAGAATCATCTCGTCCATATCCAGGCCGTCTTTTTTCTTGAACGTAAACACGCTCTTGTGGTCGAAAAGGAAAGAAAGGCTTCCCTGCGTACCTAAGTTGCCGTTGAACTTATTAAACACGCTGCGCACATCGCCTACCGTACGGGTCGTGTTGTCCGTCAAGGTGTCCACGAATACGGCGATGCCGTGGGGGCCGTATCCCTCGTAGGTCACCTCCTTATAGTCGCTCTGGTCCTTGCCCATCGCGTTCTTTATAGCGCGCTCGATATTGTCTTTCGGCATATTCTCGCGCTTGGCGTTCGCGATGATGGCACGCAAGGTGGGGTTGTTCTCCGGCTCCGGGCCGCCTGCTTTCACAGCAATTGCAATCTGCTTACCATACTTTGTGAATGTCTTGGCCATGTGACCCCATCTTTTCAGCTTTGCAGCTTTGCGATATTCAAATGCTCTTCCCATTGAAGTAAATGTTTATTTTAATTTATGTTTATCTTAATTCGGCATTCAGTTTCGACTTCAAACTGCTCACCAACTTCTGCATGACAGCGTCAATCTGCTTGTCGTTCAAGGTTTTCGTCTCATCTTGGAGAATAAAATTCACGGCATAGCTCTTCTTTCCGACAGGAAGATTCTTCCCTTCGTAAACATCGAAAAGCTCCACCTTCTTCAACAGTTTCTTCTCCGCCTGGCGCGCCACCTCTTCAATAGCGGCAAACTCCACGTCATTGTCAATCAGCAAAGCGAGGTCGCGGCTGACGGAAGGATACTTGCTTATCTCGGTATAGAGCACCTGATTCTTACGTATTACCTTCATCAGGGCCGTCCAGTTGAATTCCGCATAGAATACAGCATTATCAATGCCTGCCTGCTTCTGTATCTTCTTACTGAGGACACCCATTTCGAGAACCTGCTTCCCGCCGCGGTTTTCCATCAGGATGCCCGCCGAGAAAATGTCATTCGCACTCTTCTTGCGCAGAAGCATGCCTTGGCGCACGCCTGCACGGCGCAAGATATTCTCTACATAGGCGGAAAGTTCATGGAACGTCATCTCCTCATCAGGGTGGGCCCAAGAACCTTCCACGCGCTTGCCGGTAAGCCACATGCCGAGATGATGCTCTTCCGTGTAAGCTGCCATCGGGTTTTCCGTGTTCTGCTTTTGAGGCTCTAAATGATAGACATTGCCGAACTCGAAGAACCTTAAATTGGCATTTTTGCGGTTGGCATTGTGGGCGATGCTCTCAAGGCCCCCGAACAACAGCGTCTGGCGCATCACGTTAAGGTCTGTCGACAGTGGGTTCATTATCCTTACGCAGTGCTCCTCCTTATAATGGTTGAGCCCTGCATAATAAGCACCCTTGGTCAAAGAGTTGTTCAGTATCTCGTTGAATCCGCAGCCCACAAGCTGTTCGCCCACCAGGTTAGCCAACTTATGTTTCCCGTCTTCTTCACCTTTTATCACAAGGCTTCCTTTAAGTTGGGCAGGAATTTCCACATTATTATAACCGTAGATACGCAGAATATCCTCCACCACGTCGCACGGCCGCTGCACGTCCACCCGGTAAGCCGGAACAGCAACCTCGATGCCGGCGGCACTCTCGGACACCAGCTCCATCTCGAGGCTCTCGCAGATACTCTTGATGGTGTCACCCGGAATTTCCTTGCCGATAAGCGCGTTCACGTAATCATAGCTTAACGCCACCTTCACATCCGCTACCGGCGACGGATAAACATCCTCTATCTCCATCGAAACCTTGCCGCCGGCAAGCTCCTTGCACAAGATGGCAGCTTGCTTCAGCGCATAGACAATGCCGTTAGGGTCGACGCCGCGCTCGAACCGGAAAGAAGAGTCCGTGCTTAGCCCATGGCGGCGGGCACTCTTCCGAACCCACGTAGGATGGAAATAAGCACTTTCGAGAACGATGTTGCGGGTGGTTTCATACGTACCGCTACCCTTGCCGCCGAAAATACCGGCAATACACATAGGGGCCTCGGCATTGCAAATGCTCAGGTCGTATTCGCCCAAGAGATGTTCTTCGCCGTCGAGCGTAACAAACTTGGTGCCTTCCGGCTGCGTGCGTACCACTATCTGGCGCCCCGCAACCATGTCTGCATCAAAGCAGTGCATCGGCTGCCCGTAAGCCATCATAATATAGTTGGTTATGTCTACGATATTATTGATGGGGCGTAGGCCGATGGTGCGCAACTTATTCTGCAGCCACTCCGGGCTTTCTTTCACTTCACAACCGGTTATGCTTAAGCAGGCATAACGCTTGCAGGCTTCCGTGTTCTCGATTGTTACCTTGATGGGGAGGTCGTGATTATCAACGCCGAACGCATCACACGACGGGCGGTGCAAGGCGGTGGGATATCCGTTTTGTTTCAGCCAAGCATACAGGTCGCGGGCCACTCCGTAGTGGCTCAGCGCATCCGCACGGTTGGGGGTGATGTCTACTTCGATTAGCCAGTCGCTTTCCAAATGGTAGTATTCTGCTGCCGGCTGCCCCACTTGCGCATCTGCCGGCAACACGATAATGCCGTCATGGCCAGTGCCTACGCCGATCTCATCCTCTGCACAAATCATACCGTTGCTTTCGACACCGCGCAACTTCGACTTTTTAATCACAAACTCTTTGTCTCCGTCATAGAGCACGCAGCCCAAATCGGCTACGATTACTTTCTGACCAGCAGCGACATTCGGTGCCCCACAGACAATTTGTGAAGGATTTTCACGGCCAAGATCTACGGTTGTCACATGCAGATGATCACTGTCCGGATGTATCTCGCATGTCAGTACTTGCCCGACATAGAGCCCTTTCAATCCGCCTTTAATACTTTGAACCTCTTCCAGTGCGCCTACTTCGAGACCGGTTGATGTCAGCACATCGCACACCTCTTGCGGTGCAAGGTCGAAATCGACGTATTCCTTAAGCCATTTGTAGGAAATATTCATTATAATATCTTTTTAATATACTCAAAATTTCGCACAAAATTACTAATTTTCCACCATTTGTGCAAACAAAACATTATAAAAAGTTCGCTTCATAAAGATTGGAGATAACGGGCAACCATGTCGGCACAACGCTCACCGTCGATTCCTGCCGAAACAATTCCGCCCGCATAGCCCGCACCTTCGCCGCACGGGAACAAACCGCGGATGCGCACATGCATCAGCGTATCACGGTCGCGGAGGATACGCACAGGGGACGACGTGCGGGTTTCAACCCCAATCATTACGGCCTCATTGGTGAGGAAACCGTGGCAGGATTTGCCAAATACTTTAAAACCTTCCTTAAGGCGCCCGCTCACTGCATCAGGCAGCCAGAAATGCAACGGACTGGAAATCAATCCCGGTGCATACGACGCTTTAGGCAGGTCGTAGCTCAAATGCCCGTTGACAAAGTCGGCCATACGCTGCGCCGGGGCTGTCTGTTTCCTGTTGCCCTGCTGCCAGCAATTGCGCTCTATTTCTTCTTGAAAATGCATTACAGACAGCGGATGGATGCCGTCCGGATTCGCGGTGCAGTCTTCCGGTCGGATTTCTACAACCATCCCTGCATTAGACCATTTCCCGCCGCGGTTGCTCGGGCTCATACCGTTGACCACAATCTGCTCGTCCCCTGTGGCCGCCGGTATGACAAACCCTCCGGGACACATGCAGAAAGAATATACGCCGCGCCCACCGACCTGCGTCACGAACGAATACTCTGCAGCAGGAAGGTATTTACCTCTGCCTTGTTTATTATGATATTGTATCTGGTCGATAAGCTCCGAAGGGTGTTCTAAGCGCACTCCTACGGCGATTCCCTTCGCCTCGAGTTCCACCTTCGCCTCTGCCAGATAGCGGTATACATCCCTTGCAGAATGACCCGTAGCCAGTATCACCGGCCCTCTGAATTCCCGCCGGGCGGCACCGGAACCTTCCGGGCACACGGCTTCGACACCGGCCACTTGGCCGTTCCCGATTATCAAGCGAGTCATCTTGGTCTGATGATGCACCTCCCCGCCACACCGTATAATTGTGTTGCGCATGTTCTCTATCACACGCGGCAGTTTATCGGTGCCTACATGCGGATGGGCATCGGCAAGGATAGCCGTGGAGGCTCCATGCTGGCAAAATACGTTCAGTATCTTCTCTATATTTCCCCGCTTCTTGCTGCGGGTATACAGTTTCCCGTCGGAATATGCCCCCGCTCCGCCTTCGCCGAAACAGTAATTGCTTTCACTGTCTACACGCTGCGTTTTGGTGATGGCAGCCAAGTCTTTCTTACGCTCATGCACATTCTTACCGCGCTCAAGCACTACTGGGCGCAACCCTAACTCGATAAGCCGCAACGAGGCGAACAGGCCTCCCGGCCCTTCGCCCACAACGATGACCGCAGGCCGGCCCGACACATCCGGATACTCCACGCGCTGATATTCGTCGTCGCACGGCATTTCGTTGATGTACACCCTTACCTTCAAGTTGACATAAACAGTGCGCTGGCGGGCATCAATGCTTCTGCGGAGCACCCGCACGCCGTAAACCGTCCTTACATCCAACCCGTCTTCATCGGACAAATAGCGCTTCAGGCTTTCTTCGTTAGATGCGACATGGGGCAATACCCTGATTTGAAATTCTTTAATCATAATTTACATGCAAAAGTACAAAGATTGTTCGAGAACGCCAAGCACATCACGGAAATTTTAGCATGCCCCCCTGCATACTGGTTTTAATGCCGACGGCGCCCCACTCAACATGTTTTAACTACCACAGCCGCTTTTTTTGTAACATATTAACGATAAATTTATTTGAAAAAACCACTTTATTTTGTAATTTTGCAGCCAAAAGGAATGAAGAAGATTCTTCAACAAACAGACAAGATTCAATGACATCTACGAAATAGGTAATTGGCTCATAACAAAGATTGAATTAGGATGCACTTAAAAAGCATGTAAAGTATTACATCAAGTTTTGATTGTAATTGGTGTGTTTAGAAGCCCGACTATCGTGAGATAGCCGGGCTTCGTTTTTGTTACAAATAATTAGTAAAACACCTGTTTTATTTTCAAATATCCACTAAAAACGTTGGTTATCACGATAATTCTTACTACTTTTGCACAAATTTCCCCCCGTCCGTTAAGGGGACAGCAATTATATAATATAAAGATATATGAAAGTATTAAAATTTGGCGGGACATCCGTAGGTTCCGTAAAAAGCATTTTAAGCTTACAACAAATCGTTGAAAACCAGCCCGGCCCTGTGATTGTCGTTGTCAGTGCGCTTGGGGGCATTACCGACAAGCTGATTTCCACTTCTGATTTAGCCGTTAAGGGCGACGATACCTACAAGTCGGAATTTGAACTGATGGTCAGGCGCCATCACGACATGGCAAAAGCCGTCATTGCAGACAAAGAACAGCGAGAAAGCTTATTACAGATTATTGACAGTCTACTGGAGGAGTTACGCTCCATTTATTATGGCGTTTACCTTATTCGCGACCTCAGTCCAAAAACACAAGCGGCGATTGTAAGCTATGGCGAACGGCTGAGCAGCAACATCGTAGCAGCACTGATAAAAGATGCCAAATGGTTCGACTCCCGTAAATTCATAAAGACCTCACAGAAGCACGGAAAGCATGTGCTCGACAGCGAGCTGACCAACAGGCTGGTGCGCGAAACATTCTGCGACTTGCCCAAGGTATCCCTTGTTCCGGGCTTCATCAGTTCCGACGAACATTCCGGGGAGGTCACTAACCTGGGGCGGGGAGGAAGCGACTATACCGCCTCAATCATCGCAGCAGCCCTTGATGCGGAAGTATTGGAGATATGGACCGACGTGAACGGGTTCATGACGGCCGACCCGCGGGTAATCCGCACGGCCTATACCATCAGCGAACTAAGTTATGTGGAAGCGATGGAGCTTTGCAACTTCGGCGCGAAAGTGATTTATCCTCCGACGATTTATCCCGTATGCATCAAGAATATCCCCATAAAGGTAAAGAACACATTCGCTCCGGAAGAACCCGGCACTATCATCAAAGACAAGATAGAGAACGACAGGAAAGCCATTAAGGGCATATCGAGCATCAGCGGAACAACCCTGATTACTGTCACCGGCCTCTCGATGGTAGGAGTAATCGGCGTTAACCGCCGTATTTTCACCGCACTTGCCGACCACGGCATCTCCGTGTTCATGGTATCGCAAGCCTCGTCTGAGAATTCGACATCCATCGGCGTGCGCGACGAAGACTCTGCCGAGGCCGTACGCGTGCTCAACCGCGAGTTCGCGAAAGAAATCGAGACAGGGGCCATGTTCCCCATGCACGCAGAAAGCGGTTTGGCCACAATTGCCATCGTGGGCGAAAACATGAAGCATACGCCGGGTATTGCCGGCAAACTTTTCGGTACGTTAGGGCGCAGCGGTATCAGTGTGATAGCATGTGCACAGGGGGCTTCCGAGACGAACATCTCGTTCGTGGTGTCAGCTAAGTTCCTGCGCAAGTCGCTCAATGTGCTCCACGACTCTTTCTTCCTTTCGGAATACAAGGTGCTCAACCTCTTCATCTGCGGCGTGGGCACAGTGGGCGGCAATCTTATAGAACAGATACATTCACAGTACGAGGAACTGATGAATACACGCCGGCTGAAACTGAACGTCGTAGGCATTGCCTCAAGCCATAATGCAGTCTTCACACGCGACGGCATCGACTTGGCCAACTACCGTAAGCTGCTCGACGAAGCACCCAAAAGCGACATCAATCATTTGCGCGACGAGGTAATCGGGATGAACATCTTCAACTCCGTCTTTGTAGACTGTACCGCCAGCGGCGAAGTGGCCACTTTATACCAGACATTCCTCGAACACAACATTTCGGTGGTGGCAGCCAACAAGGTCGCAGCATCGGGCGATTATGAAAGCTATCTGAAACTGAAAGAAACCGCCCTACGCCGCGGCGTGAAATTCCTGTTCGAAACCAATGTCGGCGCAGGCCTCCCGATTATCGGAACCATCAACGACCTGCGTAACTCCGGCGATAAGATACTGAAGATTGAAGCGGTGCTTAGCGGTACGCTCAACTTTATCTTCAACGAGATTGCTGCCGACGTGCCGTTCTCAGAAACCGTGCACCGCGCCAAACAGCAGGGCTACAGCGAGCCCGACCCGCGTATCGACCTCTGTGGCAAAGACGTTGTCCGCAAACTGGTCATCCTGACACGGGAGGCTGGGTATAAGGCGGAACAAGAGGATGTGGAAAAACATCTTTTCGTACCCGATGAATTTTTCGAGGGTACTATCGACGATTTCTGGAAGAGGCTGCCGTCGCTCGACGGGGAGTTTGAAAAGAAACGCAAGGTGCTGGAGGCCGAAAACAAACGATGGCGGTTTGTGGCCAAAATGGACCATGGAAAGACCAGCGTATCGCTCGAAGCAGTGGGGGTACACCACCCGTTCTACGGCTTGGAAGGCTCTAACAACATCGTACTCCTCACTACCGAACGCTACAAAGAGTACCCCATGCTCATACAAGGATACGGGGCTGGAGCCGGGGTAACGGCCGCAGGCGTATTCGCCAACATCATGAGCATAGCGAATATTTAAACCGCAAACGCATTTATCCAGAAAGAACATGAAACACCTTATTATATTAGGAGACGGAATGGCCGACCATGCGGTGGAGCGCTTGGGAGGCAAGACACCGCTACAGTATGCCGATACGCCATACATGGACTTATTGGCACGCAAAGGGCGCACCGGCCGGCTCATTACCGTACCCGACGGGTTCATGCCGGGCTCGGAAGTGGCCAACACGGCTATCATGGGCTACGACCTTAACAAGGTTTACGAGGGGCGCGGGCCGCTGGAGGCGGCCTCGATTGGTTATGAAATGGCCGGCGACGACATGGCCATACGGTGCAATATCATTACATTAGACGACGGAAAGATAGCCACCCACAATGGCGGAAACCTGCAGACGGAAGATGCTGATGTCTTGATAAGATACCTCAATGAAAAGCTGGGTAACGACCGTGTTAAGTTCATTACCGGAATCCAGTACCGCCACCTGTTGATTATCAAGGGTGGAAGCAAGCACATCGTATGCGCACCGCCTCACGACCATCCCAACGAGGAATGGCGCCCGCTGCTGGTGAAACCGGAAAGCGGTGCACCGGCAGAGCAAGGGCGCATGACTGCACAAGAAACGGCCGACCTGATAAACGACTTGATTATAAAATCGCAGTCGTTGCTCTCCGAACATCCCTTCAACAAGGCACGGAAGCAACGCGGGGAGCGGCAGGCTAACAGCATCTGGCCCTGGAGCGGGGGGTACCGGCCCTCGATGCAAACGCTCATGCAGCTCTATCCGGATATAAAAAGCGGCAGCGTCATTTCTGCTGTCGACCTGATAAGGGGTATCGGCCATTATGCCGGGCTTGAGGTTGTCAAGGTGGAAGGCGCGACAGGATTGGCCGACACGAACTACGAGGGCAAGGCTCAAGCAGCCATTGAGGCCATACGGAAACAAGATTTCGTCTTCGTACATATCGAAGCCAGCGACGAAGCCGGGCATGACGGCGACCTCGAACTGAAACTGCACACAATCGAGAGCCTCGACCGCCGCATAGTAGAGCCGATATATAATGAGCTGAAAACGTGGGCCGAACCTGTATGCATCGCTATACTGCCCGACCACCCTACGCCTGTGGAAATCCGTACTCACGTCAAGGAACCCGTGCCTTTCATTATATATTATCCGGGCATACAGCCCGACAACGTGCAGGTCTACGATGAAGAAAGCTGCATTGGCGGTGGATACGGCATGCTGCGACTACAAGAATTTATGCAAACATTCATGAACATCAAATAAACGAAATGAAATACTATAGCACAAACAAAAAGGCACCGGCAGCCGACTTGCATAAGGCCGTGGTAAAAGGCTTGGCAGAAGACCGCGGCCTCTACATGCCGGAACATATCAAACCGTTGCCCGAGGTGTTTTTCGACCGCATCGACAAGATGCCCTTTCAAGAGATTGCATATACCGTAGCCGACGCCTTCTTCGGCGAAGACGTCGATGCCGGGTCACTGAAACAGATTGTATATGACACGCTGTCGTTCGATTGTCCGGTAGTGAAAGTTGAGGAGGATATTTATACGCTGGAGCTGTTCCACGGCCCTACCCTTGCATTCAAGGATGTCGGAGCCCGCTTCATGGCCCGCCTGCTCCGGTATTTCATACGCCAAGAGGGTAAAGAGCAGGTGAATGTGCTTGTAGCTACCAGCGGCGATACGGGCAGTGCCGTTGCCAACGGCTTCCTCGGGGTTGACGGCATCCATGTGTATGTCTTATATCCTAAAGGAAAAGTCAGCAAGATACAGGAAAGCCAGTTTACTACGCTCGGCAAGAACATCACGGCTATCGAGGTCGACGGCGTTTTCGACGATTGTCAGGCATTGGTGAAGAATGCCTTTATGGACAAGGAACTCAACAGGCACATGAAGCTGACATCAGCAAATTCCATCAACGTGGCACGCTTCCTGCCCCAAGCGTTCTACTATTTCAACGCCTATGCACGCATGAAGGCCTTAGGAAAGGCGGACAACCTGGTGGTCTGTGTTCCGAGCGGGAATTTCGGTAATATCACGGCGGCACTTTTCGGTCACCGGATGGGGTTGCCCATCAAGCGTTTTATAGCTGCCAACAATGCTAACGACATCTTCTACAAGTATCTGCTGACCGGGAAGTATGAACCCAAGGCCAGCATACAGACGCTGGCTAATGCCATGGACGTGGGCGACCCGAGCAACTTTGCACGTATTTACGATTTATACAATGGCTCGCATGAAAAGATCACCTCCCTCATCAGCGGTGCGGCGTATACCGACGAACAGATACGGGAGGCGATGATGAAGGGGTACCTGTCTACCGGTTATATTCTCGACCCACACGGTGCATGCGGCTACCGCGCGCTGAAGGAGGCCTTGGAAGAAGGGGAAACCGGCGTGTTTTGCGAAACGGCACACCCGGCGAAGTTTAAGGAAACGGTCGAAGCTGCCACCGGTGCCGAAGTAGAGGTTCCGGCCCGCCTGGCCGAGTTCATGAAAGGTACGAAACAGAGCGTGCCTATGACTAAGGATTTCGAAGACTTCAAGCAATTCCTGATGACTTATGCCTCATGCCACGGCTAAAGCTCCGGTTATCTCTACACCGGTATTTATCACTCAGCTGACTTATACTGATATAACCCGAGTTCGGGATAAGCCATTTTAGCTTTTGCAGTAAAAAAAAGAAAGGGATTGCTGCCTAAAGGCAAGCCGTGGGCAGCA
>DBRC01000039.1:7067-21037 GCA_002305505.1 Prevotella sp. UBA1378 | reverse complement strand
AAAAATCAAAACGGGGGTAAATCCCTTGCCTTGCAACGACACTGCCACAGCAGCGCAAAAAGAGGGCATCGCCGGCCGGATGAACGTGATGTCCCCGCGCCTTCAATGCATGCCGCCCCTTTCCATCTGTGATGATTATATATCAATGAAAAATAGTGCCCAAGCATAAACAACAGGCAGATGACACGTCCAGAAACCAGGATGTGCATCTGCCTGTATTTTAAATCACCGTATCTGCAACTATTCTATCACATACTTCTTCTTATTGATGATATACAATCCATGTGGCAACCCGCTTAACGCATTCCCTTGCAGCACACTGCCACGCACCTTGACCCCGTCAATACGGTATACATCGACTTTCTGTGCACCCTCAGGCTTTGTGTAACCAATCATTGTCGGGACAGGTGTTACATTCTTATATAATTGAACGGCCGTCTGATTGCTTGTATATGTTACGAACCGCGGACTGCTGGCATTATACTGGATTGTACGGTCCGGATATGCATTGCTGGCAATCCTTGCGTTGCCATTTTCTATTGTGATCTTCCATTTTTCATTATCTGTAGAAGCCGTCTCACTGACATAGAGTTTGTTCTTGTTGGCTGTGAGCGAGAGGTATTTCTTCTCTGTCATGTCATAGAGGGTGTATCCATCAACCGAGCCTCCCAGTATTAGCTGGTATGGCTTACCGGGAGAGTTTACTTCCGTCAGAATAAGACCATCCGTATCCGTAACATTTGCATAACTGCGGATGTCTGTATCCGAAGCCGACATCGCGACGCCCTTTGATGAACTGACAATAAGGTAACCGCTGCCAATGGACAAATCATCGGTACTGGTTATCTTGCAATACGTCTGTACGCCAACGATAACCGAATCCGGCACCACCGTCGAGTCGCCCGGTGTAGGCCCAGGGTCGGGAATGGGGATGATTGTTCCGTCATAATTGTCATAACTGAAGGCAATATCCTTCTTGTTTCCCCATATATACTGTTCGAGCCCCGGGTAATCAACATAGGGATTACGGTTTTTCTGGATGCCGTAAGCTGCGTTATTACGGTTAATCTCCTTTTCACTCACCGGGTCTTTCGTAGCCCATTCAAGCAACATGTTGATGACCCACGCCTTATAGGCCGGATAGCTGTTTCCCGCCAGCATGTCGCAGTTCCAAGAAGCAATCTTGTTTTCATAACAAGTAGCCATATAGAAATAAATACGGGCAAAATCGCCTTTGTATTGATCATTCGGCTCAAACACTATCCCTGAATACCCGGGATACGAGCAAGGCCCCACTTTGCTGAATCCCCCTGCTGAAGTATAAGTGGGATTTTTGGTTTCACCAAACGGATAGTTACTGCGGCGGTTGTTCACATAACCGTCTGCCGGGATGACATGGACTATGTCGGAATACATTGGCTTGGCATTGCTGAACCAACTCTTCGGGAATGAATGTTCACGGTTAAACCCGTCGCCCTCCTTTGAATAAGAATGCGAACCATCCGGGCTGTAGCTGGTGATACTGGAGTACATGTCCCATATATTCCCGTCGTCACGGAGATCCGTTTGCTTGTATGCAGCCCATAAGCCGTCATAGCTTGTGACACTGGGATCCTTGATAATCTGGAAAAGGGCTGTCTTCAACTCACTGGCTTTCTTTCCGTCAGCCGCCTGATAATAAGTTCCCGAATTATTGGGGCCTTGGGCCCAAACAATCACCGCCGACCATACAAAAGTCAGCAGTGTCAACTGGCATTTCTTTAACATCATAAGTCTACATCATTTTAATTCATTAATATTGCTTGGTGTCTTACGTTTTAAAATTTCCATTTGAATATCCTTGCCGATGACAATCCCATAACCGCGAAGAACCGACTCTACCGTCTTACGTGCCAACTCCGGATGATTGTTTTCCTCGCTCAAATGGCATAACCATACCTTACGTAGATTTCCTGTCATATTCCCGGCAAGGGCCTCTGCGCAACTTTTATTACTCAAATGCCCGTTGTCGCTCAGTATCCGTTCCTTCAAATACCGGGGGTATGGCCCATTGAGCACCATTTCCTCATCGTGATTAGCCTCCATCACAAGATAATTGGCATTGCCAATATGCTGCTTCATCTCGTCCGTCACCGTTCCTGCATCAGTCATTATACAAAACACAACCCCCTTATGCTCAATCCGGTAACCCACATTATCGCTGCTGTCGTGAGGCACGTTGAAAGGCGTAACACGGAACTCGCCCAGTTCGAAACTACTCCCTTTCTCGACATAACAAATCAGTTCCGGCTGTATCTTGCGCTGTACACAATAGTTGCGGCTTATGCCGGCATGAACTTCGCGGGTGGTATAAACAGGTACATTATATTCGTGAGAGAAACGTCCTACAGACTTTATGTGGTCTGCGTGGTCGTGCGTAATAAGGACATGGCGTACCGAGGTCATCGCCAGGCCATAATCCCTAAAATATTTCTTTAATATTCTTATTCCTACTCCTGTATCTATTAGTATTCCATCCGTTTCGGTGAACAAGAAGTAACAGTTGCCGCTACTTCCGCTCCCAAAGGATATAAATTTAAGCATTCCGATTATTATTTTCTGCAAAAATAAATAAAATTTATGTGATAACCAAATGAATTTGGTATCTTTGCACAGTTTTTATTTCAGATACAGTATAATTATATAATAAATGGGGATTATAAGATACCTGCCGCCGGTTCTTTGTACCTTATTGGCGATGAACGGATGCAGTAACGCATCAGAAGACGAGAATAGCCGGCTGAAAGGCAACGCATTGGCTTTTGCTGATGCGTACTTTAATTACGATTTCGCAAAAGCAAAGGCCTTTTGTACCGACGAAAGCATGAAGTGGCTTCAATTTGCCGCTTCAAATATGCATGAAGCCGACTTGGAAATATTGAGGGCGCAAGATGAAAAGGCCATGGTGGAAATAGAGAATATCCGGCCGGACAGTAACGATTCGACCGGGAGCGTCGTTCTACGCGTATCCAACTATATGAGACCGGACACCATCGGCAAGGCTGGAAGAATGATTGAAAGCGCCTTTTTCCGGTTCCCGTATGTCCGCAGGAACGGGAAATTCCTAATCAGAATGGATGGCCTACCGCGAAGTGAAAAGCAAAGTCGCGGCTGAGCTTCGGGTAAATAACCGGATAGCGGTCTGCCCCGCTTTCATAAGCTGGATTGATGGCCTTCATGCCCATGTCGAAACGCAGAATGAAATAATCGAAATTGAACCTTACTCCCAGTCCGTAGCTTACCGCAATCTCTTTCCAGAAATCTTTCAGGCGGAAGTAGCCCCCCGGTTGCTCCTCATAATTTCTAAGCGTCCAGATATTGCCTGCGTCAACAAACAAAGCACCGTTCAGCTTCCAGAACAAATGGGCCCGGTATTCTAAATTCAAGTCTATCTTCATGTCTCCTGTCTGATTGATGAAGTCGATGTTGCCGTTGTTCCCCGTATATTTCCCGGGGCCCAGACTTCTTACAGTCCACCCCCTCACTCCATTGGCCCCTCCTGAGAAATAACGCTTCTCAAAAGGCAGGATACGACTGTTCCCGTAAGGATATGCGACGCCTAAACCCGCATGGAACACCAGCGAGTTATTATAATCGAATTGTATATTCTTAGTATATTCAATATCCCCTTTCACATATTGCGCATAGGCTATCCGGAACAAGCGGTATTGCCCCAAATCGTTCTTTGAGAAACGGAAGATGCGTGCCCCGAGATCCAGTATATTACCAGCAGTTTCCACATTGGCCTTAACGGCATAAACACCGTTGTTATAGATAAAACCGACACCAAACCTCATGATAAACAAATCCTCATAGTTGTAACGCAGGATGGCATTGCGGCTTGTCGTACTTTCCAGATAGTCTTGCTTGAATTTCTCCGAGATCCACGGCATCGAAACATAGTTCAAGTCGAGGAAGTCTATCTGGTAGCGGTCATGATGATTTGCATCATGCCATTTGTATTTCCACGCTGCCGACGTTACCCTGCGATGATATTCCGGGCGGTCCTGCAGATTGTACGACAAGGAAACCTCCGACGTGGCATTGATTCTACGGCGGAAACCGCTGGCAAGAAAAGGGGCAACGAACCGGGGGAAGGTCAGTTTGGTTTCCACGCTGTATTCCAGGAAATCATCGTTCGAATACCCCTCCAGGCCTTTGATTGCCTCATAGGCCCCGCGCAACTCTACGCTAAACTGCTCCGAGCCGCGGAAGATATTCCTGTTCAGGTAAGTCAATGATGCAGCCGCACCTAAATCACCAGCCGTATTGGTGCCTTCAGGTTGGAAGCTGATCATGCTCGGCTTATTCGTGCTCAACTGGATGTCACAATCAAGCACCGGCTCGCCAGGATGTTCCTTAAAACTGATGTTGGTATACTTTACTGCCTGTAACCGCCCGAAGCTGTTGTAGGTTTTCTGCAGGTCGCTGGTGGAATACAAACTGTTCTCCGTGATAAACGTGCTACGCTCTACGACCGCCTTCCGTAAATGTATGACCGGGTCATCTGGGTCGCCGCTTTGGTACTGTATCTTACCTATTCTGTATTGTGTATGCAACGTGTCCGATACCGCACTGGTACGGTAAGGGTGCAAGATCAAGGTAAGCCCGATTTCCCTCTTATCGCTTGCGGTATCGGCCTGGTATGAGATAAAATCTTTATGAAACCTGTAATAGCCATTACTTGTCAGCAAGTCGGTAATGCGCTTCCTTTCCAGGTTCAGCGCTTCTACGTTAAACTGCATGCCCGGATGCAGCCGCCTGTCCAACGTGTCGCCCACACTTAAAAGCCGGGCTATCGCAGAATCATTGATTTCGTATTTCACTTGCCCTAAATAGTAGGGTTCTCCGGGATGCAACACATAAACGACATTCTTTTTTTTCCTCTTTATCTCGTTTCGCATATCAACGTATGCCCCCAGATAGCCTTCGTTCTGCAAAGCATTCCGGAGGTTGTTACAGGTGATGCGGGCGGAAATGGAGTCATATATGACAGGTGCTTCACCAATCGATTTCAACATACGGTTCAGCCACAGGGTAGAGTCGCGGCCTGATAAGGAATAGGTGGCCAAAGGTATTTTCACGGCAGAAAACCATCGCGAGTTACCTCTTTGCCGGATATAGGATTTCATCTTCGCCGTATTGATGCCTTTCGTTTCCTTGTCGATTTCAATATTGACTTTGTCCAATAAATAATCGCCTCCGGAAACATATTTCGTTTCCGAACAAGAGGCAAGGAAAGAAAGACCGACAAGGGTGAATATGTACAACTTGCTCCGCATTTTTTCCGATTAATGTTGCAAAGTTAAAACTTTATTTGTAATTTAGCCCCTGTTTTCATATAATTTTGCGCATGATTACAAAAAAACAAATAAAATATATCCGCTCACTGGAACAGAAGAAGAACCGCGAGAAGGAAGGCGTTTTCGTGGCCGAAGGGCCTAAAGTGGTGGGCGACTTATTAAAAGGGTTACAGCCGGAGATTATCTTCGCCACTCCCGAATGGCATATACAGCATCCGTCGGTCGGGCAGATTTCCGAAGTTGGCGGCGACGAACTGCGTAAAATAAGCTTTCTCCAGCATCCACAACAGGTGCTCGCCGTATTCCGCCTACCTACCCCACCCGCAACGGTAATCGACAAACGGCTTTATCTTGCGCTCGACAACATTCAGGATCCCGGCAATCTGGGCACCATTATCCGTATTGCCGACTGGTTCGGCATAGACACGATATTCTGCAGCACCGACACCGCCGATGCCTACAACCCCAAAGTGGTGCAAGCCACGATGGGAAGCATTGCCCGGGTACAGATGGTATATACCGATTTAGAATTGTTCCTAGGCAGTCTGCCAGCCGGTTTCCCTGTCTACGGTACGCTGTTGGACGGCAAGAACATCTACCGGGAAGAGTTATCCACCCACGGCATCATTGTCATGGGTAACGAAGGCAACGGCATTTCCGGGAAAATACGTGAGAAGATAACAAACCGGCTGTTCATCCCCGATTTCCATCAAGGAGAAACAGCCGACAGTTTGAACGTTGCTATAGCCGCTGCTATAACTTGTTCGGAATTTAGAAGAAGATAAATGTTTGTTTCTTAGAATTTATATTTATAGCTCACGCTGACTATGTGCCGGTCGGTTTCTTCGTCATCGTATACCTTCTGATACTTGTAGCCTATATCCAGCGAATTGCGTTTGTTGAACTTTATTTCCGTCCCTGCTGCAAAGCGCAACTTATCCCATCCGTTAGCCATGTAGGTCTCGGCGCTGATATAGGGTTTGAAAGTACTATTAAGCTTATATTCGAACTGTAGCCGGTTACGCCACACGTTCTTACCCTTTCCCTTCACCGGGTAGGTATACCCGTAGCCTTCATCGCCCTCGTCGTCCTGATAGTCCATGCGGATATTTTCAACAGCCGGGCGATAAGTGTATTGCCAGCGTTCGCGGAGCGAGATTTCGAGCTTGCCCACATCCAAGCTCCCTGTCAGCGACACGTACACACGATGGCGGGTGCTGAAATAGGCTTGGTTTATTTTGTTCGGGCGCAAGACGCCTTTACTATTGTAGTTATATGTAGTGTCGCGTTCATGGTAATCGTATAGCAAAGTATAGCCGGCATCGGCTTCCAGCCAGTTGGTCAGCTTGTAGCTTGCACCAATACCGATGCTCCATCGGTCTACATTCTTCATGTCGTTGCCCGTACGCAACTCGGCCCCTCCGGAAACCGACAGTTTCTTACTTATTTTCTTTTCGACGTTCGCTTCGGTCCAAGTGCCGAACTCCTGTGCAAAGGATGTTGAAACAGCCACCGAGGCTACCCCAATCAATATAAACTTACGAATTTGCATATTCTGATTTTGTTATTTTAATTTTCTCATCTACTACATTTATCTCATTATTATCAGGCTCATACGAAATGCGGATTATGGCCATGTCGCGCAGGAAGTCGATACCCCCGATGTCCACTTTCTCTATTTTCAATCCCGTACGGGCTTCAAGGTCGGCTATCAGCTCTGCCCTGTTTTCCGGTTTTATCAGTTCGATGCGGTCGTACTGTATCAGTTTTGTAGAAAGATGTTTCAACAACTTATGGCTTTCGAACAGCCACGTGAATACAAGGAATATCGCATTGGTTACGAATAGTTCGGTATAACTGATGGTGACAGCCAGTGCGTTGATGACCGAGATGGAGATAATCATGAAAAGGTAAGTCATCTCGCGTACAGGCATCGACTCCGTCCTGTACCGGATGATTCCGAAGATGGCAAACAACCCCAGCGCGAAGCCTATCTTAAGCTTGACGCCTCCCAACAGGTAAATCAAGAAGAAGATACTGATGCTGATCAGCATAAATGTGAAATAATAGTCACGGCGCCGGCTCTTTGGATAGTACAACGTATGAATCAGCACCCATACGATGAGCGTATTGAACAATACGCGGAATATCATTTGCGTGAAGTCGCCCAAATCTATGATTGGGGTGCCCATCAACTCTAACTCATTCAATTCTTCCATAATTCATATCTTTATTAGTGGGTTAAATATCCATGTAATTAATGATTTTGTCTATCCTCCTCAATCTCGGCTTAAACCTGTTTGTTTTCAGATTGCCATTCGTCATAGCCGAGCCCATACAGTACTTGCTGAATCCCTGAGGATGTATTCTCAGCTGGCGCAGCATCTCTAAAATGGGGGAATGCTGCAACCCGTCGCGCTTCAGTTCTATGATTGCAAGCCGCTCCAGCGAACAGTCGGCTTGCGTGGACAGGTTATGGAAACAGAGCGATGTGTCGATGGTCACCCGCTCGGTTTTCGCATTGTTCACGAGCGTGATACGGTTGAAGCGGTTCTCGATTTGCCCCACAAGCGATTCGGGTTTGTAACCGAGATGCCTGCGCAGGAACTCATCGTATGCAACGTACTCGCTGTTCTGCCGGCGGAACTCAACCCGCTGCGGGTGCACTGGGTCGAAATCCCCTATGGCAATGCGCTTTTTCTTCGTGCGCCCGTGGTTGTCCTTCGTTTTCACTTCAAGGAAGCTGAGGTTCGAATTGACATAAGAGCGTATCCTTACTTTCTGCCTGCCGCTGTGACCGTCCTGATGCGCCACGAACATATCGTAATCTCCGGTATCAAAATAAACGGTGAAATAAGGGATGTTGCGGATTCCGTCAACCTCCTGTATGCGATAGTCGGCCTCGGCCATCTTGAGCAGACGTGCCAGCATGGTGGTATTGGTCACGAACTTAGTGTCTGTGCGGTTCATCAACCTGATACCGCTCATTTCACCGAGTGTTATCGGACGGAATTTATTAATCATCTCTTTCATTGCCTTTTGTTTTTGTCCTGTGCAAAGATATTGAAATATATATTACGGCGAAAAGAAAATCAGTAAAATTCTCTATTTTTTCAGCCAATTTCTGTTTTACAGGGGATTCCGCCCGTTTTTACTTGCCCCTAAACCCGAAAGATTGGTGCAACGCGTGCCCTGGGCTTCATCAGCGAACAGACGGTTTGCTGTATTGGAAGCCGAAGGATACACATCTCATTCCAAGAGAGTCCCGGTTGATTACAGGGACGGTGATGCAGCCCCAATTCCCCCATGATGGGAATGTTCCTCCAAAAGGGAGGGCCGTTGTTTAAAGGGCGGTTTTGGCAATAAAGGTTCCGTCGTTATCAAGATATCCGGTTATACCGCCCCGGGTTGCCTCGAAAAAAGGATGCTCTTCCCTTAACGAAATCTCGTCGTAAATAAAATCGGCCACTACCGTATCATGCCCATCAGGCAGTATCAGGCCCAATTTGCCTTCGTATTGAGCAACAATCGGCATCAGGCTGATTTCGTCTACGTAAGCAAACACACGCCTTAAGAACTCATAACGGGGCTGAATCAGGATGTTGCCCCTGCTGTCGCGGATACCATAATGCCCATCATGTTCAAATACCTCGTGAAACCGCAGATACTTCTCTTCGATTCGCTTCAGGTAACGGGCCATCCGCTTTTCGTCTCCAAGAAGGTGGAGGAAATATCCGTACGAATCGCAATAGTTGGCATAAGCGCGCGCAACGACAATCTTGAAGTCGAGCCCCCTTACAACTTTCCTGTTAAAATCTATATAGCGGGCAATAGCCTGCTCTTTAGCGGGTACGTCAAGCAAACGGAGTTGTGCTACAAACTGGTCCATCGTCTGCTTGCTGCCATGCATCGCTTTTATATAGCGGTGTATTTGGCGGTCCATTTCATCGCAAACAAACTTGTCAATGCGCTCGGTTTCGATACTGTCATTGTACAGCTGTTCGAAGTTGTGTTCTGTTATTTTATCCATGGCAAGAGTCCCTTTTTACAAAGGTAGCCATTTTGGGCTAAACGACAAAAAAAACTTTTAGTTTTAACCAAAATTCACCTCGGCCGTGCCGAATGATTGGGAATAAAAAAAGAAGCTATTCTTAGCTTCTTTTGTGACTCCCGCGGGATTCAAACCCACAACCTTCNNAGATGCTCTATTCAGTTGAGCTAGGGAGCCTGTTTGCTTTTCATTTCCGAATTGCGAGTGCAAAGGTACGAACTTTATTTGACACCTCCAAACTTTTACGCAACTTTTTTATCAAAAACTATGTTTGATTACACTATTATACGTGTTTTGTGGTAATTCTCACGGAATTCGGAGGGGCTGCATCCCTTTTTTTTCTTAAATATCCGATTGAAGTTGCTCAAATTATTGAATCCGCATTCATAACCGATTTCTGCGATGCTTTTCGTTGTATCCACAAGTAAGCGGCTGGCATAGCCCAACCGGTGGTCGATGATATAGTCGCTTAGGCGCCTGCCGGTATGCAGCTTAAAAAAGCGGCTGAAAGCGCTCGGGCTCATTCCTGCGATGTCGGAAAGGGTTCCCAGGCGTATCTCGTCCATATAGTTCTTGGTAATATAATTCTTTACTTTCAGTATGCGCCTGCTATCGCTCTCAATATCAACCTTTGCATAGCTGCTGGTAGCCAAGGTCCGTGCACCGTCGCAGCGCGACAATTCGTAAAGGATGGTAAGAAACTTTGTAAAAGCATAGAAACCGTCGGTAACACTGCTGAGCGAAACCAAGTCGTTATAAACCCTAAGAATTGCCGACATGGGGAATGCAAGCCCCTTACGGGCTTCTTGCATCATGTGCTTCATAGAGTTAAACGGATTGCGCCCGAACATGCCGCTTTCGCTCATATCAAGGTCGAACTGGATAGTCACTTCGTGAATGTCCGGACTTGTACATGTATTCTGTTCCCATACGTGTTCCAAGTCGGGACTGGTAATCAATACGAGATCATACTCCCCTATCACTTCCGTATTGTCCCCCACTATGCGGCGGACTCCCTGCGCGTGTTCTACAAAATTAAGCTCATATACCTCATGATTATGTATGGGGTAGGTAAACTCTTTCTTATGGCGGTCGGCTATATAGAGTACGTCTTTGCCCATCAAGGGCGTTATTTCATGTATGACCTTCGATTCCTCCATAGCTAAATCTTCAATTCCTTCATAATTTCACTCATGCGCTGAAGCGTAGAAATACGTGTGGGAACAAGCGGCAAACGCAATACATTCTTGATCATCCCCATTTCATGAAGCATCGCTTTTACACCGGCAGGATTACCATCTACAAAGAGGAGGGAAAAAAGGTCGGTAAAGCGGTGGTGTATCTTGCGGGCTCCGTCATACTCGCCACGCATTTGCAGGCGAATCATCTTGGAGAACTCTTTAGGCAGGGCATTGCCGATGACGCTGATTACACCTACGGCACCACATGAAATCATGGGGAATGTAAGGGCATCATCACCGCTGATTACGTCGAAGCTGCGCGGTTTGTTTTTAATGATTTCGTCCACTTGTTCCAAATTCCCCCCGGCCTCTTTGATAGCAACAATGTTCTGGCAGTCGCGGGCCAGGCGCACCGTGGTGGCAGCCGCCATATTGATACCAGTCCGCCCAGGGACATTATAAAGTACGACTGGGAGTTTTGTCGCTGCAGCAATAGCCTTGAAATGCTGGTACAATCCCTCCTGCGACGGTTTGTTATAATAAGGGCATACACTCAATATACCATCCACTCCACGGAAATCTGCCGTTTTCAGTTCGTTGACAATGGCAGCTGTATTATTTCCTCCGCACCCCATTAAAATGGGGATACGCCCTTTTACGCGATTAACAACAATATCTTTGATTTTCAATTTTTCATCGGCTGAGAGGCAAGGCGTTTCGCCGGTCGTAGCAAGAATACACAGGAAATCAGCTCCATTGCTCATCTGATAGTCAATCAGACGCACCAGCGAATCATAGTCTACAGAGCTGTCTTCATTGAAAGGGGTGATAAGGGCTATGCCCAGTCCTTTAAAAATATTTTGTACCATACAAATTGATGAAATTCATTTCCGACCGCAAAATTACACAAAAAAGATTGTAATCTATAACTTTGCAGTGTATTTTTTCGAATCTTTGAAATGAATTTCATCTAATTTGTTATATTTTGTATATTTAATCTTTAAAGAGGTCTTTTATTCCGCCTATACTTCCCATCAGGTTGGTTGCCTCATAGGGTAAATAAACGGTTTTTGTCTTGTCGCCTTCTGCTACCTGCTCCAGCATTTGGATATATTTCTGTGCCAACAGGTAGTTAGCCGGGTTGGTGCTTTTGCCTACGGCCTCCGTAATCTTTTCGATAGCGATTGCCTCGGCCTCGGCTTTGCGGATACGGGCTTCGGCCTCGCCCTCTGCATGCAGGATGGCTTGCTGCTTGGCAGCTTCTGCACGATTGATGGTGGCCATCTTTTCGCCTTCCGACTGTAGGATTTCGCTTTGTTTCTTCCCTTCGCTGGTAAGGATGGTCGCACGCTTATTGCGCTCTGCCTGCATTTGCTTCTCCATTGCGGTCAGGACACTTTCGGGAGGTGTGATATCTTGCAGTTCCACGCGGTTCACTTTGATGCCCCATTTATTGGTGGCATCATCGAGCACGGCACGCAATTTGGTGTTAATCGTATCACGGCTGGTTAGCGTTTGGTCCAATTCCAGTTCGCCGATAATGTTTCGTAACGTCGTCTGCGTCAGTTTCTCGATGGCATTGGGAAGGTTGTTGATTTCGTATACAGCCTTGAAGGGGTCTACAATCTGGAAATAGAGCAACGCATTGATTTCTGTCTGCACGTTATCCTTCGTAATCACATTCTGTTTAGGGAAATCATACACTTGCTCCCGGAGGTCGATAGTGTTTGAATACATGTAGCGGCGTGCCTGCAACACAACAATCGACTTGGCACGGTCGATGAAAGGGATAATGATGTTGATACCCGGATTGAGCGTAGCATAGTAACGGCCGAGGCGCTCGATAATCTTGGTTTCTGACTGTGGTATAATCACCAATGCCATCTTGGCAAAAATGACTACGCACACCACAAGTGCGATAAGGACATACATAATTGAATCCATTGCTTTTGTTTTTTTGTTTAATATTTAAAAGTGAATTATACTTTCTCAACCGTAAGGATGATGCTCTCGCGCCCAATCACGCGAACCGGCGTGCCCACGGGTATCTCATCGGGATGCCCGGAAACGGCTTTCCAGTCGTCGCCGTCAATGGCTACGCGCCCGAAGCCTCCTGCGACAATGGTCTCGCTGACACGCCCTTCGCGCCCCATCAAGGCATCAGCATTACTGGGGCGCGGCCGTTCGTCTTTGTGCAGATAGCGGAGGGCAAAGGGCCTGACGAAAAAAATACTCATTGCTGAAAATGCGATGAACACGCCCAACTGGACGAAAACATTACTAACCGGGGAGACAAGAGCTGCAAACAAGGCACCGATTGCAAAACACATAATGAAGAAATCGCCTGCCGACAATTCCAGAATCAGGCATACAACGGTCAGTACCGCCCAAACTTGCCACATATTGGCTATTAAATAGTCTATCATAATCATATTTTTTATAAATTGAACATTGCGAGTTAAAGAGATAAAACGAAATCGTCCCAATCTTTTGTGGAGCCTTTTTTGCCGAAGATCTTCGAATACAGGCGGCTGCGGGTAGACGCCACGCTCTCTTTGCTGTGCACGGTGAGGAAGGCAATGTCTTTGGGCGACATGCGCACTTTGACAAGAAGGCTGACATGGTAGTCCTGGTCCGTCATTTTATATAAGGTGTAAAGCTTCTCTGTGAAATTTGTGTATACACTGTTCACCACTTCTGACAGTTCGGACCAATCGTGTTCCGTCATTCCTTTCCCTTCGTTCAAGTACCGTCTCATTCTCAGATAAACAGCCGAGCTGAATATAACGGTCTCGGCTTGCTGCCGTTTCTCATTTTCAATCATGGCCACCGTATTTGTATAGTCCAGCTTGGCTTTCTTCTCCTCAAGTTCCAGTTTCAGCAGGCTGTTTTCATTACCCATTTTTTCAAGAAGGTTCTCCAGTTCGGCTATCTTCCGCCTGTTGGCCTCTATGCTTTGCTCATCGCTGGCCCGCTGCAGCTCTTGTATCTGTTTGATTTTATCGAGACGCTCGCGCAGCTGGAAAATCTTCCTCCGGCTATTCTGAATCGCCATGACAAACAGCGCTACATAAGTGACGCTGCCTATTATCAATAGGAACAACTCCCTGTCGGTCAGCATCAGGCCGGCCAGAAACAATTGCGCATCGGATATGAGTTGTATCATGATTTTACGGTTTTGTTCCGCAAAGATATAACAAAAATACGAACTATCAAAGAATTTACGTTCTCAATAGTTCGCAATTATCATACTGGATTCGCAAAAGTTTGCTGTCAACGATTTCCACCTGTATGGTTGAGTAGATGCTCCTTGCCCAGCCATCAAGTTCCGCAGTAAAGGCGGAAGGAACATCTGCCCTAAAGGCAAGCCAAGGCAGCAGGCGGATAAGGGGGCGA
>DBRC01000039.1:0-6993 GCA_002305505.1 Prevotella sp. UBA1378 | reverse complement strand
GGCCGCTTTCCCTTATGCCGCGGATTAGCGCGGGTTTCTTATCCCGAACCGGCGTATAAATCCCGGGAATATTGCTCTGATACAGCAGCAGCTACACCATCTATGAGCGCGGAAACGGCACCCTCAACTACTTTGTCAACCGTGACACCATTACATCTGCCGATTTTCTCAACGCCAAAGATAAAGAACTATTTTGAACCGATATAAAGGAATATCATTCCTAAAATCACCAAGGCCAAGTCGGCGGCTTTAGCTTTCAGGTTTTTTTCATGGAAAGCTAAAGCACCGATTATGAAGCTGACGACAACACTGCCACGGCGAATCATCGAAACGATACTGATCATTGCTGCCGGGAAAGAGAGCGAATAGAAATATACAAAATCAGCCGTACTCAGGAACACGCTGACACCAATTATTGACCAATCCCAATGAAAAGGCGTCGTGTGCTTATGTTTCGGCCACCATAACAGCATCATCATGGCTCCCATCATGAAGCACTGGTATATGTTATACCACGACTGGACAATCATGCGGTCGAGCCCGGCTCCCCCACTCGCGACCGGTGCCATGAGGTATTTGTCATAAAGGCCGCTGGCAGCACCAAGGGCGGCGGCACCGACAATCATGTAAATCCAACGGTCGTGCTTGAAATCGATGCCCTCTTTCTTGCCGCTGCGGCTCAACATCAAAAATGATATCACTGCCAACATCACGCCAAGCCACTGCCAAAGATTCAGCCGCTCGCCGAAAACAAGCAAGGCGCCGACAAGTACCATCACGGGACGGGTGGCATTGATAGGGCCGACAATCGTT
The DNA here is from genome assembly GCA_002305505.1 of Prevotella sp. UBA1378. Taxonomy (GTDB): domain Bacteria; phylum Bacteroidota; class Bacteroidia; order Bacteroidales; family Bacteroidaceae; genus Prevotella. Next base: position 6,180 of record DBRC01000039.1, on the reverse strand, counting down.
AAGGGCAGGTGTTTCATACCGAAATATCCCAAGATCCAACTGCTAAGCACTATCAGGCTTTTAAGCACAATGTACCGGTGTGTTTCCCATCCCCCGCTATCGACATGGAAAATCGACCCGTCAAGCACCGACGTTTGACTGCTCAATATGATGAACGGCAAAAAAATAAGGGACGAAAAAAGCGTATTGAGAAATAACACGGGAATAACAGCGTTATCCTCCAGTGCTTTCTTCTTGAACGAATCGTAGAAGCCCAACAGGGCGGCCGATAGAAAAGCTAAAATTAACCACATCGCCTTTGATACCTATCAATATTGTATATCTTCCAAGAACAGCGCATTACCCGGCATGCTTTCGCCGGCATCTGTCCGCTTCCTTCCCTCAATCACTTTGCAGAATTCATCCAATGTGAGCCGGCCGCGGCCCACCTCCAGCAACGTGCCGACGACGGCCCGCACCATGTTGCGCAAGAAGCGGTTGGCCCGGATCTCGAAATACCAAGCAGCCGGGGCCTGCTCATGCCAATGAGCTGTGGTGACGCGGCAAAGAGTGGTCTTTACGTCCGTATGGCTTTTACAGAATGCCCCGAAGTCGTCGTACGTCTTAAGCATCTCGGCTGCACGGTTCATCTGCCCGAAATCAAGTTCATAATGAAGCTCGCACGAATATGCCCGGCGGAACGGGTCTTTCCGGGTATGTATATAATAACGGTACATCCGGGAAATGGCACTGAAGCGTGCATGAAGGTTGTCCGGCACACGCTCTGCCTTGCTAACGGCAATGTCGCGCGGCAACAGACGGTTCAAGCGGTAAACCAGCTGCATGCTGTCGAGTTCGGCCTCCATATCGAAATGGGCTACCATCATGCGCGCATGAACTCCTGCATCCGTTCTTCCCGCACCGACAACTTGAATATCAGAACGCAATATCAAGGAAAGAGCCCGCTCTAACTCTTCTTGCACGGAATTACCGTTGGGTTGTTTCTGCCATCCGTGATACCGGGTGCCATCATAACTGAATGTGATGAAGTAACGCATACTTATTTTGAATTTAGGTGCAAAATTAACAAATTATCATGAATAATGCCGTATTGCCGAGAAAATAATGATTTCTTTTTGTATTATCTTTGATTTACATTATCTTTGCAATATGATATTCTATTTTTCGGGCACAGGCAATACACGCTGGGCAGCAAGGTACCTCGCTGAAAGAACCAACGAAAAACTGTTCTTCATCCCTGAAGAACTGGAAGGCGACTGCCACTATACCTTGGAAGAGAACGAACGCATAGGGTTTTGTTTTCCCGTGCACGGATGGCAGCCGCCGCACATCGTGAGGGAGTTTATCCGGCGGGCTCATTTTGAGTCCGGGGCTACGGCATATTGTTATGTGCTCTGCACCTGCGGCGACAGCATCGGCGAAACGATGGAGATATTCTCCAAGGCCCTGAAGGCTAAACGCATGAAAGCCGACAGTGCATTCTCGCTCATCATGCCCGAATCGTACGTTTGCCTGCCGTACATGTATACGGATACCCCGGAAAGAGAAAAAGAGAAGAAACTGCAGGCACAAAAAGACCTTGAAACCTATGCCCGGCTGATTGCTGAGCAGAAGAAGGGTATACGGGAGCTTGTGAAAGGCGCCGCCCCTAAGCTTTACTCATACGTAATCGGTGCCTATTTCAACGCAAAGATGATTACGGACGGACCGTTCACTGTTGACACGGAAACCTGCATACGGTGCGGCATCTGTGCTAATGTATGCCCCACCCGTAATATCACCGGAGGCAATGGGCTTGCTCCCGGATGGAAACATGACGGCAGCTGTACTTGTTGCCTGGCCTGTTACCACCATTGCCCTAAGCATGCCATCAACTACGGTAAACGGACAAGGAAAAGAGGGCAGTACTATTACGAATTGAATGACAAAACAAAATAAGCCGCTTATGAAACATCTTATCATAACCCTACTTCTCGCCACCTTTCCGCCCGTATGCTGGGGTGCTAAAGTGATGCCGGGAATCCATGTCGTTAAACAGAGCGATGGCACGGAACTCCGGGTAAAGGGATACGGCAATGCCGACTTCCACTACTATACAACGACCGACGGCGTCCTCCTTTTCCATGAGGGATTCGATTACTTCATAGCCCAGGTAGATGACGGCGGCTTATTGCGGTCGACAGGCATATTGGCACACGAAGCCAATGCACGTACTGATGAAGAGAACATGCAGATAAAGAAACAGGATACGGATGCCTTTTTCTTAAATTCAGAGCAAAACAGGAGGAAGTCCGTATTGAAGAGAGAACCGATGGCGAATGACAACACCCTGTTTCCCCATTTAGGCTCGCCTAAGGCCGTTGTGATATTGGTAGAATTCAGTGATTCTACATTCACCATACCCGAGCCCCGCAAAGCCTTTAACAAATACCTGAATGCCGATGAGCTGTTCGACCCGGTTACAGACAAGGATATGGGGTCGCAATACTATCTGAACTATGGGAGCGTAAAACGCTATTTCAAGGACATGAGCTCCGGTAAGTTCACCCCGCAGTTTGACGTGTATGGACCGGTAAAACTTCCACAACCGCTGAAGTATTATGGGAGGGGCGACTCTAACGGCGAAAACATGTCGGCACTCTTCAGTGATGCATGCACTGCCCTTGATGCTGACATCGACTTCGCATCATACGATAGCAACGGCGACAATTATGTCGACCTCGTTTACATCATCTATGCAGGGTATTCACAAAGCATTTCCGGGAATTCCAGCGATTGCATTTGGCCTAAATCCGGGACCGTCACGCCAGGCAAGTCGTTCGACGGGAAAAGGATTTGCAGATACGGAGTGAATAACGAACTGAACTTTGACCCTTTGACCACTGCAAAATACGGCCCACAGATTAACGGTATCGGACTATTCTGCCATGAGTTTTCCCATTGCCTGGGATTACCCGACCTATACCCCAGCAGCACTTCGCCCGCCGTAAAATGCATCAACCAAAACCTTGATTACTGGGATATTATGGACGAGGGAGAATATGCCAATTTGGGTTATACGCCCGTGGAATACTCCTGCTGGGAGCGCGAGCGGATGGGGTGGATGACTATAGACACCTTGACGACTGCGGCGGATGTGTCATTGAAAACACTGGCAGAAGGGGGGAAAGCTTACCGGATATTAAACGATAAGGATGAACAACATACGGAATACTATCTTGTTCAAAGTGTACAGCAAAGCGGATGGAACTCATATCTGCCGGGACACGGCATGCTGGTCTATCACGTCGATTATAATGCATCAGCATTCACTTTGGGTGCACCGAAAGTAAACGCCGTAGCAGGGCATCCGCGAATGACGATTATCCCTGCCGACGGCATGTTCGTCCCTTCATACTATAAATATGAGAAAATCAGCAGCAGCCTGACAACAGTGCAAGCATTGCTCGACAAATATGGCGGGCAGTTCTTCACAGAAGAAATGTATAATGCCGAACTGGCAGGCGACCCTTTCCCCGGAACAAGCAACGTAACGGAACTGACGGACGAGACGATACCTGCAGCAACGGTTTACCGCGGTAACTACATGGGCAAGCCTATTACAGACATCCGGGAAAACACGGCCGGAGGTACAGTAACATTCAAATTCATGGGCGGTGTCGACAATGGCATCTACCAACCGGATGCGAATGGCACGCCGGGCCGCATTTATTCCATCGACGGCCGTTATCTCGGTACAGACCGGACAAGACTATGCAAGGGCCTTTATATCATCGGGAAAAAGAAGGTGACAATATAAAGTGGCCACATCACGAATCAGATTCCGATCCGTGCATAATGACTTTGATTTTTACAATACGGCGCTCATCCATCTCCATTACTTCAAAAGTGAAGTTCCGAAAGCCTATCTTCTCATGTAGCGCCGGGAATTCACCTTTGATTTCCAATAGCAACCCGGCCAATGTATCGGCATCGCCTTCTACATCCACAAAGGTTTCGTCATCAAGATGGAGAATCTTGTAAAAATCGCTGAGAAGCGTTTTTCCGTCAAAGATATATGTATTACTATTCACGCGGACATAGCTTTTCTCATCTTCATCGTATTCGTCATTTATCTCGCCGACGATTTCCTCCAAGATGTCTTCAAGCGTAACAATTCCGCTCGTACCTCCAAACTCGTCAACGACAACGGAAATGTGCACTTTATTCTCTTGGAACTCGCGCAGCAAATCGTCAATCTTCTTTGTTTCCGGAACAAAATACGGGGCACGTATCAACGACTGCCAACGAAATGTTGCAGGCTTATTAAGATGCGGAAGCAAGTCCTTGATATACAGGATACCCCGTATATTGTCGATATTGTCCTGATAAACAGGAATACGCGAATAATTATTATCGACGATGCACTTGAGCACCTCCGAGAAAGTAGACCGGAAATCAAGATCAATCACATCCTGCCTGCTCGTCATTATTTCTTTAGCCGTCTCATCCCCGAAGCGTACTATGCCCTCCAACATCCTCTGTTCGTCTTTCAGGTCATTTTTATCCGTCAACTCCAAGGCCTGCTCAAGGTCGCCTATGCTCAACACATGATTTTCTTTCTGCAACACCTTCCCTGCAATGAAGCCGGAGCGCAGAAGGACACTCGAAAACGGATAAAACAACTTCCAGAAAAACAGAATGCCGTTGACAGCCGTACGGCAAAAGGCAAGAGGCTGCTGTCCGCAATAAACCTTGGGGAGAATTTCGCCGAAGAGCAGCAACAGGAATGTAAGCAACACCGTGATGCAAAGGAAGTGTAACCATGCTGCATTGCCAAAAGAAACGGCATGTTCAAAGAAATAATTGCAGAGCATGATGATTGTTACATTAACCAGATTGTTTGTTATCAGAATCGTAGCCAATGTGCGTTCGGAGTCTTCGCGCAAACGGAGTATTTTCCCGTCCCGCTCGTTCTTCCTTTCTTCCAGCTCATTGATATCGTTCGGCGATAAAGAGAAAAAAGCTATTTCCGAACCAGAAGCAAAGCCCGACACTATCAGCAACAGGCAAGCCAGTATGCCTGCTATGATTGCCCCTGCCGTAGGAGGTATGAATTGAACTTCAGTCAGTATTTGCTGATACTCTATCATGATTCAGAAAGGTAATGCCTCCGATTCGTTGCCCGGAGCCGGCTGTTGCGACGGCCCGGCGGCATTGCCCGCCGGCTGGGACGGCTGACTGGCAGTAGCCGCAGATTTGGGTGTCAGCATTTCCATGTTCTCCGCCCATATTTCCGTTACATACCTACGCCTGCCCTGCTTATCGTCGTACGAGGTATACCTTATCCTCCCCTCTATATACAGCTTATCCCCTTTATGCACATACTTTTCTACAACCTCGGCTAAGCGACGCCACAAAACAACATTATGCCAATCCGTATGGTCGGGCACTTGTGTGCCGTTTTGCAAGGTATAGCCACGCTCAGTCGTTGCAAGCGAAAAGCGTGCAACCGCAACCCCTTGGTCGACATAACGCACCTCAGGTTCTTGCCCGACATTACCGATTAACATCACCTTATTCATAGCCTCTGGCTTTTATTTCCAAGCGCCCAAGTAGCGGAATCTGAAGTTCTTACCTTTCGCCGAGGGAAACTGGCTGCGGTTGTCCACCCGCTGGCGCAAGTGGTCTACGATGCGGTTATAACAGTCTAAACCTGAAGTAGCTTTACACCGGGCAACAAAGTGGGTATCACGATATTGGAATTTCCCGGTACCCGGCACCTGAAGCACGCGCTTGAAATCTATGGACCCTTCGTACCAGCCCGGCAGGTCTTCGCTTAAGCGTACAATCGCCGGCGACACCATTTTTTCCTTTTCCTCTGCCGCCGCAACACTGTGCACAGCTTTCTTTTCCTTGAAATCCTGCATTGTCGCCGCTTCTGTCTTGATGATGATAAAATAAACACGGGGGCGAATCTTATACCGCTTCGGGTAGTATACGTCGCTCAACACATATTCCCGTATATCTGCCTCCAGCATAGGATTCATCCCTATTTCATCTATGTCGGCCAAGAAAGATATAGCATCTTCAACATTAGACACCAATGCTTCCCTATCAAAATACCTTAAATATAAATTCATTTGAGAATGCTTGTTTTCCTAAAATATTCAAAAAGAGCGGAAAACGGGACTCGGACCC
>DBRC01000033.1 GCA_002305505.1 Prevotella sp. UBA1378 | reverse complement strand
TGCCGCCGCAGCGCAGGGGGGCACTGCCGTCCGGATTTAACGTGACATCCTTATCCCGAACTCAGGTCTTCATCCTTAATCCTTCATCCTTGAACCACCATGCAACAAGATTCGTACAAGGTCTTTGTACGCTCCTTACAAGCATCTTGTAATCTGTGTACAAGCACCTTGTAGCATCCGTACAAGATGCTTGTACGAATCTTGTTGTTCATCCGTTCATCCGCTTCGCCTGTTTCAAACCAAATGTTCAATCCATTGGGTACGCTCTCCGGGCAGCATGTCGATGACCGGGAGCTCGATCATTGTGTAGCATCCGGGTTGCTGGCGCATGGAGGCACGGGCCACGTTCACCAGCACTTGGGCCGTGAGCGCCGGGTTGTTGATAGACATGTTGAACTCGAAACGCTGGTTCTGCGTCAGTCCGGATACCCCCTTGCGCACCAGATGCACGCCGTGGCCCATGTCTTGTACGTCGTCGACGCTGGCCACTTGGAACACATGTGTCTCGTCGTTGGCGAAGTAAGGGTCGGCCTTAACAGCTGCCGTCACCTCGTCGAGCTTAGCCCCCTCTTCCAATTCTACGTATACCATGCGGCGGTGAATGCCCTCGCCGAGCGGAATCGTCATTGAAAGCGCGTCCTTTACACCCGCTTTCGAGCGTACGCACACGCTGTGCCCCATCGACATGCCCGGGCCGAAGTTGGTATAGCTGATACCCTTGGGGGCGAGGCTCTGCATCAGCGTGCGCACGATGGAGTCGGACCCCGGATCCCATCCGGCCGCGATGACGCTCACGGTGCCCGTTTTCTTGTTAAGCTCCATCAGCCGCTCGCGGTATCCGCGTATGCCGGTGTGTATGTCGAAGCTGTCGACGGTGTTGATGCCCAGTGGCAGGATGCTGCCGGCATATTCCTCGCAGCTGCGCGTGGGCGTGGCGAGGATGGCCACGTCGACGCCTTTCAGCTCCTTGATGTCCTTCACTACGTCGTACTGTGCCAGTTCTGCGGGCTTGTTTTCCGCTCCGTTGCGGCGCACGATACCTGCAATCTCGAAGTCGGGCGCAGCCTCCAGCGCTTGGACGGTATATTGTCCGATGTTGCCGTAACCTACTACGGCTGCTCTGATTTTCTTCATCTGTCTGTTTCTTTTAGTTGTATGAAAGTTCCTTTTTGTTTGCAAAATTACATATTTCGGCTGAAATAAATGATAAAACGACATAAAAAATTGGTTAAAACCTGCTTTCTGTAACAGTTGCGAATGTTTTGGATGCAGAATACAATAAAACGTAAGCAAAAGTCGTTAAATAAAATGTATATATACAAAACCAACGGAAATAAAGCATGATAGAATACATTAAGGGTGAACTGGCCGAGCTTACCCCGGCTTTGGCCACAGTCGAGGTCGGCGGCGTGGGCTACGGGTTAAACATCTCGCTCATCACTTATAGTGCCATCCAAGGCAAGAAAGAAGTAAAGCTCTATGTTTACGAGGCAATCCGCGAAGATGCGCACGTGCTGTACGGATTCGTGAACAAGAAAGAGCGCGAGCTGTTCGAACTGCTGATATCGGTGTCGGGTGTGGGCGCCAATACGGCGCGCATGGTGCTGTCGTCGCTCTCCGTCAACGAGCTGTGCAACGCCATCTCCTCGGGCAACGAGCGCGTCATCAAGAGCATCAAGGGCATCGGGCTGAAAACGGCGCAGCGCATCATCGTCGACCTACGTGACAAGATAGTGGCGCTGGGTATCGCCACGGAGATACCTGCCGGCGGAAGCCTGTCGGCTCCGGTCGACAATGGGGTGAGGGACGAGGCCGTGAGCGCGCTTACCATGCTCGGCTTCGCGCCCGCCCCGTCGCAGAAGGTGGTGATGCAGATACTGCAGGAGCAGCCCGGCGCCCCGGTGGAAGAAGTAGTGAAACTGGCATTGAAACAGATTAAATAGTTTGCGCAAGCGATTCGTATATATAATAATATGTCTGCTGAGCATCGGCGCGTTGGCGATGCCCCAGCGCGACGAGACGGGCAAGGCGGGGAAGCCGGTGCCCAAGGCCCAGCCTAAGTCGCTGAATGCCGACGAGGCGATACCCGACTCGCTGCTGCATCCCCGCTGGAAGATAAAACGCACGGCCCCGCTGATGCACACCGACCTCGACTCGTCGGCAATCGACCTCAAGATGCCCGATAACATCAGGCAGCAAGCGGTGTACGACGATTCGCTCAACCTCTATTACATAGGCTCGAAAATCGGCGAGAGCTATCTGAACACCCCTGTGCTGATGACGCCCGCCGAATACGGCAAATGGAGCGAACGCCGCTCGATGGCTGATTTCTTCCGCAAGAAGAACGCCGAAGACGCAGCCAACAAGGGGAAAGAGAAGTTCTCGTTCTCGGACATGAAGTTCGACTTAGGGCCGGCAGAGAAAATCTTCGGCCCCGGCGGCGTGCGCATCAAGACGCAGGGAACGGCCGAGCTGAAAGTGGGCGCTACGTTCAAGAGCATCGACAACCCGTCGCTCCCGATAAGGAACCGTAAAACCAAAGCCTTTGATTTCGACGAGAAAATCAACCTAAACCTGAACGGTAAGGTGGGCGACAAGGTGAACATGAACCTGAATTACAACACCGACGCCACGTTCGACTTCGACACGAAGAACATCAAGCTGCGCTACGAAGGCAAGGAAGACGAAATCATCAAACTGGTAGAGGCCGGCAACGTGACGTTCCCCTCGAACAACTCGCTGGTGAAAGGCGCCTCGTCGCTCTTCGGCGTGCGTACCGACATGCAGTTCGGAAAGCTGAAACTGCAGACGGTGCTGTCGCAGAAAAACTCGACCACGACGAGCGTATCGTCGAAAGGCGGAACACAGTTGACACCGTTCGAAATCGATGTGGCCGACTACGAAGAAAACCGCCACTTCTTCCTGGCACATTATTTCCGCACGGTTTACGACAATGCCATGTCGACGCTGCCCAACCTGCTGACGGGCGTTAAGATTACCCGCGTGGAAGTGTGGGTGACCAACAAAACCGGGAATACAGCCAACACGCGTAACATCATCGCATTGGCCGACTTGGGCGAGGGTACATACCTGAAGCGTGCAGCATGGGGCGGCCTGGGCGGCGCGCCGAGGAACGGGGCCAACGGCGAGTATGCCGCCATGACCACGACCTATTCCGGTGCGCGTGACATCGACCAGACCAGTACCGTATTCGGTGCCATCAGCGACTTTACCGGCGGTGTCGACTATGAGAAGGTGCAGAGCGCCCGACTGTTGTCGTCGTCGGAGTACAGCGTAAACACGGCGCTGGGATACATCTCGCTGAAAACAACGCTGCAAACCGACCAGGTGCTGGGCGTGGCCTTCGAGTATACGCTCAACGGGCAAACCTACCAGGTGGGCGAGTTTGCCTCCGACAACACCAATACCAGCCAGGCCCTGTTCGTTAAGTCGCTGCGCAATACCAGCAATACGCCCGCACAGGCCAACTGGAAGCTGATGATGAAGAACGTTTATTACCTCGCCTCGACGGTGGAAAGGATGAAGTTCCGCCTCGACGTGAAATACCAAAGCGACACAACGGGGGTCTACCTTACGTATATCCCCGAACCGGAGGTAAAAAACAAAACGCTCATCAACCTGATGGGGTGCGACCGCCTGGACGATAACAACAAGGCACACTCGAACGGGCGTTTCGACTATGTAGACGGGTATACCGTAAGCGGCGGGCGCGTGTTCTTCCCCACGGCCGAGCCGTTCGGCTCGTCGCTCAAGGCAAAGATGGAACAGGCCGGCGTCGCAGGGGCCACGGCCGGTAAGTATGCTTTCCAGGAACTTTACGACACCACCAAGACCGCGGCCAAGCAGATAGCCGAGAAAAACAAATTCGTGCTCGTGGGACAGTACAAGGGCACATCGGCCAATGTCATTTCGCTGGGAGCATACAATGTGCCGCAAGGCTCGGTGGTGGTGACGGCGGGCGGGGTGGTGCTCACCGAGGGCTCCGACTATAGCGTCGACTATTCGGCAGGCGAGGTGACCATACTTAACCAGAGCATCATCGATGCCGGAACCTCTGTCAGCGTGTCGCTGGAGAGCAATACCGACTATGGCATGCAGCGGAAGAGGATGCTCGGGCTGAATTGGGAGTACGACTTTTCCAAGGAGTTCCAGATTGGCGGTACCATACAGCATCTGAGCGAGCAAGCGCTTACCTCGAAGGTTACCATGGGGGCGGAGCCGCTGAAAAACACGCTGTGGGGGCTGAACATGAACTGGAAAAAAGAGAGCCAGTGGCTCACCAACATGCTCGATATGCTGCCTTTCCTGCACTGCAAGCAGCCGTCGCAGATTTCTTTTACGGGCGAGTTTGCCCAGCTGATAGCAGGCCAGGCCAGCGGTACGCAGGACAACGCCTCGTATATCGACGACTTCGAGGACACCAAGAACGGCATCAGCATGATCGACCCCAAATCGTGGACGCTGTCGAGCGTGCCTTCGAGCATAGCGGACCATGACAATAAGGCCGGCCTGTCGAGCGGTTATCAGCGCGCACTCATGGCATGGTACACCATCGACCCCATCTTTACGTACCAGAGCTCGTCGCTTACGCCAGGGCATATCAAGAGCGACTTAGAACAGCTCTCGAACCATTATGTGCGCGAGGTGTACGTCAGCGAGCTGTACCCCAACCGCGACCAAAGCACCTACAGCGGGGCAACGTCTACGCTCTCGATACTCAACCTGGCTTATTACCCGGCGGAGCGCGGCCCTTACAACTTCTCACCTTATATTAATAGAGACGGCTCGCTGCCGGCCCCGCGGAACAACTGGGGGGGCATGATGAGAAAACTGGATACCAACGACTTCGAGTCGGCCAACATCGAGTATATCGAGTTCTGGTTGCTCGACCCCTATATCTATGTGCGCCGCAACGGTGAAAGCATGTCGGGCTACGGGGGCAAACTGAAAATCGACCTTGGGGAGGTAAGCGAGGACATACTGTGCGACGGGAAAAAGTTCTACGAAAGCGGAATGCCTGTAGACGGTACGGACGTGTTCGACTATACCCAATGGGGGAAGATACCGAGGCAGGCCACACAAACCTATGCGTTCGCCACGACATCGGGGGCGCGCGCCAAGCAGGACGTGGGCTTTAATGGCCTGACCGACGACGAGGAACGTACGGGCGACTACTATAAAGACTTCAACGCTTTTGTGCAGACGCTGACGAACGATAGCATACGCGAGGCATGGATGCAGGACCCCGCCAACGACAACTACCACTACTACCGCGGGAGCGACCTCGATGCACGGCAGGCTCCCATCCTCGAACGCTACAAGCGCATCAATAACCCACAGGGCAACTCGCCCGACAGCGACGGCAATAACGAGAGCTACGACACATCGTACAAGACAACGCCCGACGTGGAAGACATCAACCAGGATTATACCCTTAACGAATACGAACGCTACTTCGAGTATATCGTGGACCTGAGCCCGGACAACCTGAAGGTGGGCACGGACTATATCACGGATATACGCAAAACGAATGTCCCGCTGCGCAACGGCAAAAAGGAGGAGGCCAACTGGTACAAGTTCCGTATCCCGCTCAATTCGGCCAACCGCGAGAAAGTCGGGGCCATCAGCGACCTGTCGTCAATCCGCTTCATGCGTATGTATCTCACCGGGTTCGAGAAACCGGTGGTGCTCCGTTTCGGGAGCCTCGACCTTGTGAGGGGGGAGTGGCGCGTTTACGAGCAGAGCCTGGGCGCATCGGCTGCGGCAAGTGCCGGAGTCATTGAGACGAGTGCCGTGGACATCGAGGAATACAACGACAAAACGCCGGTGAACTATGTATTGCCGCCGGGTATCTCGCGCGTGACCGACCCGTCGCAGTCGCAGCTGATGGAGGACAACGAGCAGGCAATGAACATGGTGGTGAAGAATCTCGGGTCGGGCGATGCGCGTGCCGTTTACAAGAACACCACGCTCGACCTGCGGCAGTATAAGCGCCTGCAGATGTTCGTGCATGCCAATGCGCTCGAGCCCAACTCAACCAATCTTGAAAACGGCGAACTGGCCGTATTCATCCGGATGGGAAGCGATTACAAGAACAATTACTACGAGTACCAGATACCCCTCAGCCTGACTATTCCCGGCAACTATGACCGCTATTCGTACGAAGACTGCCGCAAGGTGTGGCCCGAAGCCAATATGCTCGACATCGACCTGTCGGTGTTTACACAGCTGAAGAAAGCGCGTAACAAGGCCAAGGCTGTGGGGACGGCCTCGTACAACAGGGAATTCCACGACTATGACACGGGCAGCGGGAAACCAAATAACCGCATCGCCGTAATGGGGAACCCAACGCTGGGCGAAGTGAAAACCATCATCATCGGCGTACGCAATATATCTCCGTCGCAGTCGAAGTCGGGCGAGGTGTGGGTCAACGAGCTGCGCCTGCTCGAAACCAACAACAGCGGCGGATGGGCCGCATCGGGCGTGCTCAACGTGCAGCTTTCCGACTTCGGCAGCGTCAACCTTGCGGGAAAGTATATCACGGAAGGGTTCGGCGGACTGGAAGAGGGCGTGTCCCAGCGGTCGACCGATAACTTCCGTACGTACAGCCTGACGGCCAATCTCGAACTGGGCAAGCTGTTCCCCGACAAGGCTAAGGTGTCGGCACCTCTCTATTACTCGGTGACGAAGGAAGAAACACGGCCGAAATACGATCCGCTGGATACGGACATGAAACTGCAGGACGCGCTTGACGCCGCTGCTGGTAAGAACGAGCGCGACTCCATCAGGTCGATTGCCGTTAAGCGCGTCACCAGCACCAACTTCTCGCTGTCGAACGTGCGCATAGGCATAAAGACCAAACGGCGGCCGATGCCTTACGACCCGGCAAACTTCTCGTTCAGCTACAGCCATTCGCACCGCTATACTTCGGGCGAAACCACTGTTTACGAAACGGAGGATCAATGGCGCGGTTCATTGAACTATAGTTATACGCCGGTGTATAAGACGTTCGAGCCTTTCAAGAAACTGAAAGGGAAATCGAAGTGGCTCAACTTCCCCAAGGCGTTAGGGCTGAACTACCTGCCGCAGAACATAGCATTCAACAGCGAACTCGTGCGCAATTACGAGGAACTGAAAGAGCGCGACATGGACAACCTGGACAACAGCCTGCCGCTCACGTGGAGCCAGCAGTTCCTTTGGAACCGGGAGTTCTCCATGCGTTGGGACCTTACGAAGAACCTGCACATGAACTTCCAGTCGGCTACGCATGCCGAAATCGAAGAGCCGTATACGCCGGTGAACAAGGATTATTACCCGGAACGCTACCAGGCATGGAAAGACTCCGTATGGCGCAGCATCAGAAATATGGGGACACCGCTCGATTACCAGCAGTCGTTCACGGCATCTTACCAGTTGCCGCTCAACAAGCTGCCAGTTTTCGACTGGCTGAATGCCGACGCCACATACAATGCGTCGTATTCGTGGATTCGCGGAACGGAAATCGACGACGAGACATCGGCGACGGGGAAACGCTCGCTCGGGAACACAATTTCGAACAACACCAACTTCAACATCAACTCCACCCTCAACATGGAGACGCTCTATAACCATGTGCCCTTCCTGAAAAAGGCGAACGACGAGGCCAAGAAGCAGAGCGCCAGCCGGCAGCCGGTACTGAAGCAGAGAGCCGGGAACCCCTTGGGCGCAGCGAAAGGCAAGGGCGGGGAAAGTGCAAAGGATGCGGAGGCCGAAGAGAAAGAACAGAAACAGCTGCCGAAGAACAAGAACACGTATCAGCGCGAAATCACGCTGAAGCCCGATACAACCGTCACGGTGGCGCACAACAAGAAGTCGAAACGCCTGATTGTCACGGCGAAAACCAAGGAAGGAAAAGCGTACGCCATAAAATATAAGGTAATCGACGCCAATAAGATTTTGATAAGGAACCGCGATACCGTGGCCTTGAAACTCAGCATCACGCCCAAGCAGCCGCTTGAGGAGGCCTGGTGGTATGGGCCGGCTCAAAAGGCGGCGCGCTTCCTGATGATGGTGCGCTCGGTGGGCATCACGTACCGCAAGCAGCAGTCGATGACGCTGCCCGGGTTCATACCGGGCGTGGGCGATGCTTTCGGACAGCATACGGGCAGCGTGCTGGCACCGGGGCTCGACTTTGCTTTCGGTCTTGCCGGCGACGATTATATCGACAGGTGCAAGGAGAGGGGATGGCTCATGGGCGACAGCAGCCTGGCTTCGCCGGCAACGGCAAGCAGCACGGAGGACTTGCAGATACGCATGACGCTGGAACCGCTGCGCGACTTGAAGATCGACCTCAACGCCAGCCGTACGGTGAACAAGGCTCGCAGCACGCAGTTTATGTACGATGCCATGCCCACCACGCACAGCGGTTCTTTCACGATGACAACCATCAGTCTGAAGAGTGCCTTGGAAAGCATGGGCAATGCCAATAACGGATACAGTTCTGCTGCGTTCACCCGTTTCTGCTCGTCGCTCGACGGTTTCCGCCAGCGCGTGCAGGGGCAATACGAGCGGGCTGTCTATCCACATGGTGTTTACGATGCCAACGGCATCGCACTGGGAGGCACCCAGTATAATCCGGAGCTTGGCACGGTGAACCGCTACAGTGCCGACGTGCTGATTCCGGCTTTCCTCTCGGCTTATACCGGCAGCGGCGGCTCGCTCGACCTCTTCCCCGCGCTGAAGCGCTTGCTGCCCAACTGGACCGTGCGCTACGGAGGCTTGGGCAAACTGCCGTGGCTGCGCGATCGCTTCAAGTCGGTGAACCTGAACCATGGCTACAAGAGCATCTTTGCCATCGGCAGTTATGCCAGCTACAGCACCTTCCATGAATACATGAACGGGCTGGGATTCGTAACCGACGCAACTACCGGTAACCCGTTGCCTAACTCGATGTACAACGTATCGACGGTATCGCTCAACGAGTCGTTCGCACCGTTGGCGGGCATTGACTTTACGTTGCAGAATAACCTTACATGTAAGCTGGAATACCGCACGACGCGCGTGCTTAACCTTTCGATGACGAGCGTGCAAATCAACGAATCGTTGTCGAAAGACTGGGTTGTGGGCTTGGGATATAAGATAAGCAATTTCAACCTCTTCAGTAGCGGGGCGTCGCGCAGGATTAAAAAGACGCAAAGCGGAAAAGGGAAGGAGACCAAGGATACCGGCAGGCAGGCGGCGACGGCGGCGAGGAGCACCCGGGGCGTGAACCACGACTTGAACATGCGGCTCGACATATCGTTCCGCAAGCAGGCAGCCATCACCCGCGACATCGCAACGCAAGCCAGCACGGCCAGCAGCGGTAATTCGGCTTTCAAGATGTCGTTCATGGCCGATTACACACTGTCGCGCCTGCTGACGCTCTCGGCCTATTACGACCGCCAGACCAATACGCCGCTTCTGGCGTCGAGCAGTTATCCGACGACGACCCACGATTTCGGGTTCAGCCTGAAGTTCTCGCTTACGCGGTAAGTGTGTGTGCCGGATGTGTAAGCGGCTTCCCGGGTGCCTATGCCTCGATGGCAGCCGTCGGGGAGGCTGGAATCCATATCCAGAAGGTGGAGCCTTTCCCTTCTTCTGATTCAACGCCGATTTTACCGCCGCTTTTCTCGGCGATGGCTTTGCAGATGGAAAGGCCCAGCCCTGTGCCTTGTACGAAATCGTTGAGCTTGACGAAGCGTTCGAATATCTTCGTGTACTTCTCTTCCGGTATGCCCGTCCCGGTATCTTCGCAATAGATGTAAAGCCCGTTGTCGCGCTGTTCGTAGCCTACGAGGATGTGTCCGGCCGGGGTATATTTCACGGCGTTGGTTACAAAGTTGGTGATTACCTGGGTGATGCGGTCTATATCGATGCTGACCGTAAGCGACAGGTAGGGATTCTTGTTCTTGAAAGATACTGCGGGGTTGGTGACGCGTTGCTGGAGCGATGCGCATATCTCGTTGAACGCGAGGGCGAAATCAACCTCTTTCGGCATGATGACCAGTTCGCTTGAATCAATCGACGACGTGGCGAGGATGTCGTTGATGAGGCGCAGCAGCATGTCGCAGTTGTTGCGTATGATGCGGATGAACTCTTTTTTCTCTTCCGGGTCCTTGACAGCCTGCAGCAGGTCGGAGAATCCCACGATGGCATTCAGCGGTGTGCGTATCTCGTGGCTCATGTTGGCAAGGAATGCGCTCTTTTGCCGGCTGGAGTCGTTGGCCCGTTCCGTTTCTTGTTTCAGCTTCTCTTGTGCTTCCACCAAGTCGGTGATGTTCCGGATGAGGCCGTAGCATCCCACTTGGTTCCCCTCCCTGTCGTACCGTGGTATCGAACTGATGGCGTACGAGTTTACCTTGCCGTCGTTGTTGAACAAGTTTTTTATCTTGCGCACAGCGGTATAGCTTTCCGCGTAGTTGGCTGCGAGGTTTTGGTCGAGTTGTTCCAGTTTCTCCTTGTCGTCTACTACATGTTCGTAGTACGTATCGAAATCGACCACGAGGTCGGGATGGTCCGAGCCTTTATAGAAGTAGGCCTTCCGTTCGTCAAACGACGAATGCCACAGGCGCATCTTGCTGTTTTCGAAAAGGTACTCCAGTTCTTTCTCGCTCTTCATGAGGTCGTTGCTGGCTTGTTTCAGCCTGTTTTCCTCCTGTTTACGGCGGATATATATCTGCCGTTCTATTGTGATGTCGCGGGCAGAGAAAGCCACGAATATAAGGTTGCCGGCTTCGTCCTCGAGCGGGCGCAAGTGCAGCTCCATGTATTTAGCGGTTTTCATTCCCGGCAGCACCCCTTTAGTGCAGAACCGGATGTCGTCGTGGAATCGGTGCCGGTCTATAAGGGCCTTGAATAGCGGTAAGTCGAAGATATTGATTGCTGCGAGCGGATTCCCGCTGTTTTCTTCGAGCTGGCATAGCTGGCGCATTTGTGCATTGGCGTCTAGGAACTCCCCGTCGCTGCCGTAGAAGGCAATGGCGATGATCGACTTCTCGAAGATGTGATGGTATTTCTCGCTCAGCGACTTTATTTCTTGGCGTTGCAGCAGTTCTTTAGTGATATCGGTGAAAGTACAGATGATAGCCGTTGCCTGTCTGTCCTCGCCGCGTTCCACCATGGCTTGGTCGAAGATGTTTCTCCATTCAGGATGCTCTTCGCTGCCCGTGTTCAGCCTGTATTCGATGTTCACCTGTTCCGCTTCCCCGTTGATGAGCTTGCTTGACTTCGTGATGAAGTTCTCCCTGTCGTCGGGGTGTATCCGCCGCACGAAGGTTTGGTAAGTGAGGTTGTCGTCGGGTATTATCTGGCGGTACAGGTTGGTCAGCTTACCCGTTTTCTTTTCCATGCGGCCTACGTATATGTCCGAGCTGTCGAGTGCGTATTGCATTCTCAGGTTGATGTCGTGGGCTTTCTGCGTGGCAGCCCTCAGCCTTTTCTGGATGTGGTGCTTGATGGCCAACCCCAATCCCGTAAGCAGGAAGAGGGCGAGGATGGTGAGCGTGATGAGCGGGGCATAGCTTTCCTTGTGCTGTTCGGGGAAAAACCATTTAACCTTTATCTTCCTTGCCTCGCCCGACTGCTGCATCCGGGAGTACTGGTCGTCGAGCATCTCTATGAGCTGTCCGTCGCGGCTGGTGAAGCGCAAGTCGCCGTACGGGATGTCAATCTCCGCCAGTTCGATACCTGTCAGCTGGTATTCGCGGACAACCCATTTCAGCGGTTCCATCCCCCATATAAAGTAGTCGATACTTCCCTTTTGTATTTCGTAGAGAGCCTGTTTCGGCAGCTGGTACATCTTATAGCGGTCCGGCTCGGCTTCCTTGAGCTTGATGTACCGTTCGGCATAGTCGTAAGGTTTGAGCGCTGCGGTATCTTCCTTTCTCAGCCTTTTCAGTTGTCTTGGCGGATGGCTGCCTTTCCGGTATGCTATCGCTACCTTGTAGGGGGCAATAATGTTTCGGCTGTAGTAATATTTCCCGCTCGAATGCGTGCGGAGCGTACTGATGGTGAGGTCGGCTTCCCCCTTTTCGAAGAGCTGCACGGCAACAAACCATTCTTTCATGACGAAGACGTGCGGGATATTGGTACGGTTCAGTATGGTCCTGAGTATATCTATGTTGAAACCGTCGGGCGAGCCGTTGTCATTCCTGAAGTTGAACGGTGCAAACTCCCAGTCGTTGATAATCACCAGTGGGCGTTCCTTGGTATACCTCTTCTTCAGCGCCTCGATGCTGCTGGCCCCCCGTGCTTTCTGTCCGCCCGTTGCCATTGCCAGCAGTATCAGTGCCGTCAGCAGCGATATACGTCTTATATTTCTGTTCATAAGCATAGCTCTGCGCATGTTTTTAGTTCAGTAAGTCCATCTTCCTCTTGATGTGGGTAGCTTCGCAGGGCAGTGCCAGCCATACGGTGGTGCCCTTGTAGAGTTCCGATTCCACCTCGATGTGGCCTCCCAGCTGTTCCACTATCTCTTTGCAGATGGGCAGCTCCAGCCCTGTGCCGGAATGTTCTGCCTTATCGTTTCTCACGAACCGTTCGAAGACGTGCGGCAGTTGTTCCGGTGCGATGCCGTTGCCGGTGTCTTCGATGAAGATGGTCAGCGTGTCCCGGTAGTATTCGTACTTTGCCTTTATGACGCCGCTGTGTGTAGAGCGTGCGGCGTTGGCCGTGAGGTATTGCAGTATGATGCCCACGTATTGCGCGTCGGTGTTCACCACCAAGTGTTCGTATGGGTTTTCGATGACGGTCTTCACCCCTCCCTGCAGGTGTGCGCCCCATCCCGTTTGGCAGTTCGACTCGAACACCGGGCCGAAGTCAATGGGCGCCTTTTTTATCTCTATCATGTTGGCGTCGAGGCGCGACAGGAACAGGATGTCGTTGATGAGCATGAGCATCCTGTTCGAGTTTACTTTTATTTGCTCCACGAAGATAGCCTCGTCTTCGGGGTCGTGCTCGGTTTCGAACAGCTCGGCGAATCCCACTACGGCATTGATCGGCGTCCTTATTTCGTAGCTCATGTTCCGCAGGAACGAGTTTTTCAGCAGTTCCGTCTCCTGTGCCTTCTGCGTTTCGCGCTTCAGCATGATTTCCGCGGCCACCAGTTCGCTCACGTCGCGGCATAGCCCGTGGTAGCGTTCCAGCCTGCCTTGGCTGTCGTACATCGGCATGCCTGCAAATTCCAGGTAAATGGGTTGGCCGTCTTTCGTGTGGAACAAGGTCTGGATGGTGACATTAAAGTTGAACGGTTCCTGCTGGTCCATCCTGGTCAGCGTCTTGTATGCCTCCTGCTGGCTGGCCGGCGAGGTCATGGCGAGGGCTTTTATCTGCGAAATCATGACAGGCTCCTGTCCCAGGTTGCGTGTGATTTCGACTGTGCGTGTCCATGGGTTATAGTTCACGATGCGTATATTGCTTTCGTTCAGGGCGTAGTTTATCTGCTCGATGTGGTGTTGTATCCTTCGCGTGATTCTCTCCACCTTCCTCATTTCCTCCTTTTGCTTGTGCACTTCCTCCACCATCTCCGTCAGGTCGCGGCCCACGGAGAATGTACCGCTTATGTTCCCGTTTTCGTCGCGTATGGGGGCGATGAGGTTTTCGTAGTATATCCTGCCAGTCCGCGTCATGTATTCGGATTTATACTCAAACCAGTCCATATCCTGTATCAGCGAGAAGTGGTAGCTTTCTTGCTCGTTAAGGTTTATTCCTTTGTGGGGCGGCGAATATTCCAGTCGGCGCAGGCTGCCAAGGTATTTCTTCTTGTCCGTAATGCCGAATATCTCGCATGATTTGTCGTTGAGGTCGACCATGACGCCGTCGGCATCGAAGTAGACCATGCTGACCGATGAAGAGTTGAAGATGCTTATATAGCGCATCAGCATGTTGCGGCTTTCTATCTGCTTCTTTTGTTCGTCGTTGACGTCGCGTGCCGTGCAGATGATCACTGTCGGCACGTTCTTATCGTATTGCAGTACGGACATCCTCATTTCGAAGAGGTGTACCGCGTTATGGTCCTTCTTGACTTCCCGGGATGCGAAGAAGCGTTCCTGTTTCACTAATCCGTCCCTGAGGTTGAAGATGGCCCTGCGGATTTTGTCGGCGTCTTTCTGTGAGAACTGTCCCAGGAAGTCTCCCGAGGTGTATGTCTGGGCTTCAGTCCCGTTGGTGCGGTAAGTCGTGAACGTGCGGTCGGCGATATGGTAGGTCCATATCCTCATCTTTCCCGATAGCAGGATCAGCTCCAGCTGCATATTCTTCTGCTGGCTCGACTGGTTGATTTTCGTTACGAAATACTGGAAGATATGGTTGGTGATGATCAGCAAAAGGAAGGTGGTGAACAGCAGTATGCAGCCGTAAAGGATGTATTCCGTGTAATCGGCCTTGGCTGTTTCGGGGTGGAACCACTTGTTGTTCAGCGGCTGCAGTTCCTCATCGGCCCTCAGCTTGTTGTATACGCTGTCGAATGCCGCGAGCAGCTGATGGTTGTTCGACATGAACCTGTATTCTCCGTGGATCATGTCGACGGGGGTCAGTTGCAGTCCGTCGAGGTGGTATTTGTTTTTATACCATTTGAGCGACATGGTGTTCCAGAGTATCTGCCCGCTGCCGTTCAGTTCCACCTGCATGGCAGCCTCCTTCATACCTTCGTGGGGGATGGCCTGGCTGCCCAGCCCCATGTCTTTGAGCAGGTGGTGGCTGAAGCTGCCTCGGTGCACGATGACTTTCTGGCGGCTGACGTCGTCGATGCTGTGTATGCGTGTGGGGTTGTTCTTGGGGGCCAGTATGCTGTGCGTGAACAGCGTAACGGCTGTCCTCCCGAATTTCCCGTAGGGCGACCTGTATTTGGCGTACATGCCCAGGCATAAGTCGGAGCTGCCGTTCCTCAGGTCTTCGAATACGTCATCGTAAGGTTTCAGCTTGATGATGAGTGGTATGTCAAGACGATAGCAAATCATCCTGACCAAGTCGATGTTAAATCCCTCAGCCTCTCCTTTTTCGTTCAGGAAGGAGTAGGGCGGCAGATCCCATGAGTCTTCATACACCAGCGGGTTGCCTTCGTTGTATTGTTCTTGCAGGGTTAATGTCTGGGCTTCCGCGTTTGTCGACATACCGGGTGCCAACATGGTAGATATGAAGAGCAATATGAATTGGTAATAATAATTTGTCTTCATCAGGTTGGTATGTTAATGAAAATGTATGGCTGCAAAGATACGAAAAAAGTTGTATTCCCGAGAGGCAAGCAGGCGATTATTTCGTAAATGTTGCAGATATTAATACAAATTATCCCGGAATCAGCCGGCATGCGGTTCCTGATTTCGGGATGAGGGCGCCCGTGTTTACAGTGTGGGCGGTGTCTGTTTATTTCTTGTCATACGCGTGCAGCGGGTAGTCGGTGGTGTAATGCAGCCCCCGGCATTCTTTCCGCTCGATGGCCCACCGTGTGATAAGGTATCCCACGTTGATCATGTTGCGCAGCTCGCAGATGTCGCGGCTTGCCTTTACGCGCTTGAAGAGGTTTTCGGTTTCCTCGTAGAGCATGTCGAGACGGTCCCAGGCGCGGTGCAGGCGCAGGTCGGAGCGCACGATGCCCACGTAGTTCGACATGATTTGCCCCACCTCGCGCACGCTTTGTGTGATGAGCACTTTCTCCTCGTTGGTCATCATGCCCTCGTCGTTCCATTCGGGTACCATGTCGTTGAAGTCGTATTCGTCGGCATGCGCCAGCGAATGCCTGGCAGCGGCGTCGGCATAGACGACGGCCTCGATGAGCGAATTGCTGGCCAGGCGGTTGCCCCCGTGCAGTCCGGTGCACGCGCATTCGCCGGTGGCGTATAGCCTCTCTATGCTGGAGCAGCCGTTCAGGTCGACCTTGATGCCCCCGCACATATAGTGGGCCGCCGGGCGCACGGGGATATAGTCGGTGGTGATGTCGATGCCTATCAGCTTGCACTTGTGGTAGATGTTGGGGAAGTGCTTCTTCGTCTCCTCCGGGTCTTTGTGCGTCACGTCGAGGCACACGTGGTCGAGGCCGTGCGTCTTCATCTCCTTGTCGATGGCGCGTGCCACGATGTCGCGCGGTGCCAGCGACAGCCGGCTGTCGTATTTCTCCATGAAGCTCTCCCCGTTAGGCAGCCGCAGTATGCCGCCGTAGCCGCGCATGGCCTCCGTGATGAGGAAGGCGGGGTGGGTTTCGCCGGGGTGATAGAGGGCCGTGGGGTGGAACTGCACGAACTCCATGTCGGCCACGGTGCCCTTGGCCCTGTACACCATGGCTTCGCCGTCGCCCGTGGCGATTACGGGGTTGGTCGTCGTTTGGTATACGGCTCCGCATCCTCCGGTGCACATCATCGTCACCTTCGACAGGTAAGTGTCCACCTTCTGTGTGGCGGGGTTGAGCACATAGGCACCATAGCATCGGATATAAGGCGTGCGGCGCGTGACGCGTGCCCCCAGGTGGTGCTGTGTGATGATTTCCACGGCGAAGTGGTTCTCCTTGATTTCTATTCCGGGATTATTGCGTACGGCCTCCATCAGCCCGCGTTGTATCTCGGCACCCGTGCCGTCGGCGTGGTGCAGGATGCGGAATTCCGAGTGGCCGCCTTCGCGGTGCAGGTCGAAGTCGCCGTTGTCTTTTCGGTCGAAGTTCACGCCCCAGTCTACCAGTTCCTTTATCTGTTCCGGTGCCTTCCGCACCACGAGCTCCACGGCTGCGCGGTCGTTGATATGGTCGCCGGCAATCATCGTGTCCTCGATGTGCTTTTCAAAGTTGTCGAGCTCCATGTCCGTTACCGAGGCAATCCCGCCCTGTGCAAAAGAGGTGTTGGCCTCGTCGAGCGAAGTTTTACAGATGATGCACACTTTGCCTTTTTTCGCCCGGGCCACCTTCAGGGCGTAACTCATACCGGCCACACCTGCGCCGATAATCAGGAAGTCGTACTTATAAACCATACGTTTTGTTTTTATCGCCCTGCAAAGTTACGACTTTAATTCCTATTTCGCCGCTCATCGCCGGTGAAATTTTGAGAATCCTGCTGTTTTTTTACCGTGTAAAAGCCGATTATCGGCCGTTTCCGGCAAAAACACGGACCTCGCGGAGCGGAATTAGGAATTAAAGTCGTAACTTTGCACACCGGATATCTGATTAAGTATGAGGACAATGGCTAACCGTACGTTCCATAAGCCCGTAAGCGCCGCTTACGTCGTGCTGGTGTGCTCGCTGTCGGTGCTGTCGATGCATTTCTTCTGGCGGCAGGCGGGTGTAAGCCCCCTTTTGGGGCTTGCCTTGGCGGTGCTGGCGGTGATTGTCATCGAGCGGATGATACATACCACGTATACGTTTACCG
Organism: Prevotella sp. UBA1378; assembly: GCA_002305505.1. Taxonomy (GTDB): domain Bacteria; phylum Bacteroidota; class Bacteroidia; order Bacteroidales; family Bacteroidaceae; genus Prevotella. The sequence continues at coordinate 9,298 of DBRC01000033.1, read as the reverse complement.
CCGAGGGGTTTCTCGTCATTGAGCGCGGGCGCTTTTCCCGGCGCACGCAAATCCGGGTCGACGAGATAGTGGGCGTGCAGCGTATGAAGAGGCCTTTTGTGCGCTATATCCTCATTGAGTACGGCGCCGGCCGCCATGTGGCAGTGCAGCCCGATAACGAACTGGGCTTCCTTGACGAAATAAAAAAGAGACAGACGAATGATGAGTAAACTGATTCTTATCCTCTTGCCGTTGTTCCTGTGCGTGCAGTTGTATGCACAGAACGGGGAGAAGCTGGCCGAAAGCGAAAACGACACGGTACCGGCCGGCCCGCCCGGCAGCGGCGCCGAGTACACCGACACCGCAGCCGTGGCACTGGGCCTGCCGTGGCCGCAGAACGTGCAGCTGCTGCTGGACAAGCTGTTGGAGCACGGTATGTTCGGGACGTCGCAAGTGGGGCTGATGGTGTACGACCTTACGGCCGACAGCTGTATCTACCGGGTGAACGAGCGCCAGATGCTGCGCCCTGCTTCCACGATGAAGGTTATCACGGCCATTGCCGCCATCGACTGCCTGGGCGGTTCGTACCAGTTTCGCACGTCGCTCTATTACACCGGCACCATCGGGAACAATACGCTGACGGGCGATGTTTACTGCGTGGGCGGTTTCGACCCGCGTTTCAACAGCGACGACATGACGGCCTTTGTAGAGAGCATCCACCGGATGGGGGTCGACACGATACGCGGACGTATCGTGATGGACCGCACGATGAAGACCGCCGACCTGCTGGGCGAAGGATGGTGCTGGGACGATGATAACCCGCAGCTCTCGCCCTTGCTCATCGGCGGGAAAGACAGGTTCGCGGAGCGTTTCATGCAGGAACTGCGCGATGCGGGCATCGTGGTGGAGGCTTATAACAGCGAGGAGGCCCTGCCCAACGGGGCCTATATCGTATGCACCCGTTTCCACAGTCTCGACCAAGTGCTGATGCGCATGATGAAGGAGAGCGACAACCTTTACGCCGAGTCGATGTTCTACCAGATTGCCGCTTCAACGGGCAACAGGCCGGCCGCTGCCGGTCATGCGCGGTCGGTGATACAGCGGCTGATAGGCAGGCTCGGGCTGTCGCCGAAGGCCTACAAGATAGCGGACGGCAGCGGGCTGTCGCTCTACAACTACGTGTCGGCGGAGCTTGAGGTGCAGATGCTGCGCTATGCCTACCGCAACTCGAACATCTACCTGCATCTCTACCCCTCGCTGCCCATTGCCGGACAAGACGGTACGCTGAAGAACCGTATGCTCAACCCGTTCACCAATGGCAACGTGCGGGCAAAGACGGGCACCCTTACGGGCATTTCGTCGCTGGCCGGCTATTGCACGGCCTCTAACGGCCATCTGCTCTGTTTTGCCATCATCAACCAAGGCATCATGAACGGAAAGAACGCCCGCGATTTCCAAGACCGTGTGTGCACCGTGCTCTGTCAGCCCTATTGATGGATTAGGGATTAAGGATTATGGATTACGGATTACGGATTAGGGATTAGGGATTGATAGTATTTTGGATTAGGGATTATGGATTAAGGATTATGGGTTGATAGCTTAACGGAGTTTGGGATAAGCGATTAAGTTTTGCAGGAATAAAGGAAAAGGGATTGAGGCGCTAAGGGCAAGTGGTGGACTGAAGGAGGATAATGGTACAAAAAGATTTATTGCAATAAATCGGAGAAATATTGCAATAAATCTCGGANNGCAATAAATCTCGGAAATATTGCAATAAATCTTTTTGGCGCGATGGCTGTCGTTCCGCCCACAGCACTATAGGTGCGGCCTATCGGGGCTCACTCAGCCTCTAAACTCAGTACCCGGCTCGACCAGTTGGTCTTCTTGTCCCAGTCTACGCTGTGTGTATAGGGCATTTCAAGGCCGTGGTTCATCAGGTAGCGGCCACTGTACGACTTGCCTTCGCAGTCGAGCGGACGGTTGTCGATACGGTTGAGCTCATGTATCTTGTACATGCGGCCGGCCTCGAGCCCGGCCATTTTCACGCGGGGCAGGTGCTCGTTCTGGAACTGTTCCGTCTTCCACCAAAAAAACACAGCCTTGTCTTTTCCTTCGCTTACGTACATCAGCGAGGCCAGGCCCTTGTTGTCGTAAGGCGAGAGCAGGCGGTAGATGTCGCCGAACTGCACCACCGGCCTTATCAGCTTGTATTCGGCGATGGCCTTCCTGCACAGTTCCTTCTCCCCGGGCGTCATGTTCTTCGGTTGTATCTCCATGCCGAGGCGTCCGCTCATGGCCACGTCGATGCGCATCTTGAGCGAGGTAGTGCGGTATACGGTGTGGTTGGGCGCCGCCGAGATATGGCTGGCCATGGCGATGGCCGGGAAGAAATAGCTCGTGCCCCACTGCATGTAGATGCGCTGCAGGGCGTCGGTGTTGTCGCTCACCCAGAACTCGTCGAAATAAGGCAGTACGCCCCAGTTGGCGCGGCCGCCTCCGCTGGCACAGGCCTGGATGGTGAGGTCGGGATATTTGGCGCGTATGCGGCGGCAGACGCTCTCGAAGCCGCGGTGGTAGGCAATGTACAGGTGGCTTTGGTCTGCCATCGGCAGGTATTGCGAGCCATGGTTTTGCACGGGCATGTTGGCATCCCATTTGATGTAGTCGATTTCGGGGTACTTGGTCATCAGGTCGTCCACCACCTTGAAGCAGAAGTCTTGCACCGCAGGGTTGCCCATGTCGAGCACGAGCTGCGTGCCTCCGCGCCCCGTCACTGGTTCGCGCCGGGGCGACTTCAGTACCCAGTCGGGATGCTGCTCGTATAGTTCGCTCTTGGTGTTGGTCATTTCCGGCTCAATCCAGATGCCGAACTTGATGCCGTGTTTCTTGGCATCGCGCAACAGCCCTTCGATGCCGTCGGGCAGTTTCTCCCGGTCCACTGTCCAGTCGCCCAGCGCCGAGTTGTCGGTCTTGCGCGGATATTTCCCGCCGAACCATCCGTCGTCCATCACGAAGAGCTCGCCGCCCATGGCCGCGATGTCGCCCATCATCTGGTCCATGCCTTGCTGGTTGATGTCGAAGTATACGCCTTCCCACGAGTTGAGCAGTATCTTGCGCTCCTTCCCTCCGTTCATCAGTTTGTATTTCCGCCCCCATTTGTGGAAGTTGCGCGAGGCGCCGCTCAGTCCTTCCTTCGAGAACGTAAGGGCGAGTGGTGGCGTTACGAACCGTTCGCCTTTCTTCAGGTGGTACTCCGAGTTTTCCTCGTTGATGCCGGCGAAGAAGTAGTGGTATTCTGTATCGTCGGTATCTATCTTCAGCTTATAATTGCCCGGGTAACAGAGGGCTGCACCGATTACGTCGCCAGTGTTCTCGCGCGGCTGTCCGTCGAGCGAGAACATCACCTCCGCATGGTCGGTATGCGAGTTGCGTGTGCCGTCCTTGTTCTTTATCACCTTTTGTCCCGGCCCGAGCGGTTCCTCCGCGAGCCTGGCCTCGTTGCCCCATGAGCCGTAGAGATGGCTCAGCCACACGCGGCCGCGGCGGATGGGCAGGCAGGCCGATGCAAACTGCGTCAGCGTTACGGCGGCCTTCCCTGTGTTGGTGATTTCGGCCCATGCCTCTATCATGTCCACGTCGTTGTAGCTGCGGTAGCACAGATCGACAGCCGTGGGGTATACGGGGTCCTTCAGGTGGATGGTTGTCAGGGTGCTCCCCTGTTCCGCCTTCGTGTCTACGCCGGTCACCAGCAGTGCCGTCGAGAGGTTGCCGTCGGCATGCCGCACCGCAAGGGCCGCCTCGGCCTGCGGGTTCAGTCCGTAGGCAGGGTAGACGTCCATGCGCCCTCCCTGCGGCCGTTGCAGGCCGGCAAGGTCTCTGCCGTCCAGCCGGCTTCCGAAGTAGACGTATTCGGGCCGTTTGCCGTTGTCGGCGTTAATCACCATCGAGATGTTCTTGGTTTGCACCACCACCTGTACGGCCATTGCCCACGATGCCGCCTGGAGGAGTAATGCCGTGATAATAAGTACTTTCTTCATAATGTATCTGGCTTTGATAATGTTATTATGCGCGCAAAGTTACAAAAAAAACTCCAAACGCACTCCGCCTTTCCGCCGGAATTGCTTAAAAGTACCAACATCCGGCAATAAAGCACCGGAAACGGCGGTGCTGCGGGGTGAAAAAGCGGACACTTGCCCGGCAGATGCAACATATTTATAAACTTGTGAAACGTTTTTCTTTGCGGGTAAGGCATAAAAGCCCTATTTTTGCACTGTCAAGCCTAAGCAGGCAATTCATTAACATTTTTATTCAGCGATATCATGATGAAATTAAAACTCCTCCTTACCATCCTGCTCCTTACGGGCCTCGTGACCGTACAGGCAGGCAACATCACCGTAGACGGCGTGCAGCGCAGCTACATCGTTTATGTGCCCGCAGACTTGGGCGCCAGCCGCCCCCTGCTCATCTCCTGCCACGGTGCCAATCAGGATGCCAGCTATCAGAAGAACACGCAGATGAAGATGGAGACGGTGGCCGACACGGCCAAGTTCGTCATCGTGTTCCCCGAAGGCATTGACCGCCAGTGGGACATCTCGGGCGACCGCGACATCCGCTTCATAACCGCTCTTATCGACGAGATGGCCTCGAAGTATGCCATAGACCGTAACCGCGTCTACCTGTCGGGCTTCTCCATGGGCGGAATGCTTACCTACCACGCCATGAACAAGATAGCCGATAAGATAGCCGCCTTCGCCCCCATCAGCGGCTATCCCCTGTGGGGGGCGGCGGCCAACAGTCTTCGCCCCGTGCCGATACTGCATACGCAGGGCACGGCCGACGACGTAGTGAAGGCCGACGGCGTGCGCGGCGTGCTTGGCAAGTGGATACAGCACAACCACTGCGCTACGATAGCCAAGGAATACAAGAACTACATGGGCTACAGTCATGCGTCGCTTTATGTGTGGGGCAACGGCGATGACGGCGTGGAGGTGCGCCTGCTGGAACTGGAAGGCAAAGGCCACTGGGTGTCCAACGACGGACTGCTTACGGGCGAGGAGATATGGAACTTCTGCAAGCGCTACACGCTCGACAGGACGGCACCCTCGGTAAGCTTCATCAGTCCCAGGGCGGGGGCAGGCTATATCAGTTTCGGTCCCGGGGGAGAGGCCGCCTTCCCGCCCGTAGTGCTCGAGGTGCGGGCCGACGATACCAACGGGAGCATCGCCAAGGTAGACTTCTACGACGGCGACGTGCACGTGGCTACTGTCAGCGGGGTGCCCTATGCCGTTACGCTCACCGGTATGAAGGCGGGAAGGCATGCGCTGAAAGCGGTGGCCACCGACAATGACGGTGAGACGGGCACGGCCGTTACCGAACTGAATCTTCAGGCCACACATGCCCTGAACCTATCGGAGGCCTTCAGCGAAGGAGGCTGTGTACCCGCCGGCTGGACCACCTACGACACCAAGGAGAAACGCACCGGATACAGTTCGGGCTACGGACAGGGATGCCGCATCTTGCAGCTGACGGGCAGCAGGCGCGACTTCGACTACGGGCTTTACATCCGCAATATCGACGGGCAGGCGCGTGGCGGATGGGCCAAGTACGGCCTTGCCGAGGCTGGCACCACATTGACGCTGGCCCCCGGACGCTATGCCCTGATCTATCGTATATGTAACTGGAACTGTCCCGGATTCGCCCCTGTGGACATCAGCATCGAGAAGCGTGACGGCGGAGAGACCGTGGCTTCGGAGGTCTTCACTCCGGCGGTGAATATCGGCAACGCCGCCTCGAACAGCTTCGGCGGCGTGGAAACACGGGCTTTCGGGTTCAGCGTGGCCGAGGCCGCCGGCTATGTGCTGGCTTTCTATACAGCCGACCGGGGCTGGGCCGACTGCATCATCGGCGGACTGCAACTCTGTGCCGAGGAGTACGGCACCGTGGGGGTGGCCGCCGTGGAGGCCGCGCCCGGCGGCGGAGCCTGCTACAACTTGCAGGGGCAGGCGGTGGAGCATCCCAGGAAAGGAGTATATTATATAAGGAACGGGAAGAAAATCATAATCAGATAACAAATGGAAAAAGTAATCAGAACCCTTGTCCTGCTGCTGCTCTCGGCAGTGTGGCAGGCAGCGGAGGCACAACAGCGTCGCCCCATCGACAGCGAACACCCGCTGTGGATGATACACATCGACGTGTGGTATGCGGCCGATCCGCAGAAAATCATCGACCTCGTGCCCGATGACATCAAGCCTTATGTGTGCATGAACCTAAGCCTGTCGTGCCAGTACGACACGGAGAAAAATGTGTATAAGATGCCCCAGCAGGCGGTGCGCACCTATAAGTCGTGGGCCTCGGTGTGCCAGGCGAACGGCCTGTGGTTCACCTGCCAGCCCGCCAGCGGAGGACATACCCACATACAGGACGACGACCTTGAGACTTTCGAATACTTCTTTAGGCGCTACCCCAATTTCTTGGGATGGAACTACGCCGAGCAGTTCTGGGGCTTCGACGCGGCGGGCGACAAAAGCTCGGGCACGCAGGCCTCGCGCTGGGCGCTGTTCGCCAAGCTGGTGGAGATGTCGCACCGCTACGGCGGCTTCCTTACGGTGTCGTTCTGCGGCAACATCTGGAGCCACGGGTTGAATCCCGTGGGCGAGATGAAGCGCGACAAGAACCTACTGGAGGCCTGCCGGAAATACCCGGAGGCCATTCTGTGGCTCTACAAGTACACTACGTCGAGCTGTTTCTATAACAACGAGAGCGTCACCCTGTCGCCATTCATCAGCGGACTGGCCAATAATTACGGCGTGCGCTACGACAACTGCGGATGGAACTCGGCCCTCGACCAGCTGCTGGGCGAAAATCACGGAAGGAAATATCCTGCATCGGCCGGTATCGGTACGGTGATGGAGCAGACCGGTATAAACGGCGGTGCCGTGTGGGACGGGCCCGAACTGACATGGCGCGAGGAGTGCTTCCATGAGGTGGCGGCTACGGACGCCGACGGCTACAAGTGCCGCAACTGGGCGCAGTACCCCAATTTCAAGGGCGTATGGGCCGATATGTTCCGCAAGGTAATCGACGGAACGCTGCGCATACCGTCGCGCAAGGAGGTGGTGGACCGCACGAAGATAGTTGTCGTAAACGACATAACGGCGGGCAGCGACGAGCAGAAGTATGCCGCGTGGGGCTCACTCTACGACGGACTATACAAGCAGGACGACCCCTTCAACCGCGGCAACGGCCAGTGGATGGACAACTTCAGCTACATGAAGCGCACGGGGCGCTATGCTGCCATCCCGGTATGCTTGGAACTGTACGATGACCTCGCGAAGAGCATCCCCGTGCAGGTGAAGAAGTCGGAGTATGCACGGCGCTGGCCTACACAGGAGAGCAAAGTGGCCGATTTCGACAGCCAGTACCCTGCCGTGTCGGAGGGCGACCTCTTCGTGGCGCGCATGGGCAACCAGCTCGTCACCTATACTCCTTACTCTTATCTGAACAGTAAGGTGTCGGCGGAGGCAACCGTACCGCTCGAATACAACACCTGCGGACAGTTGCAGCTGTGCTACGGGAAACTCTCGGCAGGCATCGTGCGCGAGTATGCCGACCGCATCGACTTCTACCTGAATAACTACCGCACCGACACGACGGCGCTCGTTACCGACCGCATCGTGATTACCGGGGCCTCTGCCCAGCCTGCCTTCACGGCGGCGCCGCGCGGCGATGCACAAGTGGTGGTGACGCCGGCATGGGATGCCGCCACGGCCACCTATACGCTCGACGTGGCCCATATCGGCCCCGTAGACCTGAGCGTAGCCTGCTCGGGCTCAGTCCCGCGCACGGCCGAGGCTCCCTACGCCACGGCTCTTGAACTGCCCCGGCAGCCGGTTGCCTACCACGGGCCCGTCATCATCGAGGCGGAAGACATGGACTACAAGAACATACGTGCCTGCACCACATCGCCCTATTACCAGTATCCCGACGTTATCGGACACTCGGGTAACGGCTTCGTGGACATGGGCGTGGGCAAGGGCGGGTCGCTCCGTCATCAGCTCACGCTGAAGGAGGGCGGCCCCTACTGCATCGGCATCCGTTACACCTGCACCACGAAGCCGGGACGCCTGACGGCCGTGGTGAACGGCATCAGCTATAGCGTAGCTACGGAGCAGACCGCCGTGAACGAATGGCGCAAGGCCACGCTCGACGCCGACCTTAAAGCGGGCACCAACGACTTGCGGCTGAACAATGTAGCCGGGCTGCCGATGTATATCGACCAGATTATTTATACCCCTGCCGGCATGGAGCCCGAGAAGTTCCTCGTCACCGTCCGCGGCGCGGAACATGGCTCGGTGGTAGCCGGCACGGGCGAGGCTGCCGAAGGCGACACCGTAACACTGACCGTAAATCCCGAAGAGGGCTACCAGCTGAAGGAGCTGCGAGTGGTCAGTTCGGTTTACTATACGCTCTCGCAGACCATCGCCTTTACGCCCGGCTCCGGCAAGGTGACCTTCGTGATGCCCGATGATAACGTTACCTTACAGCCCGTCTTTGCCGACGTTACATCGGTTTATAAGCTCGACTTCTCTGCCATTACGGCCGGAGGCATGCCCGAAGGATGGCGCTGTGTACAGGAGAACGGCGAAGTGCACGAGTATCCTGGCAGCTATGGCTTGGGCAGCCGCACCCTTGCCGGTTTCACCGGCTATCAGGGCAAAGGCCTTTACTGGCGCGAGGAGTGTGCCGAGTACGGCAGGCAGGACGCTTATCCGCTGCAGCTCGAGGCAGGCGATTACAAGCTTTCCTTCGCCGTGGCGGCATGGAAAGGGAGCCCCAAGTACAAGGTGAAGGTGCTTGATGCCGTCAGCGGCAGCACCGTGGCCGCATCGGCGGTTTACACGGCGGCACCTGATGCCTCCGGGAACACGTCGGCCGTGCTCACTTCGGCGCAGACCGTCGGACTGCCCTTCACTGTGGCCGCGGCCGGCCGCTACGTCATCAGCTTTACCAACGAGAGCCTTACCGGCGGATACGAGGAATACCTTGTGCTGGAGTGCCGCGTCAACACGGCGGCGGACGCCACTGGCATCGCGCCCGTGCTCACCTCGGGCAGCGGTACCCCGGGCATCTACGGCCTGTCGGGCGTGCGCCGTACGGAGATTGGCCGCGGACTGAACATCGTCCGTGATTCCGGCGGCAAGGTGCGGAAGGTATTCCGGAAATAACGCAGCCGGAAATTGTATCTTTTTACGTTATTTATAAGTCCCGGGCTCTGAAAAGTCCGGGACTTATTGTCTTTAACCTGAGTTCGGGATAAGAA
>DBRC01000065.1 GCA_002305505.1 Prevotella sp. UBA1378 | reverse complement strand
TTTCTTATCCCGAACTCAGGTTTTCACCAAGTCGATGCCTGTCAGTGTGTATCCGCATCCTTTTACGACGAGCCCGCTATTGACACCGTCTGTTTCCCCCTTTATCTGCGAAAGCATGTCGGATGAGAGGGTGAAAACCGGTGCGACGGGTGCCGTTTCCCCTTTCAGCGGAAAGAAGTCTACGCCACTGAAGTTCTGCCACGAACCGTTCTGCAAGGCGATAACGGGATTGGCACAGGTCCCGGAGATGGCACTTACGCTGATTTGCAGCCGGTCGCCCGCAGCGGCATCGCTGAATTTGCTGGCCGGGAGGACAACGTAGCCGCTCGACCAGTCATCTGCGCAAACCGTTTCGCCCGTCCATAGGCTGATAGTCTGGGTTGTCCCGTTTTCGGCCTGCGTTAATATCATGTCAGTCACCGTGACCCCTGTCCCGCTTAGATACAGGCTGTTGTTCTTTTGCAGCACAGGCAGGTCGGCGTCCGTGAACGTGTACTCTACTGTAACGGGGAAGCTGTCCTCATTGTAGATCTTGGCGTTCTTGAATACCACGATGCCGTATTGGTTAGCCTGTGCAAAGGTGGTGTCGGCCTTCGACTGGATGTTCAGCTGCGGCCATTGCACTGTGGGGTCTTTGGCGGTGACGGTGACCGATAGCACGTCTCCGGCCTTGATACTGCTGACGATGGACGAGGGGGCTTCATTGTATTTACCCCAACTCTTGATTTCCGTCGTGTCTCCGGAAAGCGTAAGGCTTCCGCCCCGGGCGCCGCCTGCCATTGTCAGTAAGACGCCCAGAAAGATTAGAATCTTGTTCATAATTTAAGTTTTAGGATTATTTGTTGGTGTATTTTTTCCCGTTTTGTATGATTAAGCCCTTGTAGCCTTCATCCACCCGTTGCCCTTGCAGGTTATGCCGCTGCCCGCTGGCGTTAGCGGCCTGTCCGGTGATGTCTGCTATACCGTTGCTCACCGTCTTCAGGTGGTCGGCGAAGAACCTCATTACCGTGCTGTGCCACGCGGCAGGCGTCTCATGCGCCAACTCGGCGTTCACGGAGTACGACTTCTCCACCGTGGCCGGCAGGTTGTTATAAGGCGCGATGTTGGTGTGCGGCGGACAGACGTTGTCTTGCAGTCCCAAGGTCATGATTAGCGGACAGTTAATCCTCGTGGCCAGGTTCTTGGTGTCGAAGTAGGACAGCTGGCGGAACAGTTCCGCATCGGACATCCCCAGCTCAGCTTTCTTGATGTTCAGCGGGTAAGCCGGCCACGCCCCCACCTTGAAGTAATCGGGGAAGTCGCCCATGAACGGTATCGACGGTGCGATGCTGTTCAGCCGTCCGTCGAGCGCTGCCGCCGCGATGGTGAGTGCCCCGCCTTGACTGGCTCCTTCGGCAAATATGTTTTCTTTCTGTGCCTTTTCGCGCGAGCAGATGAAGTCGACGGCACGCAGGGCATCCATGTATGCCTGCCGGTAATAGTAAGTGTGCTCGCTGCCCAGGCCGTATACCACCCAGTCGCCGTATGTGTTGGTGTAAGGGGGGCGGTTGTTGATGAGCTGCCCCCTGACGGAAGGTATCAGTTCGATATACCCGGGATTGTCGTCACCGCCCATGCACCACGGGTCGTATCCGCCCGAGTCGTATCCTTGGTAATGGATGATGGCAGGATAGGTGCCCGCAGCGGTCGGTTCGGCGTAATAAGCACGTATGGTGGCCGGTATGCCGGTACTGTCCGCTATGGATTTCATTTCCACTAGGTATACGTTGCGCCGGCTGGTGCTCTTGTTTTCTATTTTCGTCAGTTTATACTCCGGTTCCACGCCGGCTAGTTCGGCTTTCGCTTTAGTCCAGAAATCATTGAAATCGCTTTGCATGTCCGGGGCAGAGACGATTTTCTCCGGTTCGTAACCAATATTGAAGGCTCTTGCCAGCTGATTGTTTACAATTACCGTGACGCGGTAGAATCCCGGTTCTGCCGCAAAGCTAAACACGGTTTCTTCCGTAGCTCCTGCAGCAAGGTTGATGCTCTTTTTCAGCGTTGTGTAATACTCTTGTTTGTCGGTCGTCACGCGCAGCTCGGCTGTCGTTGCGTACGGCGCTTGCGTGGGATTGGTGATGCGTACCGTTATCTGCGGGTTGCCGGGTGCGGTCCATACCCAGTTGCCGGTAACGGGAATTTCCAGTCCCAGGGTTACAACGGAGGCCGGGTCGATGAGGTCGACGCTGGTCAGGGTGAAGCCGCATCCCGCCACAATCATTCCGCCCTTTTGCAGTTCTGCCAGCATAGCGTCCGTCACCGTGTATTCGGCATAGATGCCGTCGAGCGGCTTTGCTTCGGTATCGGGCAGCGTGCCCCAGCTGTTGTTGCGCAGACTGATTTGCGCCCCGGTTTGCGCCCCGGTGAAGTTCAGGCGCAGCAGTTGTCCTGTTCCGGCCCCGGTAAAACAGGAGGCCGGCAACGCGACGTAAGATGACCAATCGGCCGGGAAGGCGGTATGCCCTATCCATACGGCATTTTCGTAACCGGCTGCGCCGCTGCCCTTTTCCATCTCTATGCTGTTGAGGGTGAACCCGATGCCGGAGACCACGAGCCCCGTCTCCCTGAGCTGTGCGAGCATGGCGCCGGTGATGTAATATCTCACCTGCTCCGTCGTGGCGTTAACGGGCGTGTTCCCGGCTCCCGCAAGGCCGGTCCAGTTGCCGTTGCTGAGCGAAATCTGCGGCCAGTCGGTATTGCCCGTGTAAGTGATATTGAAAAGGAGCCGGTCGTTCACTTCGGCATCGCCGAACACGCTGGCAGCTATCTGTACGTACTTGCCGCTACCCCAGTCGATTGGTTGCGGGCCGGTCCATATAGTTTTTGTACCGCCGGTTGTCCCGCCGCCGCTGAACACGGAACATTCGCGGGCTGTAGCCTTAATGCCGTTGCTGCCGTCGATGATATTCGTGCCGGCGGTAGTCTTACTGCTGTCATCGTACGAGTTGAAGAGGTTCAGGGCCGGGTCGTCGTTGCCTGTCCACGACCATGCCATGTACCCTACGGATTTCTCCTGGCAGGCATCCATGATGGTCTGCCAAGCCACCTCGTTGCCATTGTGCTGGCAAGCAAACTCGCCGATGACGACGGGTACGCCCACTTTCAGCGCGTTGTCGATGTTGTATCTCACCATGCGTGCGTTTTTGCCGGCCGCGTCGTACATGTGAATGGAGAAAACGATATTGGCATCGGGGTCGCACTGTGCCACCTCGCTGCCTTTTTCCGCTATTGAAGCGGGATACTGCCCCCATCCCGCACAGTCGACCATGAGTGTGTGCTTGAAACCAGCCTCGCGCATCATGGGGATGGCCTTTGCGTAGCCTTCGGCCCAGCCGTCCGACTTCCATGTCCCGAACCACTCGTTGGCAATGTTGATGATGACCGTGTTCTCATGGCCGTCGAGTGCCGTCTTGATGCTTTTCCAATATTCTACGGCCTCCTCTAAGTCGGCAATGTTGTCGGACCCCAACGGGTCGTGTACGTTAAAGATACCTACCAGTTTGTTCTCTTCGCACAGGCTGATGAGTTCGGCCACTTCAGCAGCCGTGCACCGCGTGAATTTCTTCCCGCTGCCCAGTTGGATACGTACGGCGTTGCATCCCTGGTTCTTAGCCGCGGGAATCACCGTCTTCTGTTTATACTTTTGCCAGGCATACGAATAGTTGATGCCTCTTAGCACAAACTCCTTCCCGTTTGCGTCCAAGAGCTTTGTCCCCTGTGTGTGGAAACCGCCGGCAAGGGCCGGCAGCATGCCCATCATGAGCAATGCAAGTGCAAATAGATTCTTTTTAGACATAGATAGCACGTTTATAGTTGTTATTCATTTTGCTTGGTGCAAAGGTACTGCTGTCCTTCAACAAGGCGCTTCTTGAATGTCTTGGATAGCGTCTGAAATGTGTTTGGAAACAAATGAACCCCCAAATGAAACAAATGGGAAATGTATGGGGGTAAGCCGTTTCCCTGGGAAAAGTCCCACTTGTACGGTTGAACTTATGCTCCTTGTTTGGCCACGGTGGATGTTGCCCGCTATGCCGAAGCCATTGGGCCGGCCGTTATTACGTCCTGTCGAGGGATGTGCAGCTGGCTCCGCGCCAAAGCCTTATCCTCGAGTATTGATAATACCCGAATGATTTATAGCTCTAAATCTGAGAAATAGAGCTATAAATCATTTCTACTATATGGCTGCGGCCGTCTATTAGGATTAACCTTTCATTTCATTCTCTCTATCAGTTTATCCAGTTCACTGTCGAAGTTGTAGAAACCATTGATGCGGAGGTCATCGCGGACGCGGCGGCCATCGGGTGTGATGGTCTCGTAGTGGGGGATGCCGTTGAAGCGGAAGAGCTCTTGCAGTCGGGAGAAATCCTGATGAGTGAGGCATACAGTCTCTTCGTCGGCCAGCCACTCGGCCACATACTCCTTGTAATTTTTACTGCCCTCCGCCGTTTGTTCGTTGGCAATGAATACGAGCTTTACATCATCGCGCTTGGCTATCTCGGCGCGTTTCTGCTTGCTGTGTTGTATGGCGCCACGGCAGGGGCCGCACCCCATGCCCCAGAAGTCGATCATAAGATACCGGCCGGGATATTTTTTGCAGAGCGAGCGGATTAGGCCGGCCATTGGGGTGTCGGGCAGTGGCGTGGAAAGTTCTGTCTGTGCCATCTTATAGGCATAGAACTGCTCTGCCTTCTGGTGAATATAAGGGATAGAGAATTTGGCGAGATAGGCAGGGTACATCTTACTGAGTATTGCGCTTTCTTCCACGTCCTTTTTCCTTTTTTCGGCAATCATGGCCGTGTCAGCAAGGATTCTGTTTATGTCATCCTCGTTGTTTCGCCAGTGGTTGAAGTTGCTAAGCATGTTCTTATATGTGCAGAGTTGCACCATCATATTGTCCTTATCCGTCCCCATGATTTTTCTTAGGGCTGCGACCCCGTTGGTAAGGATTTTCTTGGCGCTTGTGATATTTTCCACATAATGGCCATTTTCGTCTATCAGATCCTTGTATTCGCTGCTGCGTACAGGCTCTGCAAATTGCAGGCGGTTGAGCAGGATGGGATAATTGTTGCTCGCGATGAGTAGTGGATTGTCGAAATCAATGCGGTGCAGGGCGGCGTAGCTGCCGGGGTCGGACAGCTTCTTCCATTCCGCACTGTCAAGAACTTCGGTGTGATAAGTGCCGTTTCGTTTCCCTTGTTTCTTTAAGGCATATTCCCGGTTCATGGCGTAGTCCATACAGGCATAGGCGAAGTTGACCTGCATGCCGGCCAAGGCCATTTGCATTTCCATCGGCGTGTACTGATGTCGACGGCTGGCTGTCACCAGGCGGTACAGCATGTTCTGCCAGATGTTTTCAGCCTTTTGGTTGGCTTCGGCAAATGTTCCCTTGAATAATTGTAGCGGAGTGTCCAGGTGGCTGAGTTGCTGATAGGAATTAAGCCAGCGCTGCATATCACGGCTGCTGCCGCTGTTATATATGTATTCGTAGGCATCGTTCTTGCCCTTTCTCACGGTGATGTCGATGGTTTCGCCCGGTCGTGCGAAGAATGGAATTTCATCGAGCTGCACCTTAGTATCTCTGGCGATGAAACGCTGCAGGATGGGGTAGCTCGTCTTGAATCGCTTCTCAAAGGTGCCGTCGGGAGCGATGTCGAGTACCAGCGTTGTGCTGCCCTGGTCGAAGACGTCATCAAAATAGCATTCCATTGACGTGAAGCCGAACCTTTCGGCATCGTAGCCCTCTATGCGTCCTTTTATCGTTACGGTGTCCGTCGTGAACCAATCTTCGGGCAGCGTCCACGGGTTAGCCTCGGCCAACTGCTGCACCGTTGGTGTTTTCAACTTCGTTTTTTGGTCGTGTATGCCGAGCAACATGAACGCCCCTTGTGCGTTGCCCTCGATGAAATCGAACACCTGTGTGCGCTTTGGCATCGGCTCAAAGTGCATGGTGAAGTCGGTTATGCCGCTTTCGGGCGACTTTATCCATTGGCTCAGTGCTATTCCGTCGGCAGCGCGCGTGGTGTAGCGGTTGCCCTCCTCGTCCAAGAGGTAGCTATCCTTGGCGAATTGGAAGTATTGCCCCTTGGGGTATTCAATCGTTAGATGTACGGTGGTTGCCGTGTCGGTAAAGATTACCTCGCGGGCTTTCAGGTCGCCATTGTAAATGTTATGCGCCATGGCTACGGGGCTCTTGATGCGCTTGTAAGTCTTAGCCTGTCCCGCCATTGCTACGAGGGCGAGCAGGAGGGTGATAACAGTTTGCTTATTCATAGGTCGTTTTATGATTTAACGCTGCAAAGATAAAAAAATATGCCAAAGTAACCGGCAAATTATCCTGAAACTTGTCTGACATTTGCTGTTTTGCCTATAAAACTCTACCTGAGTCCGGGATAAGGATATCACGTTTATCCGGACGGCGGTGCCCC
>DBRC01000004.1:608-10630 GCA_002305505.1 Prevotella sp. UBA1378 | reverse complement strand
ATCCTTATCCCGAACTCAGGTATTCATGGATTTTATCTGTAATATTTAGTGAATCTGTTTTTATTTAAAAGAAGAAGCCCGCCACTTATTTTCCGCCTGATAACAAAACAGGGAGCTACTCTTCTTCGCATGTATCCCAAAGGCCGGAATCCTTGCTCTTAGCGTGGAATGCTCCTTCGTAGGTTTCATCCCTGTTAAACCCTACGGCTGTGACGGCAGAGCTGGCGATGGGCTGCTCGACCTCCATGAGGTGGCATGCCGCCTGAGGCGTTACGTATACCTTTTTCATCTTACCATTATCTTTTTCTTGTTCATGATATAGATACCTTTCTCTAATCGGCCGCTCGTTTTAACGCCGGTAATGGTGTAGATGCTGTAATCGGCTGCAGATGCCGTGCTGATGGTTGCGATGTTCGTTGCCCCACTGAATACGATGTTTTTTGCACCGCTGCCTTCAGACGCTTGCAGATAGGCATGGAATGCATGGAGCGTTGCACCCTCGCCGCCTTTGATAAAGGTGTTGTCCGCCCCAATGCCATACAGGCCGTTACCCGAAATGGGTTTGTAAGAGCCTACATAGGTGGTGCCAAGAGTTTCGGGGGTAGCCACGATGCCTTTGTCAGTAAATATCAGGTTTTCAGAGGCACTTAATTCTGTAGCAAGGAATGGAATATTGGCATCCACATGGTCGACCACGTCAAACAAAGCTTCTTCCGCTGTCTGATTCTTGAACGTAGCCAACTTGCCGCCGAGTTCGGCACCGACATAGAACGGAAGGCAGAACGTGTTGGTGCCGGTGTAAGTCTGGCGGATCACTTTCACGCTGGCCGCTTGAAAGTTTTCGGGCGCCGCGAACGGATAGGCCTCATTCAGCTCCAACATGGCTGTATTGCCCCCAACGATGACATTGACGTTGGCATTGTTTTCCTCGTTCTCGCCAAATGCGGCGTCAGCGAACATCAGGACATTGGCATTCTTTGAACGGGCAGGATTATATGCCTCTTTCAGAATCGTACCGCGAATGTCTACCGACGTAATATCTGCCCCCAGCTTACTGTCCAAGGTAGCAAAATCGTTGTAGTCTACTCTTACCCAGTCGCCATTGGCATTCTGGCAGTCGCCCTTCATCAGTGCACCGGTTACGGTGACATGGCCAGCAAGCGAACCGTCTGGAATATCCTTCAAGAGCACGTCGCCTATTTTGGCTGCAGGCTCTATCACTACGTTGTCGATATATACCGTCTGGCTGGCCGGTACATCCCCTGTCTGTGCCGTAATGGAGATGACACCAGGGAAATCGTTCAGGTTCGCGTTGGTCGAGAAGTCGAATACCACTTTCTGCCAACTTCCTGCGTTTCCGTACCAAGCGGCCACTTTCTCCCAATAACCCGGTGCTCCGTTAGTGGGGTCGGAAATTTCTATTTTCACGTTCTCGTTCGTCGTTTTCTTAATCATCAATGAAATGCGGCGGCTGCCTTCCATATTGGGCTGAATCCAATCGCGGAACGGAATCTTAACTATTTTGCTGTCGTTCGTCATCGTAAACGCCAAACACTTGGCAGACGTGTTGATGCCGTCAGTCTCAGGATTTTCCACCACAGACGGGTTGCCGTCATCCCAGCATCCGCCTTTAGAACCAAATTCGTTATTCTCTCCATCCCACAGCACGGTTTGTGCTTGTAATGACACTGACGATGCAAAAGCAAGGGCTACTGTTGATAAAAAGTTTCTCATAATCATCTTGTTTTTAGTTGAATTAATATTGCATTAGTTTTATGTCGCTGACTTCAATCGAACCTCCATAGTTATTGATGCTCCAGCAATTTTTCTGGATGCCGTATATGCGGTTGGTATAGCTGCACACGTCGTTGATGTACATCACGCATACGCTGTTGTCCGTATAAATAGTTATATGATATGTGTTGTCTGCCGGGCGGGCGAAAGCATAACCATCGATGCCGCTCACGAAGCCTATGCCCTCGGCACCCTCTTCTTCGAAATTCACTTTACGGGTGTTTTCGCTTTCCGGGTTGACCACCATTGTATAGTATTTCCTTGAATCAGTACCCCGTACTAAAGAGATTCCGAATTTATCCCAATTATTGGATGTTTTAACGGTAAACGACAGTTTGTTGTGGTATCCGAGTCTGCTCAGAAGTATATAGGCACTGTCGCCGCTCAGTGAATAGGCAGCTCCGCTTTGGGTGGCCCGGTTCTGTGCAACAACGGTCGTGCCGGCTGCTTGGTTATACTTGCTGGCCACGGCAACTATCTCGCCCAGCGTAAGGCTTCCGTCGGAATGCTGGATAAGGCGGTGGACAACCAAGTTACCGCCCCATTCGGGCTCGTTAGGATAGGCGCCTACTTCGATATTTGCGTTGCCCGTACGCGTCGGGCACCATCCCCATATAAAGCGGTCAGTACCATTGCTGGCAGTCTTGCCGGCATAGAAGCCGCGGCTGTCGAGGAATCCTTCATGGCCGTCGGGCCAAAGACCTGCGTCGTTGGCCGTACAGGCTTTCAGGTCGGCCAAGGTCTTGCCTTTAAAGTACTGTACTCTGCGCAGGGCAGCATGTTTCTCGCTGTAAACCAAGTACCAGTAGTCGCCCATCTTGAATACGTCGGGGCATTCATAGAAACGGTCCCACATCATCGTCATGAATGCTCCTTCGTGTACCCATGCCTTTAGATCGGTCGAGGTAAATTCGGCAATAGTTCCTTTGCTGCCGCTCAGTGTCGACACGAGCATGTGGTATTTGCCGTCGTCGCCTTTGAAGACAAACGGGTCGCGGAATTCGTTTTTGCTATAGCCATAGTCGTCACCCTTCAAAAAGAATGTGCGGCTCTTTGTCCATGTCTTGAAGTCGGGAGACGTGGCAACCATCACCGCTTCGCCGTTTTCGTTAGAGTCAGGCTGATATCTATGTCCCGTATAGAATGTGTAATACAGTTTGTCGCTCTCGTTATATACTGTCGAGCCGGTGCCGATGGCTGCGTCCTGTTCGGCAATGCCTCCGCAAGGAATCAGTTCGCCCAACGATGTATAATTGGCGGCATCGGCTGTGCACACAGCCCAAATGGGATGGTAAGTGCCTACAGGGTTTGGACGGAAATCCTGTAGGTAGAGAATCTTGAAATCGCCTGCTACAGGGTCGTAGAACGGCATGGGGTCGCCCACGTAGCCGCTGTAGGGCTTGTAGTAAGTGCCTTGTATACGTTCATCGACAGATTTGAAGTAAGTGGCTGTCGACCAATCTTTCTGTTCCGCTGCCGACTCTTCGCTGCTGCAACTGGCAAGCGGCATAGCCATGCAGGCAGCTATCATCATCAAATATGCTCTTGTTTTCATGCTGTTTCTGTTTTTATTTGTTCATCAGGTAATTGAATGCATTCATTGTCATCTTGGCAATGTTGGCATGATAATGTCCCGTCACATCGCTGATGCTGTACCAGTCGTAACAGCCCGAACCGATGCAGAGTATCTGTCCGTTACCGCCCGTAGCAGGGAATTCCCACGCCACGATGGCACCGTCGCCGCCGTAAGCGATATCCGTGCCTCCGGTTTCATTGCGCCAAGCTGTATAGTCGGCATAACCGCCCCAGTCGGTACCGATGTGCCACTGTGCTGTAGAATTAGTGATACGGTAGCCGGCATCGCAGGTATATACGCTGTTCGGCTCGCTGCTGTTCATCACCAGGTTCTGGAACAATGCATGGTCAGTATGGCCCGCGATGGAGAAACTCCATGGCCCGCTTACCGTTTCGGCTTCAGCCTCATTCTGTCCCCAGCAGTTGTTCGGACAAGCGTCGTTCTTCACAGCCCCGATAAATGCAGGCATATTGGTTGCATAGCGCGTGAAGAAGAACGAACCGCCGTTGTTGTAGTAGTCGCGCAGCTTCACGGCTGCCGCCAGCGCTACGGGGGCAGCTGCCTCGAATGCGTTCTTACCGTCCACACCTCCGTCTTTATGGAAATGCCACCAGATAACCTTGCATTCGCTTAGGTTGACAGTACCTTTCTTGATGTCATCGAACGAAGCATAAAGCGAGTTGGGTATGTTTTCCAGCATCCACTTGCAGGCCGTCAGTTCTTCGATGTTAAGCTGGCCCATTCCACTTGCGAGACCTACATAAACCGCCTCGGGCTTGCCTATCGGGGTCACCGTTACGGTATATACGCTGGTGGCAGTATTGTTAGTCACCGTGTATTCAACCGGTTTCGAGAAATCGGTAGGTATATCGCTTGCCGGCGATATGACAGCATTGTCGCTGATGGTAATGGTGGGAATCAGCGCCGTGAGGTTGAGCGTCTCTGGAACGAAAACGGATACAGTTTTCTTCTCCTTGTCAATAATCCCTGTGTAGGTGTCGTTTATCTTGAATGCCTTGATTTTGGCTTCATCGTGTTTCACGCCGACGATCCAGTCGAGATAAGTGTCGCCGTTGGTTACGCGGATGACATGTGGAGCGGTAAGATTGAGCATGTCGCCTTGTTTTATGGTTCCCTTGGCTCCGCTGCTCAGTGTCAGTTTTGTGACGCTCATCATGGCAGCATCGTATTTTTCCGGAATCCTTACAGTGACGGTACGTGTAATTAGGTCGGGCGTCCCTTCATATCCGTCAAGTGCCAGTTCGTTTACCATGCAGTCTCCGTCGAGCTGCATATCCGATGTATTGTCGTCGCTGCAGGCTGTGAATGCCAACACTGCAAACAGTAAAAATAATGTTTTCTTCATCGTTACCACCCTCCTATATTCTGTGTGTAATTGCCGTTTGACGCTGCAACTTGTGCATAAGGTATCGGCAGATATTCATTTTTGTTCTTAGTGAAGTTGGCCGCCGAATAAATAGAACAATCATTGGCCTCTTCCGCGTAATATTTATTGAGCACTGTAGCAGCCTCGCCCCAACGCACGAGGTCGAAGAAGCGTTCGCTTTCCATGCCCATCTCTAAGCGGCGTTCCATCTTCACAATCTTCAAGGCCTCTGCCTGACCGTAGGTTCCGGAATAGTTCCGTATATTCAGCCTCACTCCGTATGTACTCTCATAGTCGGCGATGGAACCGATACTTTGCTTGGCACGTGCACGGACGCGGTTCACAAGGTCTACAGCTTCGGCTATGCGCCCGTCGTTGAGCTGCACAAGTGCTTCGGCACGCTCCAAAAGCACGTCGGCATAGCGGAAGACGATACGGTTCATCGGCGTGCCCCACCAAGAGCCCTTAATCAGATATTGTCCATCAGGATCCACATTTTGTTTCAGTGTGACATAGTAGCCGTAAAGTCCGTTCGACCGGCTCCAGACGGCGCTTTCGTCCATGATGTATTTCTTGTTGAACATGTATGGCAGTCCGGGAATCCCCACCGTGAGGAATAGGCGTGGGTCGGCATAATCCTTGTTTTTGTCATAATCGTTCTTGTTGAAGTCGTCAAGATAAGGAAGCCCGTTTGCGTCGGTGCGGAATGCGTTCACCATATTCTGGCTTGGCTTGTAAAAGTCGCAGCCGCCATCGGTAACGCCGGGTATATTCGGTACAATTAATCCATAGCTCCAGTTTAGGTTGCCGTAGGTGGTGCCGTCGTTCATGGAGTATTGCATTGCCCAGATGCTCTCAACACCGTTCTCATATAAAGTTTCCGGCCGGAAGTTGTTGTGAAAATCGGCTTCCAGGTCGTAACCGCCAGCTTTGTAGATGGCAGCTTCGCTGTATTCTACTGCTTTCTTCAGATCGTCCTTTGAGATGCTGGTTACCTCGTTCGTCCGGGCATCGTCCTGACGGTAAGCCTTGTAGAGATAAACCTTTGTAAGGAAGGCAGCAGCAGCAGCCTTCGAGGGGCGCCCCACTTGATCTTGTTTTACCGGAAGCACAGCGTATGCCTCTTCTAGATCGTCGATGATGAGCTGCCAGCCCCCATCGTTCGTGTATTGCGTATTCGAGAGATTGTTGTACTCCTCTGTTTTCAAGTTTTCGTCTACCACGAACGGTATATTCTTATACAAGCGCTTCAGCAGAAAATGGCCGTAAGCCCGGAGGAACTTCATCTCCGCTAAGCGTTCAGTTTTAAGGGGATAAGCAGTAGCGTCGGTTTGGCTGAGCAGGGCGATGGCCGTGTTGACGCGCGAGATGCAGTTATAAAGGCGCTGCCACATATCGTTGATGTTCCAGTTGGTGGTGAGGATGCCTTGCGACACCTCCAGTTGGTGGAACACGTCGCCGTCGCTTGTGCCGTTCCCGCCTTTGTAGGCATCGTCGCTCCGCACGTCGAAGTTCCACATGGAGAACGAAGAGTTGATATCCTCTGCCGAGATCCATACGGCATAAGCGGAAATCACCAAATTGTCCACGTACTTAGGATCTTTCACTTGCTCGTCGCTCAAAGTCCCTTGAGGAGTTTGCCCGTCAAGGAAATCGGAGCAGCCGCCACACAACAATGCAAGCGATATTAAACCCGTGTGTATTGTCTTTTTCATTGTTTTCTTGGTTTTTAGAAAGTTACATTAATTCCGAATGTGATATTGAGAGGGATTGGATAACCATAGTTGGGATTCTCGGGGTCTACGCCGGTAAAGCTGCGGCTCTTGACGGTCAGCAGATTCTGTGCACTAAGATACATGCGTAAGCGCTCCATAGCGAGCATTCCGGCAACAGCCTTGGGGAAGTTATACCCGAACTGGATGGTACGCAGTTTCAGGTAACTGCCGTTCTCAACCCAATAGGTCGACACGCGCTTCTCGTTGTTGTTATCGGAGAGCGTTAGCGCAGGAATGTCGCTGTCCTTATTGCTTTGGCTCCATGCATCCAATAAGCGCGTTCCCTTGTTTAGGAAACCGATGTTCAGTCCGGCCCATATATCGGTTTGTTTCTTCAGGTCGGAAATGATGTCTACTCCCTGTACGCCTTGCCAAAAAGCTGTAAAGTCGAAATTCTTATATTCTAAATAGATATTGAGGCCGTAAGAAAAGTCGGGCACAGGGCTGTATATCCAGTCTTGGTCGGCCTCCGTGATAACGTTGTCGTCGTTCAGGTCTTTCCACCTGATACGTCCAATGCCGGCACCTTCTTGCTTGGCATGATTGTCGATATCATCCTGGCTCTTGAAAATGCCGTCGGCTACATAGCCTACTTGCGCCCCCATTGGATGACCGACAACGCTCTTCACTCCATTGCCGCCGAATGTGCCGTTGGCTGCAACTGTTGCCGGCAGTTTCGTTATCTT
Source organism: Prevotella sp. UBA1378 (assembly GCA_002305505.1). Lineage (GTDB taxonomy): Bacteria > Bacteroidota > Bacteroidia > Bacteroidales > Bacteroidaceae > Prevotella. The sequence goes on along the minus strand of DBRC01000004.1, from coordinate 3,412 downwards.
ATTACGATAAGTGGAGACATTGCCCGTTATGTCATACTTCAGGCCCGAGCTTGTCGTTTTTCGGTAGCCTATATTGAATTCTATACCGCGATTTTCCATCTCGCCGGCATTAATCCATTGTACGCTTCCTTCACCCATTGCGGCGATGCCTGCCATTTGCACGAGAATGTCTTTGGTTTTCTTGAAATACCAGTCGAAACTTCCGTAGAGCGTTCTGTTTAAGAAAGAGAAATCAAGACCAATGTTCGTTTGCTCTGTTGTCTCCCATTTTATGTCATCGTTTCCGATTTGGTTGCGTTTGAAACCCGAGTCGAGTGTCTTTCCTCCGTTCGTTCCGCCTATATCATAAGAGGTTCCGTAGCTCTGTCCTCCGCTTTCAGTTACGCCGTAATTGCTTACGTAAACCGTGTAACGTGCGATATTTGAAATTTCTTGGTTACCCGTCTGCCCCCATGATGCCCGCAGTTTCAGATCGTCTACCCAAGATGCGTCTTTCAGGAAGTTTTCGCGGTTGATGCGCCAGCCTGCCGAAATCGAAGGGAATGTAGCATAGCGGTTATTCTTGCCGAAACGCGACGAGCCGTCGTGACGGATAGTCAAAGATGCCATGTACCTATCGTTGAAGTTGTAATTAAGTTTTCCGAAATAAGACACGAGCGAGTAGCCCGAACCCGAACCGTAAGCCTGTGCCGTTCCGTAACCTGCGTCAGGCCACATGTAGTCGGTGTTCAGGATCGTATACCCTTCCTTGTATGCGGAGAACCATACGTCGTCCTCGCGGTTCAGCTCTACACCGGCCATGGCGTCGGCACTATGCTTGCCAGCCTGCAAGTTGTAGGTGGCAACGGCATTCCACATCCATTTAGTCCAGTGTTCCTGCTTAGGTTCAACGGCGTTTTTGGTATTAGCCACATTTCCTTCCGTTACGGGAAAAGTAAAAATGCGCTGCTGCTTCTGTGAGTAGTCGAGGCCAAACGTCGTACGGATGTTAAATCCTTTGAAAGGGTTTAAGTTCACGTATGCGTCCCCGAACATACGCCAATAGGTATAACGGTTGTCGCTGTTGCGGGTAAGGCGGGCAACGGGATTCTCTCGGTCGGGATAACCGCCCACGGGACCAGCATACGCCCCGTCGCGGGTGTAGACGGGCAGTGAGGGGTTGAACTGCAATACGTTCTCAAGGAATCCTCCCGGAGCCTGCACTTCCGATGTACGGTTCAACGTAAAGTGTTCGCCCACCGTCAGCATATTGTTGATGAGTTTATACTCGGTGTTCATGCGTGCGGAAAGGCGGTTGAAGTCGGACGTCTTTATGATGCCAAGATTCTTATAATAACCCAACGAGAAATAGCTGCTGCTTTTCTCCGAGCCGCTGCTCACGGCCGCATTGTAGTTTTGTACGACGCCGGTACGCGTGGTTTGGTCGAACCAGTCGGTGTCTGCCGCCGGCGTGGTGCCGTTTACATCAAGGTACTTCGACATCATGATACCGTTTAATACCGGGTATCCGCTTTCATTATATCCCCAGTCGTAATGATACCCCAAGCCGTTGGTATTCGGGTCCATGCCGTCGTTGACATAAGCCTGCCACATCACCTGTCCGTATTCCTTGGCATTGAGCACGTCCATCTTATGGACATACTTCGAAACCGACACGGATGCGTCTACATCCACCTTTATCTTCCCGCTCTTGCCTTTTTTCGTCGTGATGATAATTACGCCGTTGGCAGCGCGGCTACCATAGATGGAGGCAGAAGCCGCATCTTTTAGCACCTGTATACTCTCGATGTCGTTGCCGTTCAGTTCGTGCATGCCGGCTTTTGTCGGAACGCCGTCGATAATGTATAGAGGGTCGTTGTCGTTGAGTGTTCCTACGCCGCGAATACGTATCATGGCCGACCCAGAAGGGGAACCGTCGGCAATGATGTTCATTCCCGGTACTCGTCCTTGAAGGGCTTTCATCGGGTTATTTTCGTTCTGTTTGGCTATTTCATCCACGCTGACTACCGATATGGCACCGGTTAAATCCGATTTGCGTTGAGTAGTATATCCCGTCACGACGACTTCGCTTAGCTGTTTGGAGTTTTCGTTAAGCGTTATTTTCATGCCGGGCCGTGCCTTAGCTTCCACCGTCTCATATCCTATATAAGTTATGGTGATAACGGCGCCTTGTTCTGTCTGCAGTTTGAATTGCCCGTCTAAGTCCGTAACAGTTCCGTTTGCAGTGCCTTTTTCCATGACAGTGGCTCCGATGACGGTATTCCCGTCTGAATCGACCACTGTACCGCTCACATTTATTTTCTGCGCGTATGCAATGTTGCAGAAGATGCAGAGCGCTGTGGCCAGCAGTAATAATCTAAGTTTTTCCATCCGAAACATTTTTAGGTTTTTAAAGTTATTCTTATTTGCCGCAAAAGTAATGACTAAATCCATCAAGCCCCTTAAAAAATAGTTCACGGTATAGAAAAATTGATACAATGTAACATTTTTGCTGTCGGATGAACGATTTTTCTCAGAAAAAACATCCTTCCGCGACAGGGGATGATTGCGGAAGGATGTTTCGAATAAATATGCTGCCGACGTACCGGCGCTTATTTGCTGATTTCGTTCGGGCGTATGCCGTATTCGTCTTTAAAGCACTTGGAGAAGTACGACGGAGCCGTGAATCCTACCTCGTAGGCGATTTCGGAAATTGATTTGTCGGTGGTCTCCAGCAGTTTCTTGCCCCGGACTACCCTTGCCTTGCGGATCAGCTCTACCGGCGACAGGCCCGTCAGCGCCTTTACCTTGCGGTAGAGCTGCAC
>DBRC01000004.1:0-593 GCA_002305505.1 Prevotella sp. UBA1378 | reverse complement strand
GCCGAGCTGCTCCTGTATCATGTTGCGCAGCCGCTTCACGAACTTATTGTCCTTGTCGCCCCAGCCGCCCGCCTCCCGGCCTTTCTCTTCTTCCTGCTGCTCTCCCGAGAACGCCTTGCGCAGCATTTTCCTGCTTTTCAGCAGGTTGTCGATGCGTGCCAGCAACAGGCCGGCGGCAAATGGTTTCGTGATGTAAGCGTCGGCCCCGTTCTCGTAGGCCTCCACTTTGTGTTCGTCGAGCGTGCGTGCCGTGAGCAGTACGACGGGGATGTGGCATGTCACGGCGTCGGTCTTCAGCAACTGGCAGAACTCCAGGCCGTCCATCACGGGCATCATCACGTCGCTCACCACGAGGTCGGGCACGTTTTTCCATGCTTCCGCCAGTCCTGTCTTCCCGTCGGCGGCCTCCGTCACGTGATAGTGTTGCTTCAGTATGGAGCGCAGGTAAGCCCTCACGTCGTTGTTGTCGTCGATGATCAGTATTTCGGGCTTGTCTTCTTCCTCCGTTCCCGTCACGTCGTCGAGCCGTTGCCTCATGTTTCCGTCCTCCGGGATATACTGTTCCATGCTCATGCCGGGCACCGTTTGCCCGT
>DBRC01000082.1:51619-105780 GCA_002305505.1 Prevotella sp. UBA1378 | reverse complement strand
TGATTTTATCCCGAACTCAGGTTGGTAGTGAAGCTGACAGGCTATGACCTGTTTCATAATCTGTCGAACTCCATGTATGCTGTCAATGGGCAAGGCAAGACCGAGACCATCCACATGTCAATACCTCACTACCTGATGATTGGCGCAATTTATAAAATTACGATGAAGCCGTAATACCTATAAAAAACGGAGTCTGTATAATCTGCAGTAATTACAGACAATGTCTCAACAGGCGAATGCGTGTTGTAGTATATTATTAACAATTTAAAATCTATTTTTATGAGAAAGATGAAACTGGTTGATTCACCTAAGGATTGTTTTTGCTGGATGAATCATTAACTTACGCTGTATGATTTTCAGCGGAGTGCTGTGTTGGTGGATGGAACTTACTGTACGAAATAATACTCCTTCTACAGTTTTTTTCCTCCTTTCATTTCCCTAATACTCCAAAAAGCCTTGGGTTGGGAGAGTTTTAGGAAAAACAGAAGGAGATTCAGTACAGCGAAATATACTCGTACGTATTCCCCACCCCGGCAAGGTAACGCTCAAAGTCGGCTTGGGCTACGACCACGGTGCCCCGGCAGTCGTTGGGGTGGAACGACAAGGCGGCAGCCTGCTTCAGGTTTATGTCGAGAAAGAGATGCACGTGGTTCTCCGTGTCGTTGATAAGACCAAAGGGCGATACACTGCCCGGCTCGAGGCCGAGGTAGCGCATCATGCGCCCGGGCGAAGCAAACGAGAGCTTGCCGCACGACGGCAAACCGCCCGATACGAGCGACGCTTTCAGCCGCTGTTCGAGGTCGTGGATGTCGAGGTCGTGGTCGCAATGGAAGCACACCAGGTAATGCTTATTGCCCTTGTGGTTGCGGAAGAACAGGTTCTTGCAGTGCACGCTGCCATCGGCTTTCCACCAGCGCTTTGCTTCCTCGATGGTCTTACCCTCGGGATGGTTATAACAGGTAAACGGGATATTGTGCTCCCTTAGATAGTTCAGTACGATTTCTTCGCGTGTCATAATTCTTTTTGTTTTGTTGAGCATGAAGCGCATTCATTGCAGGCGAATCATTATACAGATTACACGGCTCCCGATCCGTGCATGAACCAAGGAAACCGTGTAATCCGCATAACCCGCACCAAAGAGAAGGAAGGGAGGAATGAATCTGTTCCCGCCCCTCAAAACACGAGGGTGCCCGTTTTAACGGCGCACGCGCACCTTACGCGTTTCGCCGCCAGACTTCCTTATATAAACACCGCTGCCGCCCAAGTTGCCGCCGGCAACTTTCCGGCCACCGATGGTATAGTAGTCGGCTGCTGACGCTCCGTCGTGCACGATGGAGCCGACACCCGTACCGCCACCTTCCGACGCACCATTGATTTTCATCATAACGCCGTTCCATGTTTCGAGCACGGGGATGCCGTCGGCTGAGGTAATGAAAGCCGAATAGTTAGACAACCGGGGACGGTCGGTCGATTCCACCTTATTCCATTCGCCGTTCTGCAATACGAAACTGCCGGCCGGTGCACGGGCCGACGTAATCAGCATGCCGCGGAGATTGCAGGCGCCGAGGGTGGTGCGGCTGACGGGAGTGCCGCTTTCAAAGATTGTCACATCGGGCTGTTCGGAACGGATGATGCAGGGCACACCAGCCTGCGTCTGCCCTATCTCGGTGAGGCAGAGCATCGTCTTGTCGGCATTGAAGCCTGCTATCTGATAGAACTTGACACCAGCAGAGGGCGTTGCCTCGTAAGGCAGGCAGAGCGTGCCCCAGCCGTCGGCGGAAACGGTGCGACGGTAAAGGGGAAGATGGCGCAACACGAAATCAGTGGCGCTCCACCAGCCTTCGCGCTGGTCGCCCGTACTGTTGACATTGCCGTATTCGCGCCACGCATTGTCTACGGTGCCTTGCTTAGAGCCTACGAAGCCTATCATTACCGTGTCGCTCTCGCTGAGGTAAACCGGCTTGGTAGACAGTGTCTGCCATACTACCGAATCGCCTGCGGTAGGCAGGTCGAGGTAATCGGCCGTAAGGTTGGGCGAAACAAGCGTATCGCCGGCCACAACCATATAGGCATGCTGGTCGGACAGACAATAATGCTCCGTGGCGGCCTTGCACTCGAGCACGTACAAACCGTGCGTAAAGCCCTTTACCTGTTGCCTGATTTCCATCGTCTTGGCATTGCCCTCGCTGCTGCCTATCCCTGTCCACATGGCGCTCCAGCAGGTTCTGCCGGCCCGGGTGGTTTGTTGCTGACTGCCGCCGGTATAGGTGCCGCAGTTTACGGTCCAGCCCAAGGAAGTGCCATCGAAACCAGGCGACGCGATGTTGCCCGTGGTGGGGGTAAACGGCAGATAGGCGTTGCAGGCACTGCGCAGCTCTGCTGCAGCTTCCACGTAACCGGCAGCCGTGGCCGTGGCTGTTGCGGCAGCATCCAATGCTGCCTGCAGGCGCTCGTAGCCCGGCAGCTGCATCCCCACCACGCTGGCAGCCACCGCGGTGAGCGAATCCACCGCAGGCTTGCAGCGGAGGGCTTGCAGCGTTGTGCTTATAGCTGTCTCGATGGCAGCCAGCCCCTCTTCGCTGCTGCTACCGCTCATGCCAGCAGCCACGATAGCCAGCTCGCTGTTTAGCGACGGCAGCTGTGTATTGTAAATCTGCACGGCCTCGGCCCGCTTGCGGGCTGCTGCAATTCCGTCGGCGAGAGCCTCTTCGCGCGAACTGAACAGGTGGGCGAGCAACAGTTGGTCGAACTGCGCCTTGCTGCCCAGCCACCTGAACGAGAGGAAGCCTTTTGAATAACTGCCGCTGTTGAACGTTCCGGCCTGCTTGGCCCATGTGGCACTGCTCTTCATGCTCAAGGCCAGGCTGTCTTCGGTCGTTCCGTCGGCGGTAAGTCCGATGCGGTGATAAGGCACGCCGTCGAAGCGGGAAGCCAGCGAGAAGTAATAATTACTGCCCGGCACGAGGTCGACCAGCGTCTTTATAGCTCCAGCCTTTTCCATGCTCATGTTCGACCATGCTTGCAGGTAGCTTCCGCCGTCGTATCCGCCTACGGGCATCACGGAGAAGTAAGGCTGTGCAATGGGGGTGTTCTCGCCGTTGGTCCAGTAAGACATGCCGAGATCGAAGTCGCCGTTCACGAGCAGATTGCCGCCCACGTAGTAGGTCATCCCGTCTATCGTCAAGGCATCGCCCGCGCCGATTTCGTCGGGCACGGCAACGGCGGTCTTCGAGTAATAGCTTTTGCCGTCGGCATAGACGATGCGGATGCGGTACTGGTATCCGTCCTGTGCCTCCGGGTCTTCATAGCTGTAAGCAGCCTCCTCCTCGGCAAGGGTTATCCCGGCCAGTTCCTGCCATGTGCCGCCGGCAGCCATACGCTCTACGGCCATGCGCTCGTTATATTCGCCATTGTACTCCTTCCATGTAAGCCGCGCTTTGCCCGTGGCCTTGTCGAACTTAACGGTGAGGCCGTCGGGTGCGCCCTTTGTAGCCGGCAACTTCGGCACTGTTTCATAAATGCTGTTATAAGCAATGTTCGATTGCGTGCCGGCATAGTATTCGCCCATAGGCGTAAGAGCATTGTTCAGGTACATCGACCGGCAGTCTTCCACATGGTTGTATACGGCATAGCGCTCAACGTAGCCGGTGCTCTCCAGCCCGTCGACGATAGGGGCGAAATGCTGCTTTTCGATGGCAAAGTTGGCGGCACTACCCGTACGGTCGGTGCCCGGCCACCCGGTCCAGTTGGCACCGTAGTTCATCTCGGTAATCCAGATAGGACGCTTGGTGCGGTTGTACACATACTGCAACGTGTTCTTCCAACTGCTCCAATCGCTGTACCAATAGCAGTGCATCACCACGTAATCGCACCGCCAGCCGCGCTTGTCGATACTGTCGATAAACTGGTAGAGCAGACTGAGATTACCCGCCATGGCCGGCGAGCCAAGCCGTTTGCCTGTAGCCATAAGTTCGGGCCATATAGCCAATAGCTTTTCTATCGGTGTCAGCACTTCGCGAGGGTCGCTGGCGTTGTCGGGCTCGTTCTGACCGAGGATATGCGGTGAGGTCCCGTTGTTTCCGCAATCGGATACCGAGGGCCATGCCCCCTCCCACTTCCCGTTCTTGTACCCTTCCTCATGGTGGCGCTGGGTCACAAACTCGCGGTCGGCATACGAGTCGTTGCCGGCATCCCAGTTATAGCACCATGTGGTTTTCAATGCCGTGTTCACTACTGCATCGCGCCCGGCATAACCTTTCTTGCTGGCGTCGTTCCACTGCATCACGCGTATCGAAGAAATGCTGTTGCTCAGAATGGCCGGCAGGTCGACCTGCTTATCTTCCTTGTCGGCGATGAACACACGGCTGTAGCCTTTACCATTATATTGGGTGGCAAAACAAACCATGTAGCCGCGCTTCAGTGTAAAGCTTTTGATCTTGTTGTTCAGCGGAGAACTGTAGAGCGATACGCGGCCGGACACGCCATACTGTGCCGACTCGCCCGTCTGGCCGGCCCCGGTATATACCGTCAGCGGTTTCACCGCGCTGCCGTGGGGCAGGATAATAGCGCCGTTGGCATAGATCTTCACCATGCAGTTGGTATTGTTTACGGCTTTTTCGCCATTGATACGTATATACGAGAGCAGGTTGACGGCCTGCGACGGCTGCACCTGCTGAAGGATGACCACGGCATGCTCCGTATTCGTGATATCAACGACGGCACCAGCCGCAAATGGTGTCGGCGAGGTGATGACGTAATCTACAGCTGCAGAGATTGTGACCGTACCGCTCACTTGGCTTACCGTCTCTACCGTATTGGCCATACCGGCTGATGAAGAAGCAAACAGCAATACCACCGCTGCTATCCGGCACCGGACATCCGGCATAAAAGAAAATATTCGTTTCATCTTCTGAAGAGTTTTAGCAAGGGGCATACCAAAGAAACCTTTATGATCTTTCCAGACGCGGATTACACGGATACGCGGATTCAACCGATAAAAACCGTGCTCATCTGCGTAATCCGCGCCTGGAATCATGTCATCATGCAAAGCGTTTCCATTGCAGGCATCCCTCTTGTCGATTTATTTGGAATCTGTTACTTCAATCCCGATTTTCCCGTTCCAATTAAGGAACCAGTTGCGGGAATCCAAGAGGTTGCTCTTTATCTCGGCCTCTACCGTGCCACGCTTGGCTTCACCACGGCGGCCGTAGATACGGTTGGCTAAGAACGACGGCTCGCCACGGCGGAGGGCAAAACGCAACAGGTCGTAATAGCGTGTGCCTTCGAAGGCAAATTCGAGGGCTCCCTCGTCCACAATCATCTGCTCTACCCCCTCTTTCTGATAGGCGATAAGGGCCAGCGAATCGGTAATATCCGGATTGTAGGGCAACTGGTAGTACTGGCTATAAGCACTCCAGCCCGAACCACGGTCGTGGATTCCTATCGTATTATAATAAGAAGCATTGGGATAAGCAGGATTGGACACGATATAACCGTTATTAGAAGATACCGGGAACCTGAACTGGCTGAGATAGAGCGAATCGGCCCGGTAATAGGGTATCACCATGTTCTTGATGACATCGTCGTTCACACCGCCTGCGAGTATGCGGTAAGCAAAGCGGGGATAACCGGCGCAATTGAGCGCTTCGGCCATGCGCAGATACACCATTTGTCGGCGGTAGATATGCACGTTGCGGGTTTGATATTTCCTGAATTCCTGATAATCAACCCGCTTATTGTTGTATATGGCATTCCCCATCGTGTACCAAGTGCGGTACAGGCGCAAGTCGCCTTTCAGCAAGCCGCTGAGCGACTGGGGTGCATATATCAGGTCCAAATCGGAGGTAATCTGGCAATAACGCTGGGCTGCCGAAAGCTCTATCATCGCTTCCGATGGAACCAGGCTGGCCTTGTATTCGTTGGCCTGCGTGGTGTTGAAGATATTGCGCAGTTGGCTGTAATTGCCCGAAGAGGGAATGGAGTCGCCCGGAATCATCGTGATCAGCTCACGGTTGGAATAATACGTTTCATCGGAGAAGTTATACGACCATCCGTAATCATTATACAAATCCCACGTAGTGGATGACCTTACCCAAAACACACTGTTCGCCCCCGTAGGGTAAACGGAGTTGGCCCCGTTGGCTGTCGTAATGTAATTGTAATAGCTGAGGGCAGCCTCCTTGTAATGACCAGCCCAAAGGTTGAGTTCGCCCAACAGCAGATGGATGGGGAAGTAGAGGAAACGACTGTCTACCGAGCCGATAGCGCTGTAGCGCGGAATATCAACGCCGGCCAATGGCTTTATATCCTGTATGAGCCAGTCGCATACCTCAGCAATGCCCTTGCGGGGATAGTCGCGGTCGGCAGCAGCTTTTGTCAGGATGGGTTCTGTAACAAACGGCACCGTACCGTAGTTGATTACCAGCTGCAGGTAGGTCCATGCACGGTAAGCCTTTACGGCGGCATACTCGCGCAGGAAGAGGTTCTCATTGCGGTTGTTGCGCACGGAGGTATCGGCATGGGCAATGTAAAAATTGCAGTTGTTGATAACAGCATAATAGTCGCGCGGCTGATTATACTTATTATCATTCCCGATATTGAACAAAGCCACATCACGCAAATCGGAACTGGTGACATCGGTGACATCCACTAAGTCACCGCGCACCTCGCCCAACAAGATGGTGCGGTCGGCCAAAGCCTGCATCTTGGTCATAATGCCTACAACGCTATAGATACTGTCCGACGGATTCGACAAGCGGGCATTCTCGGTATAGATGACATGGTCGGACTCTTGGTCGAAGAAGTCGCCGCAAGATGTAAGCAACAATGCCGACGCAGCCATGCCCAAGGCATAGCACATCTGACGGTAACGCTTGCCTGCCGGACGGAGTATATTATTTATTATGTTTTTTGATTCCATATAGTTTTGTATATTACATATCATTACAAACGATTGAAATAGGATAGCCCCGGCATTACAGATTGATTTTCACACCGGCTACGAGTGAACAGCCCTGCGACAGGCGCCCGAGGTCGATGCCTTGACCGATGACGGAGGAGGTTATCGAGAACTCGGGGTCGGTACCCAGATAATGCGACAGCGTAAACACGTTGTTGGCCTGAATCCAGAATTGCAAGCCCTGCAGGTACTCCGACTTTAAAGGCAGGTCGTAGCTCAGGGTGACGGTCTTCAGGCGAAGGTAGGAACCGTCTTCAATCCAGCGGTCGCTGAACCGGGAATTGCCCATGGGATCTTGGAACGTGATACGGGGGATGCTGGTTTGCTGCCCTTCTACTTGCCAACGGCTAACCATGGCCGACGTCTGGTTCATGAAACGGCTTCCGCCCTCCAGCTGTGCACGCATATAATTGTACACATCGTTGCCCAAGGAGTAGTTGAAGCGTACATCAAGCTTCAAGCGTTTCCACGACATGGTAGTGAAGATGTTACCGTAGAGGTCGGGATTGGGGTCGCCTATCACTACACGGTCGGCCTCGTTGATGACATTGTCGGGGGTGATATCAGCAAAATGAGCGTCGCCAGCAACATAATAGTGGCGCGTTACGCCATTGTCGTCCAGTATATACAAACCGGCGGCCTTGGCCTCTTCGGACGTGGAAAACACACCCAGCATCTTATAGCCGTAGAAGAGGTTGGCGGGCTGGCCTATCTGTGAGCGCACCGTTGCGCCGTAAATAGAGGTGTCTACATAGTCCTTATTGTCGGGTAGCTCGGTGATCTTATTCTTATAATGGCCTGCACTGGCACCCAACTGCCACTGCCAATCCTTGCCGGCTATTACCTTTACGCTGGCCGACACGTCGAAACCTGTGTTCTCCAGCTTACCGCCGTTCGACCAGTTCCGTTCAAGACCCGAAAGGAAATTCAGCGACTGAAGCGTCAGCAGGTCGCTTGTCCAGCTCTTGAAATAGTTGAATGACAAGCCCAGACGGTTATTGAACAACCGGCTCTCCACTCCGGCGTTGAACCTGCGGGTTGTCTCCCATTTGATAGTGGTGTTACCGATGCCCTCAAGGGCGATTCCGGCAATGGTATTGAGATAGAGCTTAGAGCGGAGGTAGCTGCGGGCGGCATAGTAGTCGATGTCGTCGTTACCACTCACGTCATAACCAGCAGTCAGGCGCAAGTAATTTACCGGTGCAACTTTAGCGAACCATGGTTCGTTCGACAGTATCCATGATGCCTGTAACGAGGGGAACAGCCCCCATACGGCCCCGAAAAGGTCCAAGCCGGCAGCCTCAGTACCGAAACGTGAAGACCCTTCGGCTGTAAAGTTACCTTGCAGGAAGTAGCGGCCCAGGTAATCGTAGTTGGCCTGTGCATACCAAGCGAGCGAGTTCCAGTTATCGCTCGTACCAGTTGTCTCTGCGTTCAGCAGGCTTGAGCTCATGAACGGTGTTTTGTCGCTGCCGGTGTTATAGCCCAACTGGGAGTTCAGCGAGTAGCTTTCCCAATTGATGCGGGCGCCTCCGAACACATGGATGCGATGGCCGCCGTAACGGTTCTGCCAGTCGATACGGGTATCACTCATCACTGAGTTTTGCTTCGAGAAAAGCGAGCGCACCTCGTTGGTACGGTAGGCATTGACTTTTGTTACGAAATAGGAAGGCACACCGTTGATGGGGATGTAATACTTCTCGTTCGTGTTTACCAGTGTATAGCTGAAGTGCTCGCTTACCGACAGGTTTTCGTTGAACTGGTATTTCGGCATCACGGTAAGGTTCAGCAACGAGTTTTCAAAGCGGTTCTTGTTCTCGGCCTCGGCATACTCGTTCAAGGCCGCGGGATTGGCTAACCGGTAGTTATAATAAGAGTAATTGGCCAAGGCCTCGTCGAGGTAGCTCTCCACATCCACATCAAGATGGGAATCGGAAAGCACACCGCGGCCGTAGGTGTAAGGACTGAGGAAAGGGCTCTTTACGTAAGCAAGGAAAGAGGGAGCCGTAGGTGTGCCGTCATCGTATCCTTCGGGAGCACCGTCGTCGCGGATGTCGCGGGTGAGGTTAGAGAAAGAGGCGTCGAAGCGGACGGACAGCTCCTGCCTCAGTATAATGTCCGTATTGAACCGGATGTTCAGGCGCTGCATGTCGTTATACTTCAGCGTGCTCTCCGCAGAGGTATAACCCACGGAAAGATTGTAATTGGCCACCGCGTCGCCCCCCTCGACATTGATGCCGTAGTTCATCGTCAAGGCATCGCGGTAAACAAGGTCTTTCCAGTCGGTGTTGTTGTGATACTTCTTGTAATAATAATAGTCGCGGTGCTCGTTAAGGAACTTGAACTCACGGATTTTAGTATCCGTGGTCTTCAACAACTCGGAGGCGTAACCGCGATACTCGTCGGCATCCATCATCGATATATGCTGGGGAAGCAGCGTTACGCCGGCCGAGATACTGGCGGTAATGCGGGTGGCCATGCTCTTGTTGCGCCGCGTCTGCACGAAAACGACACCGTTGGCGCCCTTGGCACCGTAGAGAGCCGTACCGTTGCGCATCACCGTTATGTTCTCGATGTCGGCAGGGTTGATATTAGAAAGGATATCGTTGAAGAAACCGTCGTGTATCATCATGCGGCCATACTGCTGGTCGAGAATGACACCGTCGACGACGACCAGCGGCTGGGCATTCACATTCAGCGAATTCAACCCCTGCACGAACATCACGCTGCCCACGCCGGGAGTCCCGTTACGGTTGACGGTATAAGCATAGGCACCGAGCTGCTTCTGTATCTCTTCTTTGATATTGACGGCATTCGAATAGCGGAAATCCGTTGCATTCCGGTCGTTGCGTTCATCCATGCGCTGCGAGTAATCGGGCTCGAACGCCGAGGGATACAGCCGGGCATCGCTCTGTTGCTGTTCTTTCAGCATACCGACAACCACCGGATTATAATCGGGTGTGGAGATATAGAGCGAATTGACAAATAGCGGCACATTCAGTTCGTACGTACCGTCGTCATTGCTCAGCACGCTGTAGCCTTCGATGCCACTGGCACGGACCATGGCACCGGCCAAGGGCATATTGTTCGTAGCATCAAGCACACGCCCTTTGATGTTACGTGTGGTATATTGCTTTTGCTTCGGGACTTTTATACGCGCCGGGGCTTCCGTTTCGTCCTCCGTATCATCGTCCTGCGCAAAAGTGTTGAGCGGGCAGGCCAGCATTCCGATGCATAATGCACAATAAACAAAGGAGAACTGTCTGCGCATTGAACTATAGGAAATGATATTCTTGATTTTCATAATGATTGTGTATTGAAAATGGTGAATTAGGGTTATTCCTCATGGGGCTTGAACAGGATGCAGTCGAGCCGCATGATACGGTTGAACTTTCCGGAGTTCAGTTCGCTGCTGCTGACACGGGTTTCCAAAATGAGCTTCACCTGAGGGTTGATATCTGTTCCCCACGAGCAGGTTGGAATCTTTATGTTGCTGCCTACGAGCAGTGTGTCGACAACGTCGGCATGGGTTTCTATACTGCTCTGCAACACCTTGGCCGTTGTAATCGGCTTACCGCTTTGGTCGTTATAACTCAACGAACAGCGGAACTTGGTGGGCAGGCGCTCGGTCTTTGTAGCTGCCGTATCGCCGGCTAAAGCCGGAATCATTATCAGATAGATATCATAGCCGATATTCGACAACACCTGCGGGATATTGAAAACGGCCTTAGTATTACGGGAGGTTCCCGAAGGCAGAATCTCTACATAAGAATTATCGGACACCTTATTATAATAAGGGTTCTTCGACTGGACGACTACCGTTGTGAGCGGAGCGCGGGTGGTCTGCTTGTCTACAGAGTCGAGGCTCTGGTATCCTTCTCCCTCTACGATGATGCGCTGGAAGAAAGTCTGTTTCTTGTCTATGTTCCATTTGCTGGTTTTCATTATCTGCCCATTGCTGCACTTCGTATTTACCGTGCCGTCGAAGACATGACCCGGCTCGTACGGCTTTTCATACTGATAGTAAGCGGCGTCAAAACTGCCGTAATAGAATTTACGGTATTTATACTGAACCGCATTGATAGATACAGCCGAATCCCTCAACGACACATCGCTGTTTTCAGAACGGCTGAACACCGTTCCCTGGACAATCGCCATACGGGCATTGGCAAACTCCAGCGAGTCGCGCTTGTTGATGCTGTTGTCGTAATTAAAATAAGGGCTGTATGCTGTAACCAAACTATCCCATACTTCGTTTGTCGGGACAAGCATCCAATAGGTGCTATCTTCCGAAACCAGCGAGCCGACCAGTTCGTTCTCCAATGTCATCACTGAGTCCAGATAAACGGTCTTGCCGTTTACAATACCTCCGGGGACACTCTGCTCCTCGTTGAACTTATACCTGTTATACGAATAAAGGAAATCGGCGATATTCTTCAGCTCGCCATCCTTGCCCAAATACTCAAAGACGTTGGGGAAATACTCTACTTTATTACCCAACGTAAAAAGGACGCCGTTGCCATACAACTGATTAGAGGACAAGATGGGCTGCCCGCCGAAGGTGGTCGGCGTGAGCGACAGGTACTTGCCGTTCATCATCACAATGGAATCGTTGCTGAGACTCGATACCGAGTAGTTGTACAAAGCAATGTGGTTCTGCAAAAACTCTTTCACGGTACTGTTATCATTCTCTTTCACGTTCTTGGCTTTCTCGGCCTGATAAACAGCTATAAGCTCGTCGGCCATCTGCGACGTAAACTTATCATTGGTGGGTGCAAACACGGTGAACACTTGCTTACCTACCAATGCGGTATCGTAACCGCAGGCCTTGACCACCCGGGCAAAGTTTGACAAGTCCTCATTCCCGGATATAGCCTGCCACAAGGTGCCTTCACCACTGCTCATTACATCGTAGTGGTCGTTCCACTTATCGTTGCAGGCCATGAAAGCGAGGGCGATTATCACCGCTCCGAACACCTTCTTATATGTATTACTATGCTTCATAACGATTAATTCTTACTTCCAACATTGATTTCCTTACAGGTCGTCTTCCATTTCGCCTGCTGCAGTAACTCCATAAACGCTCTTAGGGACAATCTCCAGATAATCCATCATGAACTCGTTGTTGTTACCCAGCTTACTGGACGACGTACAGCGGATACGGAGGTAATGGTCTTCGTTCGGGTTAATATGCACTTGACAAAGTACCAGACGGAACGTACGGTAATTATCAACAAATTCATTGATGACAGAACCATTAGAGTGGTAACCGCCGTAAGGCCCGCGGTAATAACCGAGGTTTTTCAGTATCTTCTGGTCTTCTGCTTTTTCTTCGTCGGTCATAGACGCCCATGTCTTGGTACCGAACTTATTGCCCATAATCGATTCGTCGTTGAGGTATTTACGCATATCAAGCGGAATACCTTGGGGCTTTCCGTCGAAATAGATCTGGGCCACGCCACGGGTGTCGAGCGCACAGAAGCCTAAACGTATCTGGTACTCTCCTTCGTAAGGTACCGGCGGCAAACGGAATGTGAAATCGTAATCGCCGAAGAGGTTGAACTCGTCGCCTTCGTACGACCAGAAATTCCAGTGGGGGCGGCGGTAGACGAACAGGCAGTTGCCTGCCATCTTCACGTTGCTCAGGTATCCGTCGGGGAAATAATAGTTCTTACCGTTCTTAAACGTCAGGTCGGCTTTTGTGTTGCTGTCGTCCTGCGTCGGGTCTCCATTCAAGCGGATATTCATGGTCATCACTTCCGGGAATACGGTGGAGAAGTCCATACGGATACGGCAGTTCAGCACCTTGTTCTGCGTATCTTGGTTGAACGCCACAAGGTCGGTAACGTAGAAATAGCGGCCGTTAGGCGCATCCTGTGTGTACCTGCCCTCAACAGTCGGCAATACCTTTGCACCTTCTATCTGGTACTTACTGTCGTAACGGCGGTTGACGTAGCGCTGACCCAATTCGCCTTGGCCCACATACTGGCGCATGGTCAACTGCTCCAGCTTCATCATCGTGCGGGGCAGCATGGTTTCGTACCAGTCGTTCGGATTCATCTTATCGGTCTTGATGCCTATTGCACCGTCTACAATACCCTGATGCAGTTCAAGCGGTGTAAGTTTGTTCCATCCGATAACGTCGCGGGTAAGAATGTGGTAAGCAATAAACCGGTTGAGAGGGTTACGACGGTCGGTTAGCTGGTCGAAATCATGATAAGCCTCGTTCGTGCCGCCGAATACGGGGTCATATAATTGGCAAGCCAAGTCGTAAAGAGCCCTCAGCCCGCCTTGGGCGGTAGAGATGCCTTTCTCAGAGAACTTTGCATTCAACACGCTGTCGGGTTCGGCAAATACGGTGAATCCGTATTTTTTCTCTTCCGGAGCTACTGCCACCTCCGACCACGTGTGCGAGGTGTACGATCTTACGCCATACAGTTTGCCGTTGTACGTCTCGTCTTTCATGACAATCAGCGAATCGCGTAATCCCGTAGCCACCAGTGCTGAATAGAACAGGCTGATGCGGTCGTTGTCTTTCAGAATATCGGCAATCGAACTGTTCGAGTTCTCCAACAGCACACTGATGGGCTGCACGATACCGTTCTCTACCGAGTCGTCTTTCAAAGTATAAATGATATGCGACATACGGTTGAGCTCCACCACCGCATTGCTGTCGGCATCGACACCATGCGTTATCTGGATGTAACGGCGGTTCATATTGGCCGTATGCAGTGTTCCGTCGTTCATTTCGATGGTTGCATACATGTTGCTCACCAGATGTGTGCGGGCTATGGTGTCGCATTCGGCCACCGACAGGTCTTGCACCGAGTTCATCCCCCTCTTCTTCAGATAAGTGTTCACCACATCGTTAGAAGGCAGGAAACAGGTGTAATGACCATAGGCAGACAGGAGATCCATCAAGCCGGCTTGCTGTACGATGTACGCAAAGTCGCTGTATTGAGGACGGTTCTTTAAATAATCGCTCATCATCTCGCCCGTGAAGGTATAATAGTTTTCCGAGTCGGGCTCGTCCGAACAACCGGCGAATCCCAGACAGCCGATAGCACAGACAGCACAGAAAATGATATATCTGATTCTTTCCATATTCATTCCGTTTTTCTATTTGTTTGTATCTTAATTGGTCTTGCTGTAATTGCCCGACTCGCCGCTGCCGAAAGCAGGATTTTGCTGAAGGTGCTTGTTCACTTTCAGCTCGTCGACATTGTACGGCCAATAAATAGCATCCATCTTGGTAAATTTGCTCTGGATAACAGAGGTGTTGGTGCTGAACTTCTGCAACACCTGAGTAGACAAGAACTGGGTGTTGCCCGCACGTTGCGACCAGCGCACCAAGTCGTACCAGCGCTTGCCTTCGAACATCAACTCGCGCTGGCGCTCCTGCATCACCAGTTCGGCCATTTGGGCCTTTGTAGTAAACAAGGTGGGATTCAGCGTGTCCTTCAGTACCGGCTGGCACAAAGAACGCTTATTGATTGCACTAACTATATTGAACGCCTGCTCACGCAACTGCTGATTCTGGGCTTTCGCAGCCTCGGTATCAGCATCGCTCATCATCTGTGTCAATGCCTCGGCCTTCAGTAACATAATGTCTGCCAAGCGGTAAATAATCCAGTTGCTCTTGTTCTTCTTTTCCGGATAGAAACCCGAATAAGAGGCGACCGGTGTAGACCCGGATGCATCAATAAACACCTGCTGGTACAGATACTTCCCGATAAGGAAAGTAGAGGTGCTGGAGCTATGATTGCCTGTGCAGTTTTCGTAATAGCGCGTATCATACTGGTTTCTGAACACTTTATATACTTTAGAGCTGACATCCTGGCTGACATAAGTAGACGGCGAAGCAAAGCCCATTATTGCCAAAGGAGCACTGGCATAGCCATAGCAGAGATTGACCGCTGCATTTGACAACATATTGTCATTGTCGACAAAGGTGAGCTCGAAGATACTCTCCGAACTGTTCCCCTCGCCGAAAATAGTCGAAAAGGCATACCCGAACCTGGTAGAGGAATACTGCGAGGCTTCGCTCAGAAGCGGAAAGCCGTTGAATTGATTGGCTGTCTGTGTCGACGTATTGCCAAGGTCCTCGCTCTCTTCCTCTGCCTGTTTTTTCTTCGAATTGATAACCAGGTCGGCATATTCCACACACTTCTGGTAATCCTTTTTCCAGAGATACATCTCGCAGAGCATCGCATGGACCGCATCCTGCGTGATACGCCCAGTCTGGTACAACGCCTTCAGCTCCGTGGAAGAAGGATACCGCTGCACGGCATCGTTCTTTATGCTCTCCAAGTCGGTTATCAGTTTGTCAAGGACATCCTCAAACGGCGTTGCCGGCAAATCCATCACTTGGTCGTCGTCGGTGAATGCCGTAGTTGAATATGGTACGTCACGGAAAGTACGTATCAGATAGAAATAACACAACGAACGGATGGCCGTTACTTCGGCAATCGTCGCTTTCAGTTCGCTGTCAGTAAAGCTGGGATCTTTTTCAGCCACGGCGGGAGCGTATTTAATGACCGTATTGCAACGGTTGATGATGTTGTAAAAATCATTCCACGACGTATAAGCATTGGATGCCGTCAGGTTTTCTTTCAGCACGCTTTCCAAACTGGTGTTTTTGTCCAGGTTCTGCCCACGCCCGATATTGTCGCTGCGGAACTCGCCCCACACCATCATCCGCATGAGCATCCCCTCCGACTGCATGCCCGAGTAGCAGCCGGCCACAATTCCGTCTACGTCGGCCTTCTCATTCCAGAATTTCTCCAGAATAATCTCGTTCTGCGGCTCTATTTCAAGAAAGTCGCTGCAAGACGATAAGCCGCATGCGGCGCAAACAGCACCGATAATATGACTATATATATTCTTTCGTTTCATAATCCTCTATCTATTAAAATCAAATTAGAAGTCGACCGTTATACCCAATGTATAGGAACGCGAACGCGGTGTCTGCGACCTGTCTATAGCCGGGTCGTAGCCCTGATTGCTGATATCCGGGTCGACACCTGTATACTTCGTGATGACGAAAGGATTATTCGCACTGGCATACAAACTGATGCGGCTAAGCCCTATCCATTTCAGGTGTTTCTTATTGATGGCGTAAGACAGCTGGGCATAGCTCATGCGCAGGTACGAACCGTCTTCAACGAAACGGTCGCTCACCAGCGTATTGTAGTTAGAGTCGCCACCGAACATAGCACGCGGAATCGAGGTTACATCCCCCTCTTTGCGCCAACGGTAGTTTACGGCCTGGCTTTGATTGTCGTTACCCGTCATTGCCTCCGCATTCAAGCGCGCCAAGTTCAGGATTTTATTCCCTACACGGTAGGTGAACTGTGTAGTCAGGCGCCATCCCTGATAAGAGAAGGAGAAACCGAAACCTCCCGTCAGCTTCGGCAGCGAGCTGCCCAAGTAAACAATATCCAGCGCATTGATATTACCGTCGTTGTTCACATCTTCGTATATAGCATCACCGCCGGCGAATGCATGGTTTTTACCGGTACCGTCGTTCGTGTAGTTATAGCGCATCTGCAGGGGCTCCCCCTCTGCATCAAGAATCACCTTGCCTTCCGAGTTGAAAGCTACCGGAGCTGTCTTGCCAGCAGCTATGAACGCAGCACGTTCTTCCGTACTCATATCCTTGAACGTTTCATAGTTGTACTGGTACACGCCCTTATACCGGAAACCGTAAATGGCGCCGTATGGGTTGTGCAACTGCACGCGGCGCAGCCATTCGCCATTACCGTATTTAAAGGTAGTGTTGAGCGAGTTGAGCACAAATTCGTCCATCTCCAGTATCTCATTGCGGTTATTACCGAAGTTGGCATTCATGTCCATCGTAAACTTACCTATTTTCACCAACCGGTTACTGTTGATATGGAATTCCCATCCTATATTGCGCATCTTACCGCTGTTACGGTAGGGCAGTTCAAGGAATCCCGAGTTGGACGGTATGCGGTATTTCTCGAGCAGCATGTCGGACGTTGTCGAATGGTAAGCCTCGAAAGTCATCGTCAGGGCGTCGTTAAAGAAACCCAAATCTACACCTAAGTTGTAGCTCGACACCTTCTGCCACTTCAAGTCCGTAAGCCGGATGTTCGTAGGATACATGGCAGCCATGTCCAAGTAGCGGTCTGTCGAAGCATACTTACTGGTAAAGAGGTACTCTTTATTAGGCTGGCTTCCCACACGCCCCCAGCTCGGGCGCAACGAAAGCATCGACATCCATTTCCGCACAGATTTCATCCAAGGCTCGTCAATGATGTTCCAACGCAGGGAGGCAGAGGGGAAATAGCCCCAACGCCTGCCCGGGCCAAACTTGGTAGTACCGTCGGCACGCAATGTAAAGTCGGCCATGTACCGCCCTTTATAAGCATAATGGGTGGAGAAAGTATAATACATCGAACGCGACTGCGAATACCAAGAAACCAGTTCCTTGATAAGCCCTCCGGCATCAGGGCTATTGATACCCGTGGGCAACCCGCTGCCTTTAGACGACTGTCCGCTGGACGAACCGGAAGTAAGCTCGAAGCGCCCCATCAACATCAGCGAGTGGTCTTTATTAGAGAATGACGGTATCAAGGTAAGCGTCTGCTTCGTATTGAACGAAACGCTCTTCGAACTGTTGGAGAAAGATGTATTGACACCCTCGCCCGCGTTCCATGCGGTAGTTTTCAATTCAGACGGATAATGCTGGTCGTCGTACTGGTTGAATATATTCATGTATACGCTTCCGCGCCAATTCAGCTGCCAGTGGTCCTCATCCAATCCCAGCAACTGATAGTTGATTACCAGTTCAGGTGCAAGGTCGTAGGTACGGCGCTCGTTCGTTGCCAAGCGCGCACTGGCCACCGGGTTGACGTAAGCCTTCTGGTTATCCTTCTTGTCAGTAGCCGAACTGTTGAACACGCTTGAAGCACTTTGCAACATCGTATAATACCTGTCGGTATCTGCTCCGGTTACGGGGTCTTGCTCATAAATGCTCATATTCGGCATTTTCTTCATTGCAATAGCCAGCAGGTCGTCACTGTTCATGTGGTTCTTGGTATACGTCAGCGAGAAGTTGGTAGAAACCCTGATGCGCTCGCTCACCGTATAATCGAGCGCCACGCGTGTCGAGAATCGGTTCAGTTTCTGCTCTATTATCGTACCCGTTTCGTGGTCGAAGCCTCCGCCGATACGGAAAGTGGCTTTCTCGCCGCCCCCCGACACGGATACGCTATGATTCTGGCGCAAGCCCCATTGCGTTACTGCGTCGCGCCAATCAGTATTGTTGTTATATTGTTCGTATTCGGAGAAAGTAGGGTCGTAGTTGATTTCCCGGATACTCTGGCTCTTTGAATCATCCTGCTGCGGGTTGAAATAACTCTCTTTCAGCATCATCGTATAGTCGTCGCCGCTCAGCAAAGCATAGCCTTTAGGCTGGTAAGTACCCGTCAGTTTCAACGAGTAAGTCACTTTCGGCGTTCCGCGCACACCGCGCTTGGTGGTCAGTTCAATGACACCGCTGCCTCCTTGGCTACCGTAGACAGCCGTTGCCGCAGCATCTTTCAGCACGGTGATACTGGCTATATCTTCCGGATTGACATTCAACAGCTCGGCAAACTTTTCGTTATTGGCACTAGCAACGTCAAATGTCGATAAGTCGACACTACGGATATTGCCGTCGACAACAATCAGAGGATTCGAGTCGGTAAGCGAGGATAGCGAGGAAGCACCGCGCAAGCGCATCGTAGAGCCCGAACCGAGGTCGCCCGAATTGCCGATGATATCCAAGCCGGCAATACGCCCCTGCAATGCCTCGTCGACCGAGGTAATACCAAGGCCTTCGAACTCTTTCATCGAAATCGACTGCGTGGCATAAGAGATCTCTCGCTCGGGAATGGGCAGCGCATTGCCCTGCAAACGCCTCTTGGCTTTCACCGTCACCTCTTTTATCACAGCTGCCGATGTCATCGTCACGATATAAGTCGACTTATTAATTGGCAACACCTGTGTTTTCAATCCCACATAACTGAAGCGGATCTTGTCTTTCGCATTACGCACCCGCATGGTAAAGTTACCATTCAAGTCGGTCACAGCCGATTCGATGATGCGCCCGTTGGCATCCACTTCACATACAGTAGCCCCCATCAGCGGGCCCATGTCGTCGCTCACCGTCCCATGTACAGATGTAATCTGCGCCCATGCCGCCGTACAGCCGGCAAAAACAAGGAATAGCATCAGGCTCCTGCGCCCGCCGGCAGCCCAACATACTATCGCCTTTCGTATTTTGGTAATATTAAGTCCTTCCATAGTTTACTTCCTCCTTCCAATCTTGCGTATTTGTTGTTTCCAAGACGTCATCTGGCTCTTGTCGTAGAACAAGGCGCCGCTAATCTGGTGTACCACGGCATCCGCTGCCGTATACAACATCTTCGTAGAGCCCGAACTCGTTATCCAGTATTCGCGGCAGATGTTATTATAGAGTCCCTCGGTCTTGTTCACCGTACAGGTATTTCCTGCCTGATCGGTAATCGCCAGGCCACCATCCTGCATTTTCACCTCCAGTGAATAGTAACGGTTGGTTTCCGGATTCAGCATCATCGACTCATAGTTGTTCGTCAACAGGTAGTTACCCTGCGTGTCTTTCTCCGGCATTCCGCCTATTGCCACCGAATTGTCTTGTATATGATAGCGCACGAAGTCCATAATCCGGTTCTTGATTAAGTCGCAGGCATTGTTGGCTGCCGTCTTTTCCTCTTCCGACTTGCTGTCGTCCAAGGTAATCTGGTATTGCTCCTCAAAATCGTCCCATGTAGGGAGGACATTATCGGCAATAAGCTTCTTGATTACCTCGTTCGTCGGCACATATACAGTATAGTTGTACGTACCGAACAGCCGTATATTATAATTTTCCTTACTGTTGATGCAGGTATAAGACGTTCCGCTCAGCGTCATCTGGTTTATCAGCAGGTCTTCCTTCGGATAGCGCGGGTCACCGCCGCTGATCAGCTTCATGAACTCCTCGTATTCCGGCTTTTCCTTTAGTGTCATGTACACCGATTTGGTAGCCCCGAGCGGCATCTGTTCCGGCAACCGGTACGACTTGCCGTTACCGGTCTTCGACATGTCATAGATTGAGTCGACTTTCAATGGGGTGTTGTGCTCAATCTGCCATCCGCCGGAAACCGTCATTTTATTCTTTTGCCCGGCATTTGCTATACGCAACATGCTTCCGTTCTTCGACTTGAAATATTCGTACCCCGACTCAACATCGCCTACGACAATCAGCTGGTTCATCAAATCCTTCAACCGGTTCCTTACCAACAATGTACTCATTACGCCCGGCACTTGCGCCACCTTGGTTATCGTACCGTCTTCGGCCACCTCACAACTATACCGGCGAGCCTTGACGGTTTTTTCCAGTTCATCATAATAGAACTCAAACAGTGTTTGTTGCGTTTCGCCGTAAGTGCATGGGTCCACATACTGCAGCATGGCCGTATTGGTAGGCAACAGCAGGCTGTAGTAAGAGTCCATGGAGTTCAAGTAAGGCGTAAACTCCAGATTATCGATGGCCCAATAAATAACGCTCATCACATCTTGATGAATCAGGGCCGGGAACGACACGCTGGCATAAGCACACGGACTGAACACGCGGTTCGTAAGGTATACCACGCCGTTGCAGCCGATGAAACAGCTGTCGATATCCTCTTTCTTCACCCCCATTGATACCTTGGCATCGTTCACGATATTCCCGAACTTAGAGGGCACGCACTCGGTGAAGGTACCCAGCATGTTCACATTCAGCAGTTTCGAAAGCACAAGGTCGGGCACGTTATCCCATGTCTTGTATTTATCCTGCAGCACCTTGCCGTCGGCATTCCACCATGATGCCAGTGCCGCATTCGTCGGCACAAGCATTGCCCCGGCATCATAATGCAGGTCGTAGCCACTGGTGTTCTCATACATGTATTGGTTCCATCCCGGGTCGAACAGCAGCGTTGCCTCTACCTTTTTCGGCACCGGACTGCCCGGAGTCTCTGGATAATACAGATTGCCCATACCGTCTTTTCTCTGGTCGCTGAAGTAGCAGAGCGTGAACACCGAGTCGACGTTCTGGCCGTATAGGCGGTTGTATTCCGCCGTCTTATATTCGTCGTAGTACGGGGCACTGAAACGGTCAATCAGTTTCGACCACTGCGACATCACCGGATGCTGGCGCAGGATTTCCGCCATGTTCGGGGCCGATTCGATTACGCCGTCCACCTTTTGGATATACCCGTTCTTGCAGGTGACGTCTTTCTCCACCACCTTCTTCCCGTTCACCCATGCCTCGTCGACTGATGCGGCATGGCCATTGGTCATGATGGACAGGTCTTCGGCCGTAATCTTGTTTTTCCGCATGAAAGCGGGCAGGAAATGGATCATCGGTGCCGACAGATTCGACGTCACGCCGTTCCCCATCACCCGTCCGTCCTTAAACAATATGATGTCTTTTTTGTTCGCCTTGTACCATGCCCATGCAGGCAGTGTGCCGTTCATGTCTTCGGCTTTCATCACATAGATAGAGTCGAACACGCTCGATGCCGTGGTACGGCGCATGCACAAGCCCGTCTCAGGGGGATCTCCGCTGACATTCGACAACAGCTCTATCAGGTAAGCGTTGTTCACCATGGCATTGTTCAACAACATTTTCTTTTGGGCATCAGAGAGAGCCTCGTATCTGCGCGCCCCCCAGGTGTTCGTATTGAACCACTGCTGATACGTGTCATCATCCGTCGCAAACAATGTTTTCGAACCTGTCTGGCTCATCACGTCATGTAACCCCAAGTCGTCGATAAGCCTGAGCATTGTCTTGTAATTACCCTCCTCTTCCAAACGCTCATAAATGGAGTTGCCCAACCACGAAGGCTGACCTGTAAGCAAATCGTCCTTGCACGACTGCAAAGCCCCTGTTGCCCCAAGTATTAAACTGAATGCCAAAGCTGGTTTGAAGACACAATGTTTCATTTCTTTGCTATTCATACATTCATTGATATTATTATTTTTTATATTCTTGCATTATCGGTTGGCTGCCGGTTCTATAGTATTACCACCTTTCCGTTGTGTATATAAACGCCGCGGTTCAGGCTGTTCCTGCTTACCTGCTGTCCCTGCAGGTTATAATAGTTCCCAGTTGCCATACGGTTGGAGTCCAGCACGGTAATCCCTGTCGCATCGCCTAAATATTTTAAGGTGAAATTGTCAAAGCAGCACCAGTCGTTGCTCACGTATTCCGTTTTCCGTATTCCCAGTTTGATGTCCCCTTTCCCGGCCAGCCTCAAGCGCAGAGCATTGGTATAAAGCCCGTACTCGTTAAACGCCCGGTTGGCGTCGCTCACGTTGTCGGGGAAAGTATAGGGACTGATGCCGTACTGCGTGATGCTGTTATCGTAAATACTCATCACAGGCACCGCTTCGCCATTGGCATACAACAAGGCGTTCAAGCTTTCGGTCCCGTCGTTATGGGCCTCAACGGCTTGGGTGATACCACCTTGGCGATAAAAACTCCTGACCGTAACCTCATAGTCGCCTTTCGGCAGCCCCTTGACGATTTGGTAAAAATCGAAGTTGGTGTTCCAGAACTCCGCTACATACCCGTTGGCAGCCGTAAACGATGGTGTTGCCGTCCAGCCCGTGCTTCCGCTGCTGAACCCGGGGTTGGCCACCAACGCGGTCAGATCCACGGGCGACCCTTTTTCGGCCTCTTCCTTCAAGTAGTCCTCATAGCGCTTCGAGCAATTCTCCAGAGCCTCCAATGCCCCGGCCATTGCCTTCCTGTTTTCTTCCGCCGTGGTACTGTTGTTCAGCGCATCGTTGCCTTGTTGCACAGCTTTCCCGATAAGCTCATCGCCGCTCGCCTGATAATAAGCCGTCACCGTAGGCAGCAGCGTTTTCACGGCCTCCCATGTTTTCAGGTAATCGTATTCGGCTTTCGTTATCTTCACGATCGACCCGTGCTGTGCAGCCACGTTCCCGTTGATATAAACCGGCGGTCCGGCGTTCAGCCCGTGTTCGTCCATGTCGCGCATCTTATACCCGTATCCCTGGCCGGAATAGTTGATGTAAGCCAGTTTCCATTTCGTACTCCCCATAGGGCGCCATTGCGTGGGTGCCTCGATGGCCTGATTGCCGTCGCCCACGTGGAAATCTCCCGTCACTGTCCATTGGCATGTACCCGTAGTTTCCGAAGCAGCCGGTACGAGATGGGTAGCCGTAGCGCGGTCGAAGCCCGACGTTTGCTCGCATTTGAAGAGCATAACGTACTGTTGGTCGATGTCGTTCCACACGATATCGGCGTCGATAATGTCGTATCCCGGGTCGAAATAAAGCGCCGGCTTCGTCAGTATGTTCAAGTCTTTATCCACCAGCTGATAATAAATGCGGTGCCGGTCGGGGAAGCCCACGCTGTAATACACCACATAATGGCCTGTCTGCTTATCGTAAATCACCTGCGGTGCCCATGCTGCAGTCATTTCGCTGGCCGTAATGCCGCCCAAGGCTTTCAGGTTCTCCTCGCTCTCCAAGTCTATTTTTACGTTTTTCGTCCAATGCACCAAGTCGGGCGACTTCATCAATACCATGATATGATTGCTCGTCCAGCCCAGCCGCGAAGTCATGTCGGTGCCGGCGAGCATGAATCCGCCTTCCTCCATCCGGCAGATATAAGCGTCGCGCATGCCGCCCGTCACAGTATTCGCTTTCGTGTCGAACACCTCCGCGCCGCCCAGCAAGTCGTTCCAATTTTGCCCATACAGGCTGAGCGCATAGCAGGTAATTTCCTGACTCCGGTGCATGTGGGCATAAAGATAAGCCTCCATGCCCTCGTCTTCTTTCTCATAAGCCGGATAAACAGCCTTCACCTCCCCGCCCACATCGCTCACCTTCAGGCGGAAGATATTGAGCGAATAAGGTGGGATGTCCAATTCCGCCTGCTGTTCGCCGGTTACGGCCACTGGCTCTTCACCGGTAGGGACGACGTTGTCCGGAGCCTCCATCGTATTCTCGTTTGTACCGCTGTCAGACATCATGCGCACCACCGTGCCGCCGGCCAGTTTCATCTTCGAAACGTTCAACTGCAGTTTCTGCGCCTGGGCATACGGGTTTACTACCTTCAGTATCATCTCGCCGGCCTCTTCGTCTATCTGCACGCTCTGATAAACCGCCCTGTCGGCCGGCAGCGTAAATTCGTGCACCGTGGTTCCGTCGAGCAGACAAGTCACCTTTCCGCCCTCCACACGGATTTCGATGTCGTACCAACGGCCGGTCTCAATGCTTTTCGCCACTGAAGCCACGGTTGTTTTCGAACCGTTCACACACCGCTCCACGCCACACTGCGCATTATTCCACCCGCCGATATTCCACCACAGATAGTTTTTGTCATCCTTATAGTCGAAAAGGATAAGGAAGCCCTCGCGGCCGCTGTCTTTCCGCGCACGCACCTTATATATATAGTCGGACACCGAGAGCGGCACATTCAGCACCGCCGTACAGTTTTCGGCGTTCTGCGCCTGCACCAACTGTCCGGCGCCGTCGTTGCTCCATTCCCCGGTGTTCAGCCTCCATGCTGCCGTGCCTGCCGCGAAGTCATCCGCTGCCAGCACTTTCCCGTCCAAGGCGGTCACCCTCACGTCGTCGAAGGTAGCCAGCGTATTCCAAGTGCCCACGCCCACATTCCGGCTGCCCTCAACCGACAGGACATTCCCGCTTTCGGTCCACAGCAGGTTTTGCTTCCCCAGGTTCAGGTTCATTAATTTCTGTACGTAGTAAGACGGTGTAACAAAGCAGGCACCTGCATTAAAGTGAATCATGTCGTAGGGCCAGCAGGGGTCGCTCTCATGCATGAAGATGGGTGCGAAGGAGGCCATGCGGCATACATCGCTGTTGCGTTCGAGCCCCAGCATATAGACGGCCTCGCCCAGTGCGCTGTTCACATTCCCATATTTTCCGTAGTTACCGCCGTTGGCAGCATATTCGCCGTTGTACACACCTATGCTGCGGGGGTATCCGTCGTACTTGTTATAATTGTTGCGCATCCATTCGAATGTGCGGTAATAGTGTTCGTCCACCAGTTCCACCGGGTATTCGTTCCGCCACGAGGGATTATCCGTCCCCCATGCCTCCACGTTCCCGATGGTGATGATTTCCGGATACTTCGCCTTGATGGCCGTATAAAACATATTGTATCTTTCGGCATACTGGTCGCTTTGCTGACCGCTGACCGTTTGGTAATTCTCGTTCCCGATCTCGACGAACTTCAGGTTATAGGGTGCCGGATGGCCGTTGGCTATACGGCGGGCGCCCCACTCCGTCGAAGCATCGCCGTTGGCATACTCTATGGCATCGAGCGCAT
This sequence comes from Prevotella sp. UBA1378, assembly GCA_002305505.1. Classification (GTDB taxonomy): domain Bacteria; phylum Bacteroidota; class Bacteroidia; order Bacteroidales; family Bacteroidaceae; genus Prevotella. The sequence continues at coordinate 80,428 of DBRC01000082.1, read as the reverse complement.
CCTGCACCAAGGCTTCCGTTTCCTTGAGCGTGAGCGTGAAACCGTGTCCCAAGCCCACGTTCACTACAAACATCGGGGCGGCACCCAAATCCTCGCACAGCTGCAAGTATTCGTCGTACCCCAGTCCGTCGCTCGAACGGTAACGCCAGTTCTGGTTCATGTGTCCCGGGCGCTCCTCTATCGGCCCGATGGTCTTTTTCCACTGGAAGGCGTTCTCATAGCTGCCCTCCCCTTCCACATAGCATCCGCCGGGGAAGCGGAGGAACGAGGGCCGGATGTCGGCAAGCAGCTGCGCCAGGTCGGGGCGCAAGCCGTTCTTGCGGTTCTTCCACGTATAAGGGAACAGCGACACCATGTCTAAAGACAGACGGCCACTGTTGCCCGTAAGCAATAATAGCTGTCCGCTCTTGTCGGTCGCCGTAGCCCTGATGGTTGCCGTCAGCTTTTTCCAGCTGCCGCTTTCCACGCTTCCTTCCACAACGGCTTCGCCTAAGACGTTTGTCCCGTCCTGTCCCCTTAATTGTGCAATGATTTTCCCGGTATAGGCCTTATCGCCTTTCGCCCAAAGCGCGAGCGTATAAACAGAGTCTTTCACGATATTCATTCCACAGAAGCCTTCGTTTGCCGCTCCTTTCAGGTTGCCGGCCGTTGCGCCTGCGGTGTTCAGGTCGAGTGCCTGTCCTTGTGCCGCATTCATCAGTCCTGATGTCAGCAGGTTCAGTTGTGCCCCATTCACGGCCGTCCATCCGCCCAGCCCTTCCTCGAACGAGCGGTTACGCACCAGTTCGGCATACAACCCGCCGTCGCCGGCATGATTGATTTCCTCGAAAAACAGTCCGTATTGGTACTTGCTGATATCCGGCCCGCGCCGTGACGCATCGATATTCATTGTTATCTGGGCAGTGGCACAGATGGCGGCGGCCAGAGTAAAAGCAGCCAATAAGTATCTCTTATTCATGTTTCCGGTTATAAAGAATTAGGTTGAGTGAAAGGAATCCGGAGATAAGCCATTCTTATCTCCGGGCTCCTTATAAAATAGGATAATAAGCGGATTGATTGTGATATTTACTTCATGTTCACAACGATTTTCTTCACCACGACAGTACCGTCGGCCTTTGTGGTCTTCACAATGTTCACGCCCTTCGTCAGGCCGCTGGTCTTAGCACCGTTGACATTGTAGTATTCAACCTTGGCAACAGGCGCTGTACTGCCGGCATTCTCGATACCCGTTGTACCGCCAGGCGTCAGACTGCTGTTCGGTCCGTATGAAGTAAGCTTCCAAGAGTCCATGATAACCCAGTCGGCACCTACCTTGACGTCTTTCTTCACACCGATGCGGAGCTTGCCGTCCACAACCTTCACAATCACCTTGTTGGTATACTTGCCAAGTTCGAAGTAGTTGGTAGCCGAAACCATGTCGTTCGGTACGTAGAGTCCGGTTCCTGCGATCTCCGTGGTTCCCGCATACCCCAAGTTCTCCGTTGCGCCCGAAGCCAGCAGGGTGATAACCGAGCTTACGGTCTCGTTGTTAGAGGTTGCATAGAGGAACGCGTTACCCTGAAGCGGGTCTTCCTGGAACTTAGCATAGTCGTCGGCAGCAGAACCGAAACGGTAGAACGCGGATACCTCTACGGCGTAAATACCGTCGGGCAGCCCCGTGATATCTTGGTATATATCGAAGGTCTTCTCATAAAACTCTACAGCCAAGGCAGCCTTCTGCGTGTCGCTGTTGCCGAAGCTATAGCCGGTAGTGCCCTGCCATCCCTCGATGGAGTTGGCACCGTCCTTATCGAAGTTCGGGGTCTGGATTACAGCCGTCATGTCTATCGGGTTCGTATCCGAAGGCTCCCCTGCCGGAATCTTCAGCTTCGTGCGCATCTCTGCTATCTGAACCAAGAAGGCACGGGCATCGCTGTTCTCGAGGGTCTTGGCGCCGAGGCCGCTTACAATGTTTTCGTACAGCGTCCCGGCTGCCGTCTTCGTAGCATCAGCTGCCTGGGAAGACTGGATGTCGTCGTACAGCGCCGTTGATGCCTCCTCCAGTTGCTGGAAGAGAGTTACAGAGGCAGCAACAGAATCGTTGGCGTCCATGATGGCCACCAGTGCGTCGAACATTACGCGGCCTTCCCCACCGGCCAGTGCGGTGTTGCCGCTCTCAATGGCTGTATTGAGCAGTTCCAGCACCTCTTTGCCCATCATCTTTTCGGCCTGGGCCTGTGCTGATGCGATTGCGCTCTGCAGGTAAGGCTTAATTGTCTCTGCCCTGAAGCCCTGATATTTCATCTTGAAGTTATCCCATATTGCCCAGCTGTCGCCCAACTGTGTGGTGTTACCCTTCACGCCGAGGCGGAGCACGTCGCCAGCCTTGGCCACCAAGCCGAACGAAGAGCTGGCGTACAGGTTGTTGGCGAATGCGATACCGGAGTTCGTCATGTCATTCGGGTACCAGTATACGCTGTCGGGGTCGGCAAATGGCTGCAGGCCATCCACGCTCAGATAAAGTTCGCCGCATGCCACCTTCTCGTCGAATACGTTCTTCAGCTTAGAGGTGCTGTTGTTCACGTATACAGATACCGGGCAGTCGATATTGCCTTCGGCATTCATATAGCGTGTATAGGCGTCATTGCCGCGTCCGTAGCGGTAGAAGCCTTGCACGGAAATCTCGTAAACACCCACAGGGGCACCGTTCACCACTTGGTAAATATCGAAGTCGGCGTTATTCCAAGCCTCGAAGCAGGGGTTCTCCTTCGGGCCGCCCGAGGTAACTGCACCGCCGCTGGCCTTCTTCACCGTCCAGCCTTTCTGTCCGTCCGTGAAGTTGGGGTTCACCAAATACTTATCGGTCACGTCGGCTCCCTCGGTGATACCGTTCTTCACGGCATTGTCGATCATCGTGAGCAACTTCTGGGTCTCGTTGGTAATCTCTTCCGTGCTCATGGTAAGGTTGTTGAGGATATCCTCAGCATCTAGGTCCACATAGTCGGCAAGGATATCCTTGTCTTCGCCTACCAGCGCCCCGTCGGCTGCGGTTGCCTTGCCCTTAACGATTGCTGCCTGGTAAGCAGCCCATGCGGCAATATTGGCCTCAACCTTGGCTTTTTCCTCTTCAATCGTTTGGATGGCAGCAATCACTTCAGCCTTGTTCGAGGCAGTTGCCAATCCGGCCAGCGCAGCCGAATATGCCTCTACCGTGCCGTTAGTGGTAAGCGTGCCCGCGGGCAGACTGCTGTAGTCGGGCGCACTGCTCTTCACATTCGTCAGCCAAAGCTGGTATGCGTCGGCTCCATTGCCGTAGTACATCAGATCCCAGTTGTCGAAGAGCGTCCAGTCGGTAGAGAGCAGCGAGTCTTTAGCCAAACCGATACGGATGTTACCGTCTTCGGTGGCAAAGAAGAGCTGGTTGCCCTTATAGCGGCCGGCATCAAAGTAAGCGGCAGCAGCCTGCATGTTGTTCGGTACGTATAAGCCCTCGGCTGTCACCTCGTTACCTACGCCAATCATTTCAGCAGTTGCACCTTCGAAAATGTTCGCGATGGCGCGGTTCAGGCTGTCGCCACCGGCCTTGGCATAAACCACAGCGTTCTGGTTGGCCTTGTTCACATAATTGGTATAGGAGGCCGCGGTAGAACCTGCACGGTAGAATGCCTGTACGTTCACGGCGTAAACGCCCTTAGGCGCACCCGTAATGTCTTGATAATAGTTGTAGTTCTTGTTGTAGAACTCGGCGTTGGTGTAGCTTTGGAATGCCGGTGCAGTACCGCTCCATCCGTCGTTCTTGTTGCCATCGTAGCTGGCATTCTTCACCAAAGCCTCGGTCTTGTTTACAGGCTTATCGGCCGTCACCGCGTTCTCCTCGGCCACGGCAATGGCTTCTTTCACCGCCTTCGTAGCGGCTTCGATGGCTTCTTTCGTGCTGCCCTCGTCGGCATAGACTGCCTCCTGTGCGCTCACGTCGAGCCCTTTGCCTTTAGCTTCCTCGATGGCGGCCTTCAGCTCCTGAGCCACTTCGAACACCTCGATTGCAGCAGAGTAAGCCTCAGCATCGGCCGGGGTAACGAAATACCAGTCGATGAAGTGTTCTGCATTACCGGCTTCGAGGAATGCCCATACGCGCGTGTTTAAACCCTCGTCGATACCGTGGTTCACGCCGATAAAGGTGTTGGGATAGGAGGCACTGTTGTAAACTGCGTTCCCCTCGCCTACCGAGAAGCGGTAGATGTCGCCGGCTTGCGGCAGGATGGTGAACAGCGTGTCGGCCTGATTGTTCCAGTCTACCCACATGTTACCGGCCACGTCGGCAATCCAAACCATCTTGATGGCCTTCTGCGTTTCTACAGAGTCTTTCCATATAACGGACTTTCCGTCCCAAGCGCCATCGGAAAGATGCTTGGTGAACCACACTTTGTAGCCCTTCTCACCCACGCTGGCACGCGTGTTGTAGTCGTTGGCCCCCTTAAACAACTGCTTGGCTCCGACGTTGTACATGTACATCGCCTCACCATACTGGATGGCAGTTTTCTGCGGCACCGGTTTTTGCCGTACGCCGTCTACCAACTCTGCCTTGGCACTGTTGCCTGCTAACAGCAATGCACCAAAGATTAGTAGTCTTGAAATCTTCATAAGCATTAATTTTAAAAAATGATGAAAAAAGTTAGTAATCGTATTTCGTTTATTGATAATATCGTAGTCACGGAGGCAAAGATACAAAAAAAACTAATATTGCATAGTTTTTTTTCGTTTTTTTTCGCTCGCCGGGCAAAATAATGTAAAAACAACACTCATTTGGGGGAAAATAGCACATTTTGAACAAAAGATTTGGTGGTTTAACAAAAAAACACGAACTTTGTGTTACTGATTTTAATCGCATGTTTTTATGAAAACAATACTAACACGGCGGACGATTCGCCAATATAATAATAAAGAGGTGAGCGACGTATTGCTCAACCGGCTCCTCAACGAGGCCGGACGAACACAGACAATGGGCAACCTGCAGCTCTACAGCGTCGTCGTAACGCGCTCAAAGGAGATGAAGGAAAGGCTGGCACCTGCACATTTCAACCAGCCGATGGTGACGGCGGCTCCCGTGGTGCTCACCATCTGTGCCGATTTCAACCGCACATCGGTGTGGGCACGCAACCGGAAGGCTGAGCCGGGATACGGCAACCTGCTCTCGTTCGTCAACGCGGCAATCGACGCCCTGCTCTATACACAAACATTCTGCAACCTCGCCGAGGAAGAGGGGCTGGGGCTGTGCTATCTGGGCACCACCGTCTACATGCCCCAGATGATTATCGACACGCTGCGGCTGCCACAGCTCGTAATGCCCGTCGCCACCATCACACTGGGGTGGCCCGGCGAGCAGCCTGCCCTTACCGACCGCCTGCCGACGGAATCGTTCGTACACCAAGAAACCTACCGCGACTATACACCGGCCGACATCGACCGCTATTATTCTGCCAAGGAGGCCTTGGAGGAGAACGTACGCTTCTGTGAAATCAACCGGAAGGAGACTTTAGCGCAGATTTTCACCGACATCAGATACACGAAGAAGGACAACGAAGCGCTGTCAGAAGGATTCATGGAGGCTCTCGCACGCCAAGGGTTTATAGAAACGCCCACAAGCACCCAAACAAGCAATCCCTAATCCAAAATATCATTAGGCCATCAATCCCTAATCCATAATCCATAATCCATAATCCATAATCCATAATCCATAATCCAAAATGCACATCGCTATCGCAGGAAATATCGGCAGCGGGAAAACCACGCTCACCATGATGCTGGCTAAGCGTTACGGCTGGACGCCAAGGTTCGAGGCTGTCGATTACAACCCTTATATAGACGACTATTACAAGGACATACAGCGGTGGTCGTTCAACATGGAGGTGTATTTCCTAAAAGAACGCTTCCGCGACTTGCTCGAAATATCACAATCCGGCAAGACCATCATCCAAGACCGCTCCATCTTCGAGGGCGTATACGTGTTCACCGCCACCAACAAGGCGATGGGAAACTTATCCGACCGCGACTACCAGACGTACATGGAGCTGTTCGAATCGATGATGATGATTGCCAAGGTGCCCGACCTCATGATTTACCTGCGTGCCTCCGTCCCCCACTTGGTGGCGAACATACAGAAGCGCGGGCGCGACTACGAGCAGGCCATGCAGCTGGAATACTTGGAAAACCTGAACCGACGCTACGATGACTTCATCTTCAACAAGTACAAGGGCCGCCTGCTGATTGTCGACGTCGACAACATCGACTTCCTGCACAACGGCAAGGAATTTGCTGGAATCACCGATAAAATCGATGCCCAATTATTCGGACTGTTTACAACGGATTAACGGGTTAACGGATTAACGGGTTAACGGGTTAACAGATTAACGGGTTAAGGGGTTAAGGGAAGAAATATAAATAATCATACATAGTAGTATGGAAGATAATAATATCATATACAGCAAGAGTAAAGTCTTCGCATTACGTATAATCCAGTTGAGCAAATATCTACTGGATAAGCACCGTGGAGATACTATTGTGCATATATTGACTAAACAACTAATAAGAAGCGGCACAAGCATCGGGGCAAACATAAGTGAAAGTATAGCTGCACAAAGTACTCCCGACTTCATTTGCAAATTACATATCTCACTGAAAGAAGGAGACGAAACAAAATACTGGCTGGAATTATTACACGATGCCAACTACCTAAACGACCAAGAATTCAAATCAATATATAATGATAATAAACAGATAAATGGAATACTCGTGAAAATACTAAAAAAGAAGAAAGAAAACCTCAACAAGCAAATTCGTTAATTCGTTAATTTGTTAATTCGTTAATTTGTTAATTCGTTAATTCGTTAATTCGTTAATTTGTCAAAAACATGCATATAGCAATAGCAGGAAACATAGGCAGTGGCAAGACCACACTGACCAAGATGCTCGCCAAACGATACGGCTGGACACCGCGTTTCGAGCCAGTTGACAACAACCCCTACCTCAGCGACTTCTACGCCGACATGGAGCGGTGGTCGTTCAATCTGCAGGTGTACTTCCTGAACAAACGGTTCAAGGAGGTGGTGGAGATTTCAAAGAGCAACGACACTATCGTGCAAGACCGCACCATCTTCGAGGATGCACGCATCTTCGCACCTAACCTGCACGCCACGGGGAAGATGAGCGACCGCGACTTCGCTAACTACAGCGACCTGTTCGACTTGATGATGTCGCTCGTAAACCTGCCCGACCTCATGATTTATATACGCACCACTATCCCTAACATCGTGGCGCAGATACAGAAACGGGGAAGGGAATACGAGAAATCCATCCGTATCGACTACCTGCAAGGGCTGAACGACCGCTACGAGGAGTGGATAAGCACCTATAAAGGCCATCTGCTCATCGTAGACGGCGACAACACAAAGTTTGAAAGCAATCCGGAGGACTTTAAGCAAATCACCGACATGATCGACGCGAAGCTCTACGGGCTCTTCCCGTTGGAGTGAAAAAAAACTTGCAGTTTTTTTTTCGGATTAGGGATTACGGATTAGGGATTAGGGATTAATTGTAGTAAAGGGGAGAGCTCGCCGATAAATGGGGAAAAAGAAATATAGCTATTTTTCCCGGATTTATTGCAATAAATCTCGGATTTATAGCTATAAATCTTTTTGATACGATGGCGGTTGCCGACCATTGGTATTGTAAGCGCCGGGCAACGAGAAAGCGGCTAAAATGATTTTTGGCCATTTTTCTGAGATTTTTGGCCATTTTTCTGAGAAAAATGGCCAAAAATCATTTTGATGTTTTACCCGCTTTATGCAAACAGCAGCTTGTCAACGGAAGAATAATACTGTCCGCATGCTTCAGTCAATACGCAATTCATATAGCGAGGAGAGCGAGCCGTGCGACTCACCGTCGAAGACAAAGACATCATCGAACATCTCCATCAAGGCTTCTTCTACGTGATAACACCCCAGCGTGATTGTCTCGCCACGGGCCGTCGGACTGTAAATGCGCAGTACCGTATAGGGGATGCCCTTCCACTCGTGCTGCACACCGATGCCCCGCAGCTCGTCGCCGCAGAAAGCACCGATGAGCATCGATCCGTCGGCAGGCCGGCCATGCACGCTCACGTCAGCATAAATCACCATGTCGTAGGGGTAGTTGTTAGGATTGGTATACAACTTCGGCAACACCGTCACCAAGCAAGAGTCTTCCTTTAATGCCGAAACGGAAATGGCCTTTATACGGGTCTCCCCTTGGGCCACACCCGTCACCTTGCCATTCACTACCCGCGCTATCTCCGCATCATTCGACATCCAGAACACCCCCAGGTCGGTCACGGTATTGGGGGTGAATACCGGCACCAACTGGTAAGAACTGCCCTCGGCTATAAAAATCCTGCTACGGCTCAACTTCATCTCCAACGGCTTGATGACATCGGGTGTGTCGGCCAGTTCGCCGCATGCACCGGCTACAGCCGCCATAGCTACAGCAACGCCCGCCATCAGGATGTGGTATCGTGTTCGCTTCATAACGCTTCTGTTTTTAAAAGATTATTGTTTACGCTCTATTCAACGGGGGCTTGGGGGCGCACTACTTTCACCACGTTCGACGGGGTGCTCACCCTTCCGTCCTCAAACTGTATGGCTACATAGAATTCGGCCTCCTTGCCGCTCTCCAACAGATAGTCTTCGTACATCGCTTCCTTCTCGGGTACCGACATGCGGGCGTGGAAATGTTCCTCGCCTGCAGCGCGGCGGTAGACGACATACCAGAAAGGCACATCGACAGGCCGTGCACCGGCATCCCAGGCCAGCACCGTCTTGCGCCCCTTCTCCTCGTATTTGCCTTGCAGGCGGATGACCACGTCGAGCATGCGCGGCCCTTCGTGCAGCACACCGTACTCCATGCTCAGCCCCGAACTGACCCCGATGGTGTTGAGCGTCTCCACGGCATAGATGTAGCGCTTGCCTTGCAAATAAGGCACGCTGTCCACTATCTCGAACGTGGCATCCTTCACGGCTTCTACCGGCACAAGCCCTATGAGCTCCCAATCGTGGCTGCCCTGTATGCGGCGGAACACGCGGTGTATGGCTACGTCCTTGCGCATCGAGGCATTCCAGCGCATGTATATCTTTTCGCCCTCTTGCCATGCCGTGTCAATGCGGCAGGTGATGGTGGGTTCGAAGTTGGGGCGCAGCACGGCGAGCGTGGCCGAGGCATCGGAACGGTTACCGGAAAAGTCGACGGCATGCACTCGGTAATAGATATAACGCTCGTTGACGTTGAGCGACAGGGTGTCGATGAAAATGGTGTCGTTGAAGTCGGTACCGCTGATTTGCACAAACGTGTGCAGCGTATCGTTGGCGAAATACACCTCGTAGCCGGCCACGTCTTTCTCCGGACAAGGCTGCCATGCCATGGTCACCACGCCCAAGGGCGACACGGCAGCGCGCAAGCCGGCCGGCGGCGAAGGCGGTATGCCGTCGTTCATCTGTATGGGTAGCGCCATGCCTTCTATCGAGTTGCCGTTCTTATCGAAGGCAAGGGCGGAGATATAGCCGTTGCCCAGCCCCGTGAGGTTCAGGGTGAGCACGGTATCCTTCGTCAGTTCCTTGGCCAGCGGCATAATGAGGCCCATGCCGCCGCTGCCGGGGCGATAGTAAGGCAGGAAACCGATATAATCGGATTCTTCCTCGTCCTTGTGGAAGTAGACGCGCGCCAGCACGGCTGTATCGCACGGCAGGAACTCATAGGCACGCATCACGGGAGCCACGATATTCGACAGCCCGCGGTAATATACCCGCCGCTCGCGGCAGGGAAGCGACTGTTCGCCAAAGGCATCGCGCCCCTTCACGCGGTAAAGGTATGTATGCCCGGCCTCTACGTTGTGGTCGGTATACAGGTTTTCGCGCAGGTCGCTACTTCCGTCGGTGGTAAGCATGAAGAAGGGCTGCTTGTTCAGCTTCTGCCAGCTGCCGCCGTTATCGCTCCGCTCGATGTCGTAGGTAGAATAGCTGGTGTGAGGCCATATCAGCGAGATATTCCCTGCATCATCGATGGAGTCGGTCAGCTCTACACTCAGCGAGTCGGGCTTAAAGGGAGCCGGCTTCACGCCCAAGATAGCATTCGCCATCACCATCATCAGGCTGTCGGGCACGTTCGAGCTTACGAAGTAATTGTAGGTTTCGCCGGGCTTTACGGTCTTGTCGACATAAGCCAACCCCATCGCCTCTGCAATATCGAGCCGCATCTCGGCTGCCAGCATGCCGAAGCTGTAGTAGGTCTGCTGTTCTTCATACACTTCCATAATCGAGCCGGGCGTTCCCGGGGGCGTCTCGGTATTGTCGAGCGTAACGGCCTTGCCGTAAAGCATCTGCGCGGCGATGGCCGCCAGCGAGTCGGTGGGGGCGAAATGCTGCTTCAGAGCCTCAAGGCTCAGAGGCTTCACCACGGCCAGCGTGTCTACGTCATAGTCGTCGTTCCCCAACCGTTCGCGGGCCACCACGTAACCGTATTGGTTGAGGATTTTCCACGTCACATACTCATCAGGAGCCCACCGCAGAGCCACCTTGTCGGCATAGGCCCGCCCCAGCACATGGATGCGGTAAACATGGGTTGTGTCGTCCTCGGTGTCCTGCACCGTACCCTGCGCCTTGGCCGATGCTGCCGCGAAGAGCAGCATCAGCACGCAAATCCACATTTTACTCTTTATCATAGTTGTTCTCATTTTTATTACTTTGGTTTCATCACATCATAAGCACCACCTGTATGATAGCCCTTTACATAATATCCGGGCAGCAACGGGTTCACCGCGGGCATCTGATACTTCAGGTTGAAGGCATTCGGACGGTATACGTAATAATGAATGTCCTTGATATTATTCAGATAGGTACTCGCCTTAAACGGCCGTTCCCTGTATCTATCGCCGAAACTCCTCTTACTGCGCCATTGCGAAACATCCTTCCTGTAAACACCCTTGTCTATCGCCCGTGTAATCGGGATGTGCAGATAGGGCACTTCTATCAGCGGATAGTACTTCTTATCACCGTACGTTTTTTCGCTGCACACCGTAAAGGTATTCTTATAACGCTCTTTTATCCAGCTGCGGCGCTTACCGTTATTCTTAAGTTTGTCAAACTCGTCAAATACTTTGTTCAACTCGCCCGACAACTTTTCTGACAGCGAAGCATAGCCTCTCAGCATTGGCCCGACAATGCCGCCGGCCGTATTGGCAAAACTAAGTGCGTCATTATCGCTCTGAATTACGTAATGGCTCTTTTCCTCCAACTTCTTATTGCGGTATCTCCACGAACTGTATCCGCCCTCTTCGTTCACCGTGTGGCTACCTACATCTTCGCGGATATTAATCCATACAGGGTTGGTAATGGAGCTCATATAAGGATGGCGGTCGGCATTGCCAATCTTTACCGGCATGTAATTGCCTGTGAAAGCATGGCAGTAATCGTATTTACCAATATAATAATTGCTCATCGCCATCACGTTGGCCGTAAAACTGAGATAGAAGAGTGGATCCTCGAACACAGCATTGTTATCGTAAATATTGGTATTGCTATATCCCGAAGGAGTCTTCTTGTATTCAATCTTGTCAAGACCTACGTAGAACGGTTCGTTTGTCCTATCACCTTCAGCCAAAGAAGGATTCGACTCATAATACTTGAAGAAGTCGTCGTATCTGCCATACTTCCACCAGCTTTGATATATCAGCGAGTAATAGGGCGACTTGTCGAAGTTTTTCTCGTATTCGCGGTAGGCCTGCTCCAACGAGTCGTGCTTCAACACCTCTTGCGTCAGCTCCTTGCGGTAGTCGGCAAAAACGGAGCCCAAATCCTGCACCTCACCTTTATCCAAAATAATCATTGGGTCACTTCCTCCAGTGACGCGGGTCATCGTCGGTTCTACGGTGACGCGGGTAATCGTCGTTCCTCCAGTGACGCGGGTCATCGTCGTTCCTCCAGTGACGCGGGTCATCGTCGTTCCTCCGGTGGCACTGGTCATCATCGTTTCTACGGTGGCACGGGTCATCGTCGTTTCTTCTATAACATGGGGCGTTGCCGTTCCTGAAGTTTTCAGTGTAACTCCTGACTTAACGTCCGGTTTGACTGTTGTTATGCCGGGAACAGTTGCAGGTGTTGTCGGTGTTGTTACACCTATTATTGTTATCCCTGTAGAACCACTCCCGGTTTTCGGCTCCTTGTATTCTATCATCTCTTCCTTCAGCAATTCTGCCCGTTGCAGTTTGATCTTCTCCTTGCCCTTCTCGATGTCCGCCGCCATAGTACGCTTGTCCACGCGGTAGAGAAGCAGCGAGAAGATAGGCTTCTTGGCTGAATAAGACGTGCCGCCGCTATAGGGATTTCTCTTGAAGATGCTCCCATCGACATTAACCCGCGGTTTGATATAGGCATAGGTTCCATCGTTGTAGTAGTCTACCGGAACATCCTCGCAGATGGTGCGGACGTAGCTCAGATGATACCCCTCTGCCAACTGTGCACTGGCTGCTGCCGAGGTAAACTCGCCGCTGCGATCCATGTACTCATCGATGCGGCACACCACCTCGTAGTCGCGGAACACGTCGTCCATCGGATATTTCAAGGCTATCAGCGGGTTCGTAATGTCTGTTAAGATGTGCGGAAGGTTGCTGAGAGCAAAGCTGCTTCTGGGAGACCAACCCGACGTATTACCACGTGGGAAAGCCCTGTACACACGGTGTTCGAGCGTTGGTGGCAGCGTTGAGGTGGCAAAGTAGGATTCGGCTCCGTCGCGCCACTCGCGCTGCACGTCGCGCCCGTTCTCACGGAACCATGGCTTACCCCAGCGCCCGTTGTGCTTCTCTTCGCAATAGCCTCTGAGCAGCAGTTTATAGTACGACTCCATTTCGAGCACACCGCCCGACACTGCGAAGTTGATGTTGTCGCGCGTGGTCACTTTGGCTTTATGTGTTGTCATCGGTGTCTTATCGCCGGGTTTAGCAAACCTCTGCAGCAGGATGCTGTCGTAGTCGAGCTTGAAGCGGTATACGCGCTCGGAGTTGAGAATATTATCCTCTAACGAGCCGTCCATGCCGGCATTCATGTTCTGGCGGCGCTCATCGAGCAACCTGATGTCGGAACCTATCTTCATATTGGTAGTGAACGACATGCCGGTAATGGGCAGCACACGGGCATCCTTGTCTTCCCAGCCATCGGCGCGGGCACTTCCATGATCGCCGTCGATTACCATCGAACCGGGTTTCATGTCGCCGAATATCTGCACATCATCCAACGGATTGGCAAACTCCGGCAGACATACCTTACCTGCCTTGAGAACGATGCTCTTGTTGAATTTTATCAATCCGCCTAGCAGCGAGGCACGAGCCCGCACCTTACCGTAAACCCAAGCAGGATTGGGCGCACCGCCGCGAAGCATGGCACCAAGCCCAACCTCTACAAGCGGTAGCTTACCCGAGAATATCCACAGGTCGATCATCAGACCTATCTCGCCTTCAAAACCGGCATATACCTGACCGGTGGCATACCAGCCCTTGCGCCCCATCGGCTTGCCGTCGCACATGGCACCTTTCGTCTGAATCAAAGCCAAATCGAAGCCTATACAGCCCCATATATCGACGTAAACCACGGCCGCGTTAATGCCAAACTCGCCCTCGGCATTGATACCGAACATCACGCCACCACGACCTTTCGACGTTTTCTGCATCACTTCCGAGATGGCATTCTTGGCACCATTCGAGAGGCGCTGCTGGTTGCCGTTCACGTCTTTCCCATCGAGCAGTTTCTGAATGCGGTCGGGCAGCGGTGGCAAGGCACCGCCGTCGGGCAGTTCGTTGCCTAAGCAGAGATAAGCGCCTCCACCTAGATAAGCCCACATACCGATTCCACCCTTACGGCTACCCACTTGGAAGTCGATCAGTGTCAGTTTGCAGCGCTCTTTCGGGTTTGGCTTGCCTACCCACAGATGCCACTTGTTTACCTTCTCGCCGGCCTCGTATTGCGTAATCTTCAGGTCGAGCGTCAGCGTTAAGCCGTACGAGGCCTTCGCCTTGCGGTTGTCGCCCTTTTCCTTGTTGCTGGAGGCCTTCTTGTCGCCGTCCTCATCCTTGGCGCCCAACTCGTCGAGCCCTACATTCGGGAGTAAGTTGTCGAGCTTCACACCGGTTACTTTCTCCAGCATTTCCGACAGATCGCCGCCGGCTTTCACGTCGAGCGTCAACTGGAAGTAGCGGTCGCCTTTCTTTTTTTTCTTATCATAGGTGTTGATGTAGCGCAACATGGCTTGGGCCGTAATCAGCCCTTCGTCGCCGCCCGCCGTAAGGGCACTGACGGTACCCTTGAGCACGATAGACGAAAGCTGCCCCTGATGCTTGCTGCCGCCGTACATATCGTAGCACACTACCAGCGACATCGAACCAGAAATGAGTTTCCCGTCGGAGGTGGCAATCTTCAAACCTATCAAGCCACCCATCACACCGTAAGTACCTGTCTCGGGCACTTCATCGCCCGTCTTGCAGCAGTTGAAATAGAAACCGCCCCTAAGACCGTTGATTTGTATCGGCGGTATCTGTACGCCCGCCTTCGATTCCATCTCTATTTCAAAATATCCCCACGAGAAGGAGTCGTTGATGTTCAGCTTCGCTATCTGTTCCTCGCGCGAGAGAGCGGCATACTGGCCTTTCGCTTTCACGGCAAGGTCCTTGTCGATATCCGACGCTGTCTTGTCTTGGTCGAAATAGCCGCCGCGGGCGGTCATTTTGAGGAAGTCGCCGGGCAGGGCGATACTCAGCATGCCGCAATAGCCCGACATTCCTTTTTCCTTTACTACCTTCAGTTTGCCGGCTACGGTAAGTCCGGCAAGCGAAGCATCGAAAGAAGCCTCGTCGAAGGTTACTTCCTTGTATTTTGCATCGAAATAGTTGTCGCCGTCTACCGTTGCCCATACCGTTACACCGGCACCGGCAGAGAGCTTACCGTCGAGCATCCCGATTTTTCCTTTCAGGCGCAAGCCCATGTCGCCGCCGTTCTTGGTCAGGGATATTTCCTCCAGCGAGAACGAGAAACCGCCTATCTTCTTGCTGGGCGAAGCAAAGCCCCATGTGCCGAGGTCGAGATAGATTTTGTTTTCGCCTTCGCCGAACTCTATCTGGCTGAACGTATGCGACAATGCCGGTGCAGGGGCAGCAGCAGGAGCGACTGCCGGAGCCTCGGACGGCTCGGCATCGGGCACAGTAGCTGCCATCGGGCCGTGGGCATAGGCCAGCAATGCCTCGTCGAAAGCCTTGCTGGAGAAGTTGCCGGCCGGAGGGGTCAAATTCCTGTCATTATAATAATAGTCCTCGTATCCATCGTAATATTCTTGCTGCGCCGGCTTCTTTCGTGCAAGAACGGTGGCTTTCCTTACGGCTTCCTTGGCCGAAGATACCACCTCGGTACCTACGATGAACTTGCCGTAATCAGCGGCATACTTATCTATTATATAGTATACTTTAAGCCCGCCGAGCGTAGCAAGCCTGAAGCATACCTTGCCTGAATGGTAGTCATAGTAACGTATCAGGAAATGGTATGTGGTGACGTATTCATCAAGTTTCTTGCATACCTTTACCACCTCGTCATAAAATTCCTTGGTCTTGTATTCAAGACGGTCGTTCACATACGAGCTGTTCTCTATGGTGGTATAATAATGCACCTTTTCGAACGAAGATGCTGTACGCGTGTCGTTGCCTATCTTATAATAATACTTGTCCTCGCTTGGCATATACCATATGTCGGCAGGCTTCTTGTTTTTCTGCAGGATAAATACGTACTTGAACTGCCTGTCGTTTATGCGCTCATACTCAATGTCAAGAACAGCCCGCTGACTGGGGTTGGCCTTATAGAAATCGTTGCAGAACTTCAAATACTTCTGATAGTTCTCTTTCGAGATATAATAGTCGTACTTAGCTTCTCCATATTTGCTGTACATGTTATTCTCACCAATGTAGTAACCTTGCCTCAAGGAATACTTTGTATCATCATAAATCACGACTCCCTTAAGATATATATGCCTTATCTTATAGAGTATCCTGAAGTCGTCTTTTTCCGGATTAGCAGGGAACTCGACGGTATAGTCGGGCTCATCGCTTTCCGACTCGTCGAATATTTTAGCTAAGAATTGCTGGTATTCAGCATGAATCTCCTTGGAACGGTAATCGACGCCACTCACCACATAATGGCCGTGAGCCATCTGGTACATATAGGCCGCCTGGGCATACGACCGGTAAACGGATGAGAAATCAGCCGTAAGGTAAACGTAGTATTTGCCGTCTTCGAAATAAATGTCTTCCTTTCCTGCCTTGCTGTCCTCCGAGATATAATAACGCATCTTACCCTTATTCTGCTCAGGTAAAATCTGCACCTTGCCCTTCAAAGACGGGTTCTGCTTGAAGAATTCTTCTACGAATGCATTGTATGCGTTCTCGGAAGCATAGGGATTGTCGCCCAAGGTGAATGTCTCTTCAGGTTTCGGAGAAGCCAATGCTTTCAGTGCCTTCTCGTAGGTATCTGCCGTATCGGCAGCGTCAGGGCCGTAGTGATACAGTTTGTCGCCAGGCTGATACCAAATGCTGCCCACCATTGAACTGGCTTTGCCGGAGAATACGTACTTCGGATTGCCATTGTTCAGGTTGAAGGAGATGGCTAGGGTCTCTTTCAAGTCGGGGTGTTCCGCATAGAATTTCTTAACGAATGCTTGGAAAGCATTATAGTTTTGTCTGGAACCATAGTCAACACCGTTCCTCTTGTACCCGCTACTTGTTGTACTCGTTGCCCCGGCTCCGCCAGAAATGCCGCCCGACACTCCGCCGGCAGCGCCGCTGCCGCCCACGGGCACATTGTTATCCGAAGAGGATTCAGTATTATCGCTACCCGTATTTTCGCCGCCGGTAGCCGTATTATCAGCCACACTGTCCTCGCTGCTATCAACAACGGTATCCGCATCTTGAGCCGTCTCATTAGTGGTGCCGCTGGTACCTGTTGTATCAGTAGTACCTGTGGTTCCGGTGGTTCCACCTGTCCCGGTTGTGCCTGTGGTTCCGGTTGTGCCACCTGTCCCGGTTGTGCCGGTTTCTTTATCACTTCCCGCTTCCTCTACACTTTTCTTATAATCGGCCATCAAGTTGCCAATCGTTCCTGCATACGATTTCCATTTCTTGGTATTCGAAAGGCGGAAGCCCTCAAATTCTATGCCCGGCATCTTAAAGCCTATGGCATTAGTAATCGACTTGGTGCCGGCGATGGTAATCTTTCCTGCCATGCACAGCTCCAACTGCACCTTATCCGACTTGCGGTCGGTCATCTCTACTTGGAAGTAGGTGTTCTCCTTCACAAAGTCGCATTTGCCCAAGAAGAAGTCGAACTGCAACTTGTCTACCTGCTGGGTCTTAAAGAGATAGTAGAAGCCTTTCGTTCCGTCGTCGAAGTTCTGATAAAGCATGCTGGCCGAATAACCCACGTCGCCATTGAAGAACGGGACACGGAATGTACCTTCGAAACCGGCCTTACCAAACTGGCCCTGCAATATCGTGACGTAAATCTTATCGAGCGTTATCTTCCATCCGCCAATCGTGGCATTACCCGTATAATGCTGCGCAGAGAATACATTGTCGAGGGACAACGACAGGGAGATGCCGCTTTCGTCGGCAAGGAAATTGGTCATGCTCAGCGCGAGCCGCTTGTCGACCGTCTTCGCCTCTTCACCGTCTTTTTCTCCCGCACTATACGAGATGACCTTCGGGAATAGCATGCTTACCTTATCTATATACAAGCCTTCCCACTTGTTTACATTGTCGTTACTGTATTCGCTCAGACTTGTCAGCTTGGAAAGGTTATAACCCTCGGGCATTTTCTTCAGTCCGGACGGATTAACCGACGGAGAGTGGTCATAGTAGATTCCGTCCTTATCACCCACGACGAATGTCATACCCGAAACTCCTACTATCTGGAAGGGGTCCATTCTGCCGGATGCTGTCCAGTCGTCCCAGCTCCTGATAGAAGCTTTCATATTGATGACCGGCGCAATGCCTTCGCCTACGATATTGCCCTTACCGTCGTCTTTGAGCAACCCCGGAACGTTCATCTCGAATTCGATGTTGAACTGGCCGAACTTGCCGTTTTCCCAACCAACAAAGCAACCGTTCTCCGGTTTCGAGAAACTACTCGGCGCCTTGAAACGGAATTCATAACGCGATGCCGGGTCTTTCAGAGATACATCGCTGAGGATGGCCATGCTGCCCGTGCCGGGAATAAACTGCCCGGGCTCCATGCAGAGGCGCGGTGCCCCCATGATAACCACGTTATTGGCTGTGTATTCCTTGCAGTTGGGCAGAGCGAACATTCCCATCACGTTCATCCACGCCGTGGTGGGCGAGAACTGCATGCTGATGATTTCAATATCCACCGGGCTTTCGTTATAGGCATCGGAAAGCGAAATCGGCAGTGATATTTCAGCCTCGCCGTTCAGGAGGTTCTGCAGGCGTCGCTTGCCCTGACGGGCCATGCGATAATACTGGTCTATTTTAGAACTCTTGCTGATATACTGCTTTATCTTCTCGCCGTATACCTGCGATGACTCGCCGAGCAGGTTCTTCAAGCCCCATTCGTCGAAAAGGTCGTAAGGAATTACGTCGGCACCGTCGGAAAAGTCTTTGCAGCTCTTTGCCGTACCCCTGAATACCACCTTATCGGAATTGACATAGAGCGAATCGAACTCTACGGACACCTTTATCTTATATCCGGCCGGCTCCCATACCATGTATCCATTTCCCTTCAAGCTGCGGTCCTTGTTCTTCGCTACCTTAGTGAGCACCATGTTGTATTGCCCGATGGCCACGGTCATATTCTTCAACTGGTCGGAAGAGAAGTCGGCCACTACACTGTTTTCCACTTTCGCATCGGGGTTACAGTCGGGGTATTTCTCGTCTAATGAGGGGGTGTATACCACGTCGAAATTGGCCGACGGGCGTGCGAATATCACTGTATCGCCCTTGGCCAGCTTATTGGTGCACTTCACTTCGACCGCAGCGGCCAGAAGTGCGCCGGAACGGAACTTATCCTTGATGTCGTCCCATTTTACGGTACAGGTGGTTTCGGAAACCTCTTTTTTCTCGAAAATAGGTTTTACTTTGAAAATATCGGCAGCGGTCATGCCGGTGCTCATCTCCACCACGCGCACATTATAATGGAACTTCAGCGTATCCGACTTCGTGCCGCGCCCGCCAAGCTTTTCCTGCTCGCTCCACGACATCACGATATCGTCGCCTATCGACGATGAAAGCGTATTTACTTCCTTCTCCTTTATCTTTGGTTTCGTGAACACCACGCCGGTCATACTGTAAAGCTCGGCCGGAACAGTTTCCCCGCCGGCTTCCGGAACTTCGGTTCCAGCTATGGCGTCTTTTTTCTGACGCACGATGAGAGGCCGGCTGAAACCATCGTTGATAACGGTAACATAATTGAAATCACCTTCCTTGGCAGAGGAATATCCTTTCACCAGAGCCACGTAATGGCTTCCGGCATCGAAGAAGTTTTTCAGCGAGGCACTCGGAATGACACACTGCGGCGTGAGCAAGGCATTGCGCTGATACACCACGAGATCTTGGCTGATGGCTTCGTCGGCCGTCTGCCCGGGCAGCATCTTCACGATTTTGAAATCGTACTTGAACTGATGGGCCACCCCTCCGCAGGCCGTAGCCGGTTCGGTCCATATAAACCTCGGATTGGCTGGGTCGATTACAGCCGACTCCAGACCGGAGAGGTCATCGCTGGCAGGGAAGAGTTTCACCGGCTCGACAAACTGCGGCGCCTGTGCCTGATAGCAAATCTGGAATGTGCACGACCCTTGATGGGGGTTGCTCAGCACACGCGGTGTGGTAAGCGAGGGGTCGTACTGATATACGGTTATGTGCCCGCGGTAAGTACCCTCGGGCAGCAAGGCCATATTGCCGCCCGTATAGTCGGTCAGCAGGGCACCCGTCATGTTGACTTCAGCCAGGTTGAGTTGGGCAAACAAGTTTTTCGACTCGATGAGTGAAAGCGTCTTGCTCTGTCTCGGAGACAGCACCAACGGCTTATTGGGCATCCGCTTGGGAGGTGTAGAAAGACTGATACCATCGTTGGGCATTATCTGCTCCACTTCGAGGCCTATATAGATGTTCAGCGCCTCGTCGCTCGTATTAATGAGCGATATATTGAAATACTTACCGGGATTATCCAAATAGTTCAACGCTTGCGGCGGAAGAATCTGGTTGACGGGCGATACCGTAACCATGACTTCCTGTGCCGTAGACTTGCCGGCCATGCAGAGCAGCAGGGCGAGCATCCATAATATGTTAATATATTTTTTCATATCCGTAAGTAGTTACATGGTTTTCTTTTCTTTTTCCGCTTTGTGTGCCTTGCTCATGATGCTGAACAGCGAGAAGGTGTAAGTATAGTTCAGGCTCACGCTCAACTCGTCGGCACCGAAGCTGGTATTGTCTTCCGAGATATTGGTGTCCTGATAACGGTTATAGCCGGCCATGAAAGAGAAGTTATGCACTTTCTTCAATATCAAGTTGGCCGCCATATTGGCGCCGATGGAGAAGTTGCGGCTTTGCCCCTCCACTTTATTATTACAGAAGTTGATGTCGACCGACGTGGTAAGATTGCGTTCTTTCAGGAACGAACGGCTCACGCCCATCGAAAGCACTTCACTGTTATAGCGTGTGCGGTATCCCCTCGACTGCTGGTGGTTGACGCTGGCGGTGAAATCGGTTTCGATCGACTTCACATTGAGGTTGTACGAGGTTCCGACGGAAAAGGTTTTCACGTCGCTTTCGCCGTTGGAGAATTTGTTCAGGTCTTTATTTTGCGAATAGTTCATTGATACACTGAACGTATGGTCGGTACTCTGACCGGAAAGGGTGTATGAAGGAGTCAGGCTGAAACTGTGCATCACGCGGTGAACGCGCGTGGTGTCGTTCACCCGCACGGTGCCATCGCCCTGGCTCTGCAGGTAACCGTTATACCCGGCACTCAGCGTCAGGCTCTGCCCGATACGGGTTGAGGCATTAGCGGAATAAACGAAACAGCGCGTGGTGTACAGCTGCTTATCGGTCAGGTTGTCTTCCTGACCGGAGAAATTGGCGCTGAGCATCACCTTATTGAGCAGACTGGTGCTGGCCATGATGCCTAAGGCATGATAGTTGTTCGACATATAGCGTACGCCGAGACTGGAATAGTCGGGCTGCACTAAGCGATAGAACAAACTGGCATTGAAGCCTTTCAACGAGAAATTAAGGTTGGCATCGCCCGCGAAACGCATGAGCGAACTATAGCGGGCATCGAATATATTGCGGTATTTATCTATTTTTTCCACTTCCAGCCTGTCGGAGTTGAGGTCGGAGGTCAGGGCCGACATGCTGACGTTAGTACTGAGGCTGACCCACTCTTTCAGGCCGACGCAGCCCCGCAGCCCAAGCACGAGGTTCTCCTGTGCACTGATACGCGAGTGCCATGCCTCGTCGATGGAGCCGGGCCGGTCCTTCGCACGGAAGACATACAGGTCGAGATAGTTCTTAGAGGTGCCGTAACCCAGTTTTAAGCCCCAGCCCGTGCGTTTGTATTGCGGCATGCGTGCCCGCGGGTTGGCCGGGTCGTCGTTGATGGCATTGCGCAACTGCCCGTAGAAAGCTCCGAAACGCAACCGTGCCCCCCTGTACTCTACTCCCACCCCGTTGAACGAGGTGTTGAAAATGTATGAATTGAACGGCATGCTGCTGCGGCCGAAATGGAGCGTCCAGTTCTTGTACGTAGGACTGACGTTGAACGAGATGTGCGGATAGTTGAAATCAAGGTTATTATTAGAGTAGTAAAGAGAGAAAGGCATGCTGAAACCGTAAAGGCTGATATTGAGGTTGGCATAAAACGAATTACTCATCGGCGAAGCGAATCCACTGCCGATGGACGAATAATAATAAGTATTCTGCGTACCTACGGCACCCGTGATAATCAAGGGGTCGCTTTTGGCTATTTGCGATATGTCTTGCGCCATCCCTGTAGCCGGACGCAGCAAGAGCAGGGCAGCCATGAGAGAGGTGTTACGTATAATGCTTTTCATCTCTTACGCTATTTAATAAGGTGAACTACTATTACCGGTACGAACTTACCGGCTTTTAAGAAAAGGAGGGAAGTTACAGGAGCACGAAGCTCCCTGTAACCCCTTCCAATCCCACTCCACTGAGAGAGAAACTTACTTAACAAGCTTCTTTGAGACAGTGCTGCCGTCGGCGGTTGTCACCGTCACGATGTAAACGCCTGACGGAAGGTAGCTCAGGTCGGTCTGTGCCGAATACCCCCTAAGCACCGTCTTACCGTTGAGCGAACGGAGAACGTACGATTTCATGCTGATGCCCTCAATCAACAGCCATCCGTCTGCGAAAGCAATGCCCGAACGGGCCACGGCTGCCTGGTCGATGCCAGTAGCAGCACCCATGGCGAGGAGCAGCGGGCTGGTGAGCGTGCCTGCCATTTTTGTCAGCATAACGCTGTTCTCCACGTCATGGTATTCGCCGGTCAACTTGTTGTAGAGTTTGAAATCTACCTGTTCTCCGCTTTCGCCGTGCACGGTGATGAAGAACTTGCCCTCAACGGCAGTTCCTTCACCCCTGCACTCATTGCCGACAAAAGCGCCGACAGAATAATGATTAAGGTTGGTTATTTCCGGTATTTCTGCGATAATGGTCATGTTGTCGGCAAAAGGAGCACTGTTGTAGACCCATACGCCGGGCTGTTGCTTCACAGTCTTGGTATTGCTGGTAGGCTCTTTCTGTCCCATGGCCGTCTCGCTCTTATAGATTAAGTTCTTATTGTCGGCCCCTGCATTATAATACATATAGCCGAATCCGTTCTTCAGCTCGGTGAGCGTACCGGTCCAGCTGCCCGACTTGTATTCCGCGAATCCGTCGTCCTTGGACACGATGCGGTCGCCGGTGGCAGGGGTGAAGCCCGACAGGGCCTCGGCCAAGTTCTGGTCGTACTGATAGGGGTTGCCCAACCAGTTCCACTGCTTGTTCAGCTGCTTTGTAACACTGCTGCCTGCATAAGAGTTGTCATAGGTGACGAAAGTGCCTGCTGCAGCACCGTCCTTTACGCGTACCTTATAACATTCACCCTTCTCCAGCGCACTGATGTCGCCGAAATAACCATATACCGGGTCGTTGTAGAGCAACTGTTTCTGCGAACGGATTTCGAGCAGTTTGTCGCCGTAGTGCTTATAAATGGTGTCGCGCGGTTGCGTTGCCGAATAGAAAGACACCCACTTCCAGCCCGGGGCGTAGCCTATTTGCTGGCCAATCTCGATGGCAGCAGAGCCAAAAGATGCCGTGCCGTATTTTACAGTGATGGTGCCAGCCCCCACTGATTTCGCCTCGAGCGTCCATGTCAGGCCATCGGTGCCGCTCTTCGCAGCCTCTGCAAGTACCCAACCACTGCCAATACTATGGCCGACACTTAGCGAGATGAGCGATGCGTCATAAGCCGCGCCGGCGGGTTGCGGCGTGAGCTTTACGGTCTTCGTGCCGCCCAGTGCCATCTTAACGGGCGAGAGACTGAAGCCCGAGAGCCCTTCAACGACATTCACCACAAACGATTTTGCCACTACCTTGTCTTCATCGGCGAAGGTGTCTGTCTGGGCATTGTATACCGTTTTCTGTATGGTATAAGTAACGCTCATCGTTGTCTGTCCTTTACCTACCATCGTACTGATATCTCCCCAGTCGCCTCCCGACTGAATGACAGACGTGTTGGACGAAGCAATCGTATAGTACTGCCTCTCTACGCTGACACCTGCAGGCAGGAACGAGAAGTTGCCTTTGATATCATTAGACACATCGGTGCTTGCGCTGGAGTAAGTGATGCCAAGTGGATCCTGGTTCACCTTGATTCCGGTTACCTTGGGATAAACCTCCACCACCACTAAACCGCTGATTTGCGGATTCTCGTTCGAAGTAAAGACGACATTGGCCGTGCCGGGGGCTACAGCCATCAGTTTACCTTCGGCATTAATCTGTACCGCAGCCGTCATAGCCGGTCCTGCCGGCGTTTCTACCGTTACGGTAACAGTCTTGTCGGTAGCATCATCCGGAATCACTTCGTAGCCGTGGGTAGCCAAGTTGCTCAGGTCGTCGCCAACCTCAGCCTTGTAGTACTTCGTTTTGCTATTAATACTTGTTACGGGCTTCTTTATTGTTACGTTTAAGGTCAGGCTCTTGTTCTTCGACTTCAATGTCATGGCATAGGTACCCGTCTTCGCAGGAACCCACTTGCCAGAAGACAACTGGTAGATGGCCGATGTATTGGTCGAAGTCCATAACGGCTGTTCATCGGCATCATCGGGCGTTGCCACATAACAGTTTTCAAGGATATCCGTCAGCGTAGCTACGTCGTTGAGGTTTACTGTAACACCGCCTGCATACTGGCTCTTGAGTGTCAGACTGGTGATGGGCTGGAACACCCGCACCATGGTACTGGCCGTTAATTGTCCGGCATTCAATTCCATATAAATACGGTCGCCGCCGGGCTTTTCCTTACCTCTCAGTTTGTTATCCGTCACATCGATATAATTGCCCCAGCTGCCGTAATCCCATGTAAGGTTCGTAGGCATGTTGGCTCCTGCGGGGGTAACGGTAATGAGCGGCAGCAGGTCGATCGTTTCTCCTACATCCACCGTAATTTCCGGAGGCAGCGACAGCCCCGTAGCAGCCTTGAACAGCAGTCCGTAGCAATTACTGGGCTGATACAAAGTGGTCTCGTTCTGATAGGTAATAACGGGCGTCCCGCTCACGGCATACTCTACTCCATCACTGCTCCATAGCTTGAAAGTG
This sequence comes from Prevotella sp. UBA1378, assembly GCA_002305505.1. Taxonomy (GTDB): domain Bacteria; phylum Bacteroidota; class Bacteroidia; order Bacteroidales; family Bacteroidaceae; genus Prevotella. The sequence continues at coordinate 55,512 of DBRC01000082.1, read as the reverse complement.
ATGTTTTTCCCATTGTCGGCTGAAGTTCCGCCGATACGTATGGGGAAATACCAAGAAGACGCGACTGTAGATGCCGGGCTAAGCTCTGTATATTGCTGTCCGCGGCACACGCCGTCAATAAATGCGCCGAGGGTATAACCGCGCTCGGTCACATTGTTTCCCGAGGCATCCACCAAATGAGCGTAAACAACACAATGGGTTGAATAGGCATTTGCGTTGTAGCCCCAGTCTTGTGCATGCATCCCCACTGCCATACACAGGGAAATGATACTCATGAATAGTCGTTTACTCATAATAATAATGTATTAATGGTTGATATTATTTTTTTTTCAAACAAGCACCGGCGGACAGCAGCCATCCATCTCGCCCACAGCGTGGGAGCTGGGCGCGGGATGTCATCAGCTTGCAACATCTCTGCCATCCGCCGGTCCGTTGTCTTCTTTGCACATTCAAGTCCGGCATCAATATCGTGGTTTGTCACTTGGTCCATAGCTTAAAATGTATTTCCGATTACAAAGTTCCGAAAAAAAATGTTAACCCACTATGTAAAAGCGTGCAACAACTATGCGAAAACGTGCATTTACGCCCTGATGTGTTAAAGGCCTATGCAAAACCGTGCACCGGTTATGTAAAACCGTGCATGGCATCAGTGACAAAGCACACCGAAGATGTGCATATCGGGATAAAATTCAGGAAATTGTACCGGATGCTGATACGAATTCCGGTTTTGGCGTAGAACGCGTGAACAGAATAATAATGGAAACCACGCGGCTACGATTTACGGAACTGCGACGGGGTTTGCCCGAACTCGCGCTTGAAGACGCGCGAGAAATTGGCCGCGTCCTCAAAGCCGCAGGCAAAGGCGATGTCGGCAATCGACTTATCGGGGCTCTCAGACAGCAGGCGGCGCGCGTTATCCAAGCGGAAACGGAGCAAATAGCCCGCTGTGCTTTCGCCCGTAATCTGCTTTACCTTGCGCGTAAGCTGGCCGCGCGTAAGGCACATCTTCGAGGCCAGCAGCTCTACCGAAAGCTCTCCCTGCTCCAGCGCTTCGGCGGCATGAGCCACCACCCGGTTGATAAAATCGCGGTCGGCAGCGGCCAGTTCTACTTCCTGTTCCTCGCCTTCATGCAAGGCTTTGGCATATTTCTCGCGCAGCAAGCGGCGCTGTTCAAGCAGGTTCTCCACCAGCACGTTCAGCTCGTCGGCATTGAACGGCTTTACCAAATAGGCGTCGGCACCCTCGCGCAGGCCCTGTATGCGGTCGTCGTCCGAGCTCTTGGCGGTGAGCATGATAACGGGCACGTGGTTGAGCAGTTCCGAAGCGCGTATCTGCCGGCAAAGCGCATTGCCGTCCATCACGGGCATCATGAGGTCGGTGATAATGAGGTCGGGCAGCAGCTGCTCGGCCTTCTTCCATCCGTCCTCACCGTCGCGGGCATAGCTGACAGCATAGTTGCCGCGCAAGAGCGTCCCGATAAGGGTGGCCACGTCGGCATTGTCTTCCACGATGAGAATGCGCACATCGCTGTCGCTGCCCTCATCGTCGCAACAGGCGGCGCATTGCTTTGCAGGCACAATGGCCATCGCCTCTTCCCAACCCATCTCATCCGGCTCTGTCAGCAGTTTCACCAACTGCTTGGTACGGCAACGCCTCGGCATCAATATCGTGAACTTGCTGCCCTGCCCGGGCCGGCTCTCCACACGCACGGTCCCGTCCATGGCTTTTACCATCTGGTTCACCATCGACAAGCCGATGCCCGTGCCGATATTGCCGCTGTCATTGACGCCTTGGTAAAAAGGTTCGAAAATATGCGGCAGCTGCTCGGGGGCGATGCCCTTTCCGGTATCTTCCACTTGTATGCAGAACTTGCTTCCTTCGGTGCGTGTCACGATGCTGACGCTTCCGCCCCCGGGCGTGAACTTCAAGGCATTGGACAACAGGTTCTGGAATATCTTCTTTATATAGTCTGGCACGAAATCCATTACAACGACATTCCCCTCGGCATGATAGCGAAAAGCAATGCCCCTGGAAACTGCATACTCACCGTAGGCTTCGGCAATCATCCTGATATAGGGTATGATGTCGCCCCGCCTCCAATCGGCATTGCCGATGGCCGTTTGAACCTTGGAGATGTCCAGCAGCTGGTTGATTAACGTGAGCAGCCCGCTGCCCTGACGGCTGATTGCCCGTGCCATTGCTGCATTATGCTCGGCGTCGGCAGGCGTTTCGGCTATCTTCCGGCTGAATCCGAGGATAACGGTAAGCGGTGTGCGGAACTCGTGCGTGACGTTGGTAAAGAACATCTCACGGGCACGTTGCAGGCTTAGCATCAAGGCATTTGAACGCGACTTCAAGCGGATGATATAGACCAAGGAGCCGACAAACAACAACAGTACCACGATGAGGACGGAAGCGCCAGCAAGCATATCATGCCGTTTCTTCCGCTCATTCTCGTTCAGTTTCTCCAACTCGTCGTTACGGTATTTGGCATTGTACTGGCCCAGCGCGGTCTTCATGTCTTGACGGTAGAGCGTATCCCGCAGTTCGGCATAGCGTGCAAGGTGCACCAACGCCAACCGGGGATCAGTATCCTTTAGCGCCTGGTAAAGGCCGTAGCGCGAAGTACTTTCGCTATACAGGTTGCCTGATTTAGAGAAAATAGCAAGTGCCAGGTTGAAGTAGTGGGCAGCCGCACTTTCTTTTTTCTGCTTGATAAGCAAGGTGCCCATTTGGTTATAGCAGATACCCAGCGAGCGCCTGTTACCCTCTTTCTCCAAGATGGGGATGGCCGCAGCCAGCGATTGCCTGGCTTCGGCAGTCATGCCCAAAGCAATCAACGCCTCCGCCATCTGCGAAAGGCGGATGGCTACCTTTCCCTCGCGGTGGCAGAGCTTATCTATATCATACGCCCGGCGGGCATAGGAGAGCGCTTTCACGTTGTCGCCGATACTATGGTAAAGTTCCGATGCCATGCCGTATTGGATAGCAATGCGCACCGAATCGCCTGCCGCCTCACTGTTGCTGATGGCCTCGAGGATATAGCGGATGCCCTCTTGCGGTTGCTTCGAAGCCAAATAAATGGCGGCGATGGTGTTAAGGGATGAGCTGATACGCGACTTATCCCCTATCTTCCGGTTGATGGCGAGCGCCTCCTCTGCATACCTTAGCGACAAGATATAATCGCCCTTACGGAAAAAGATTGTGGAAATCAGGCCCATGCAGTCGCTTTGCATCCCGGCATCTTCCCCTTTCATTAAAAGCGGCAGAGCCCGACAGGCATAACTTACAGCCCGGTCGTAGTCCTGTATATCATGAAAGTATTCCCCCCCATAGTACCATACGACCGCTGCTAATGTATCGGGGTGCGTATTCCGGTCGAAATGGTAATCCCGGTCGACGAATTCTTCTTTATAGAGTTGTCCGAGAATCTTGTTCCCGATGGCAACCCGCTCTTCCCCGGCCGCCTTGTCGAATGCAGGGAACCAGTCTGCCATGGGGTGCGTTCCCGTTGCAGCTGATACGGATAAAAAAGCCGCAGACAAGATGGACACGAAAAGAAAGCGGAGGGTGAAGGGATTTTGGCAGACTGTCTTCATAATCACATGGTATGATATTTATTATTCATCTTTGTCATATATAATGTGCAAATATAACAAAACCTTTTTAAAAGCACAATGTTTTTGGGCGTTTTTTCGTAAATATACTTAATTCTTGTTAGCATGGGCCTGCACATTAGGGTCCGTCCCGGGGGCTGCCAAGGACAAAAGTGTAAAAACTATCATTTCGTAGAGCAAAAGCTATCATTCCGTCTCGCAAAAAGAATACCTGAGTTCGGGACAAGGATATCACGCTCATCCGGACGGCGGGTGCCCCCTTGCGCTGCGGCGGC
>DBRC01000082.1:0-51552 GCA_002305505.1 Prevotella sp. UBA1378 | reverse complement strand
CGGATTTATAGCTATAAATCTTTTTGCCCCCTTATCCGCCTGCTGCCCACCGCTTGCCTTTAGGGCGGCAATCCTTTCTTTTTTACGGCAAGACAGGAATTGCTTATCCTGAACCCGGGTTACCACTTTGCCCGGCTTTCCAAACACAGGGTTATGCAGGTGCGCCCAAAAATCTCTGAAAAATGGCCAAAAATCATCCGGGCCGCCTTCCCTTATGCCGCCGGATTAGCGCGGGTTTCTTATCCCGAGCTGGCGTAAAGAATGGAAACGGGAAACGCCGGCAGCCGCCTATGCTTTCCTTGCATATAAATGATTTTGGCCATTTTTCAGAGAAACAGCCTATTATCCCTGAAAAATGGCCAAAATCAAAACGGGGTAAATCCTTTTCCCTTATCCGGCAATCACCGGCTTGTACTTAGGTACGAGCATCTTCATGATGAACCAGCCCACAAGGTAGGCCACGGCACAGATGCAGAAGATAATCATGTAGCCGGCAGGCTTACCGTCAAAGCCCATAAAGGTGAATGCCTGGCCCTGGTCTTCGGCATAAGTGAAGAGAGCGCCCGCACCTTTATTAATAAGGAACGAACCCACACCGCCGGCCATACCACCGATACCGGTAACCGTGGCTATCGTCGACTTAGGGAACATATCGCCTACCGTGGAGAAGATGTTAGCCGACCACGACTGATGGGCTGCACCCAGAATACCGATGAGGATGATGGGGAACCAGGGCGTATTGAACGTGCCGCCCAACGGCTGGGCGAAAAGGCCGAGCAGCGGGAAGAAGGCAAATATCAACATGGCGCGCATGCGGCCGGCATATGGATTCATGCCGCGGTTAATGAAATAGGTGGGCAACTTACCGCCGAGGATGCTCAACATGGTAATCAAGTAGAGCACGAAAATGAGCGTCATACCCTCCACGTCGGTGGGATTGATGTCGAACTGCGCCTTCAGGTAAGCAGGTGTCCAGAACAGGAAGAACCACCACACGCCGTCGGTCATGAACTTACCTACGATGAACGACCATGTCTGGCGGTAAGTGAAACACTTGGCAAAGCCTATCTGCGGGCCTTCGTCGTTGGCATCCTTCGGGTCGGCATCGGTATCGGCGTCCTGATTGATATAGGTTAGCTCGGCAGCATTCACCTTCGGGTTTTCATTGGGCTTCTTGTAAAGGAAAATCCAGAATCCCATCCAAACATAACCCAGCGCACCGATGACGATGAAAGCCATCTCCCAGCCGAAGAACTTGGCCAGCACGGGAATGGTGAACGGGGCAACCAAGGCACCCACCGAAGCACCGCTGTTGAAGATGGCAGTAGCGTAAGCGCGGTCTTTCTTTGGGAAATACTCTGCCGTCACCTTGATGGCAGCAGGGAAGTTGCCTGCCTCGCCAAGCGCCAGGATACAACGGGCACCGAGGAAAAGATACACGCTGACGGTAGAAATCATAAGCCCTGCATCGGGCACGCCGCTTTCCGAGAAAGCACGGAGCACCTCCTTAGCCCCTTCGAAACCTACAAGCCACTCGCCGGCTACGATGCCGCTGGTGGCAATACCGCAGAATGCATGGAGCACAGCACCCGTAGACCATACGAAGATAGCCCAGAGGTAACCTTTGCTCGTGCCCATCCAGTCGACGAACTTACCAGCAAAAAGCATGCTGAGAGCATAAATAATGGAGAAGTAGGCTGTAATCGTCCCGTAGTCATCATCACTCCAGCCAAACTCCTGCTGGATTCCGCCCTCGCCGGGATAGGTCAGCGACAGCACCTGCCTGTCCATGTAATTTACTGTTGTCGCCAAGAACAACATCGCGCAAATAACCCAACGGTAGTTGGTCATCCTTGTCTTTTGAATCGAACTCATTTTACTATTTTTCTGTTTGTTTATCCATTAGTTTTGGCTGCAAAGATACGAAAATAATTCATAATCCGAATCCTTTTAATCCATAATTCCTGCTTCAGCATTCATATTTTTCGTAAAAACGGTTAAATTCTTCCATTTTTAACTAAATCGCTGATTCATTGTCCGATTGCTCTCCGGGAATCATGAATTGAAATATACCTTCTTTACCCGGTTGCTCACGCTGGTGAGCACTTCATAAGGAATGGTGTCGAGCGCGTCGGAAAGCACCGTGACAGGCAGGTGCTCGCCGAAGATTTCCACCGTATCGCCTTCTTTGCAAGGGATACCGGTGACGTCGATCATGGTCACGTCCATACAGATATTGCCCACATAGGGAGCCTTTTGGCCATTGACCAGGCAGTAGCAATGCCCGCGCCCCAGGCGGCGGTTCAGTCCGTCGGCATATCCGATAGGGATGGCCGCTATCACGCTGTCCCTCGTCAGCACCCCCTTGCGGCTGTAGCCCACGGTATCTTCCTTTTTTACATGGCGCAACTGCAGGATTGTGGTTTTCAGCGTGCTCACCGTGTTCAGTATGCGGTTGTCGCGTGGGTCGATGCCGTAAAGGCCCAGCCCCAGCCGGCACATATCCATCTGGCGTTCGGGGAAATGCTCGATGCCGGCACTGTTGTCCATGTGGCGGAGTATCTTGTGGTCGAAGGCGGCCTGCAGCCTGCTGCTGCCTTTCTTGAACCGTTCGAACTGCATGGCGGAAAAGCGGTCGAAGTCGTCGCTGTCGCTGCCCACGAAATGGGAGAACACGGAGCGCGGGATGATGGCATTCTGACTTTTCAGCCGGCGTATCACCTCGTCGATGTCTGTCTCCGGGTCGAAGCCTAAACGGTGCATGCCGGTATCGAGCTTGATATGCACGGGATAACCCGTGATGCCTTCTTTCTCGGCGGCCTTGACGAGGGCATCCATCAGCCGGAAGCTGTACACCTCGGGCTCGAGCTCGTAATCGAACATGGCCTTGAAGGCGGTCATCTCGGGATTCATAATCATTATATTGCTCGTGATGCCGTTCTTGCGCAGGGTCACTCCCTCGTCGGCCACGGCCACCGCGAGATAGTCTACGCGGTGGTCTTGCAGCGTCTTCGCCACCTCAACGGCACCGGCGCCATAGGCATCGGCCTTCACCATACACACCAGCTTGGTGGAGGGTTTGAGGAACGAACGGTAGTGGTTGAGGTTGTCGACCACGGCGTTCAGGTTCACCTCCAGTATCGTCTCGTGCACTTTCTGCTCAAGCAGTTCGGTAAGATGGTCGAAACCGAACGAGCGGGCGCCCTTGATGAGAATCACCTCGTTGCGCAGCGAGCGGAAAGCATCACTGGATATAAACTGCTGTACATCGGGGAAAAAGGCCTTATCGGCGATTCCTATCTTACCGGCCTGGTGCATCAGCTGCGGCCCGATGCCGATGAACCGCTCTACACCACGCTTTACCGACAGGGCCGAAACCTCGGCATAAAGGTCGGAGGGCTGCTCGCCGCTCTGGAAAATATCGCTGAGTATCAGCGTACGGCGGCGTCCTTGATGGTCGGGGCGGCGGCTCATGAAATCGAGCGCGATGTCGAGCGAATTCACATCGCTGTTATAAGAGTCGTTAATCAGCGTGCAACCATGCCGTCCCTCCTTTACCTCAAGCCGCATGGCAACAGGTTCCAACAGCGAGACACGCTCGTTGAGCGCCGCACCGCCAACACCCAGGTAAAGGGCTACGGCAGCACAGGCTATTGAACACGAGACGGAAGCCTCGTCGATGAAAGGCAGGCGGTACTCGCCGTCCACCCCCTTGAAGGTATAAGAAACCGTAGTGGATGCATCATGGGGCTCTACCTTGCGGATGTAAAAAGGCGACTGCGGATTGTCCTTGCTCCAGCCTATCTTCTCGCCCCGGTAGTCCGAACGGCGCACGCAACGGCTCACTACGTCGTCGTCGCTGTCGTAAACAATCACCTTGGCATCATGGAACAATTGCAGCTTTTCCCGGCATTTCTCGTCCAACGAGCGGAAATTCTCCTGATGGGCAGCCCCCAGCGATGTCAGTACGCCGATGGTGGGCTGGATGATGCCGTGCAGTGCCTGCATCTCGCCCGGCCGGCTGATGCCTGCCTCGATCAGGGCCACCTCGGTATGCTCGTCGAGCAGCCATACCGAGAGGGGGACGCCTATCTGCGAGTTATAGCTGCGCGGCGAGCGCGTAACGTTCATTTGGGGTGAAAGCAACTGATAGAGCCATTCCTTGACTATCGTCTTGCCGTTGGAGCCCGTGATGCCGACCACCGGGATATCAAACTCGTCGCGGTGGCGTTCCGCCAAGCGCTGCAGGGCAGCCAGCCCGCTCACCACTTTCAGGTAGTTGGCATCGGGTTCCAACCGGGCGGGCATGCGCTCCACCACAAAGTTGCGCACGCCGCGGCGGTACAGTTCCTCAATATAGTTATGCCCGTCGTTCCGCTCGGAACGCAAGGCAAAGAAAAGGGTCTCTTCCGGGAAGCACAGCGAACGGCTGTCGGTAAGTAGCCAGCCGATATGTGCATCGGCCTCTCCAACACGGTGCGCTCCGATGAGCGCCGTAATCTTTTCTATTGAGTATTTCATAATGCAAAGTTCGGATATTTTTTTGATAACTCGGCCACTTTTAACATTGTTTTATCCATAAAGTCCCTGTACTCCTGCGAGCCGGGATTGAAGGGGCGGTGGGCCAAGGCTGCCTTCAGCGGGCGCCACTCGCGCAGGAACTGTTTCGAGGCATCGCTGAGAAAGGCGCCGGACAATCGCTCCCATATATACTCTACGGCCTGGGCAGAGGGGTGGAGCATGTCTTCCTTATAGAACCGATAGTCGCGCAGCTCGTCGTTCACTATCTCGTAGGCCGGGAAATAGGCCACGGCATCGGGGTGCCCGCTCACCAAGCGGTCGGCAGCCAGGAGCAGCACCGCCTTCGAGAGGGCGCTGCCGTGATAACCGTACTTGGCGTAGCGTATCGGACTGACGGTGACCACCACCCGCACCGCGGGATTGCGACGTTGCAGCACGCCTACCGCCCGGCATAAGTAGCCATGACACTCGTCGACCGACAACTGCTCTTCGCGGAAGAGCGATGCCGGGCGTTTCCGGCAGTTGTCCACTATCTCGCCCGTTTCCTTCAATACATACACATGGTTGGTGCCAAGGGTAAGGAAGGCCACGTCGGGCACGCAATCGGTGCGCTCCACGGTATGCAGGATGCTGGCAGGGTTATACATCACGCCAAAAGGATTGACCGTGGCCCTGAACTTCTCTTCCGCGAACCGCTGCCCGATGCTGTCAGCAAAGCACGACCCTACGAAGAGTAGCTGATGGGCTCCGTCGATTCTCCATGAGGGAGCATCCACCCTTACTTCTGTCCTGAACTCCATATTGTCCTGATTTTATATCACATGCATCAGCTTCTGCTGATTTGCAAGCCCTTTGTACTAAGCGACATGTCTACAAACCGCGCGTTGGCATTCTGCCGGGCAGCGTTGAGCACCTGCTTAATGCGGGCTGCCGCCTCGGGGTCCTTAGCCACCATATAGAGATAGCCGCCACCGCCGGCACCCGGCAGCTTATAGCCGAGGCAAAGGTCGTCCACGCTGTCGGTAATGGCCTTCACGGCAGCAGGGTTGGTGCCGCCGTCGAGAGCCTGGTTCTGTTCCCATGTCTTGCGCACGAGCCTCCCCATCGCCGTAAAGTCCTGCCGCTGTATGGCTTCATACATATCGAGGGTATGGGCTTTCATCTCGCGCAGCAGCAACAGCTGGCTGCTTTGGTTAAGGAACATGCGGCGCACGATTTCGGCCAGTATCTTTTTCGCCGTGCGCGTAATGCCGGTATAATAAAGCAGATGGCACTGCGCGTATTCGGGCTGGGTATAGATGTCGGCAGGGAGCCAGCGCACAGCGGGTGCCTGCTCGAAACCGCGCTGCGTTTGCAGCAGCTTCACGCCGCCGAGCACGCCGCCAAACTGGTCTTGCCATCCACCGCCGGTGGTGAGCAGCTGTTCGAGCATCAGCGTGCGCTTCCCTATTTCGTCCTTGTCCCATGCCAGCGAGCAGAAATCGCTCACGGCGCCCAACACCGTGGCCGCAAGGATGGAGCTCGTGCCCAGTCCGCTGCCGGCCGGAATGGCCGAAAGCAGCGTAATCTCGATGCCGCAGCCAAAGCTTTCCAGCTGTGCCCTCAACGACGGGTAACACCCTGACGAGAACCCCGGCTGGAATCCTGCCAGCACCAGGGCAGCCTTGGGGATGGAGAACGGGCTGCCCACCTTATTATATCCGGCCAGCTGCTCGTAGGTATCTACCACCTCTACAGCCCCGAGGTCGATGCTGCGCAGCACCACATGCGGTTCCCTGCAAGGCTTCACGTAGGTTTGTATGGGCTGCTGCCCGTTCAGTTCTACGGCCAGGTTTACCACGCTCCCGCCCTCCATCAGGCAGAAAGGCGGCGTATCCGTCCACCCGCCGGCAATGTCGATGCGCACCGGACTGCGCCCCCACACTATCTGGTCTTGGTACACCGACAGGCGGGGCGACTGCTTTTCGGCAAACACCGGCTCGGTAAGCCCCTCGCGGAGCAGGCCGAACGCGCGGTCGCTCTCGCCGCGGAACATGGCATCATGGATGCGTGTAAGCAGCGGGGCGCTGTCGGGCAGCGGCTGCGGCAAGGGCAACTGTGCGCTGACAAACTCGCGCGCGGCATCGTCGAGGTCGAGCTGATAGAACACGCTGTGCTCCCAATTACGGGCCAAGGGCAACCAGTTGCCGCTGCGGAAAGCCTTCCGCTGTGCAAAGAGGCGGCGCAGGTTGGCGGTATTGCTGATTTCCTCGGCAGAGAGCAAGGCTTTATATTCCAAAAGCACCGTGCCTGACGCGGCGCCACCGGCAGTGGCCGGCAAGAGCTGTGCCAGCACTTCGCCCACGGCCTCGACGCTATCGACTACGGGAAACTGCTGCCGCTGCTGCTCGGCACCGGCAAAGCGGTCGTCGATGCGGTAGCATCTCACGCAGTATTGTGTGTCACCGATGGGTATCACGTCGATGCATTGCCCCGGCTGCATGCTTATTTGCCAATCGTTCTCGGGCACGCCGGTCACGATATTGTCGTGCGTAAGCGTCCATTTCGGCCCGATGCAGCTGTTTTCAATCCATATATTGGTATTTTCGGCCGTAAACGCTATCCGCGCCGCCGCATTCTGCACGAATATCGACGGATGGGGCTTGCGGTCGTGGTGCATGATTTCGCGCTGGTCGTTCACGATGTTCTGAATGGCCACGGTAGAGGAAATCATCTCGCCCGACGTACCGAAGTGATAGAACTCGCCGCCCGGCAGCGGAAGGATGGCGACACGGAGCTGGCTCAGCTCGGGGTCGTCGATAACGGGGTCGGTGCCTAAGGTACAGCCGAACTCGCTGTACAGGTCGTACTCCTTGATACTGTGCCCGTCGGCCGACAGCGAGCGTTTCATCAGCAGTTTCACGGCGCGGTCGCTCAGCATCCACACACCGATGTCGGTCAGGTAGAAATGGTTGCGCAGCAAGCTGCCCAGCGTCTCCACACTGGGTTTCTGCAACATCTGCTTCAGTACGGAGGGCGTACGGCGGTCGCTCACGAACACGCCGTGGTTCTTGGCCACCGACGCTTCGAGCCACAGCCCGTAGCACACCACGTCGGCGTCGGGCACCGGCTGCAGCGGCTGGGTGGCGCGGATATACACATCGCCGCTTACTATCATCGTATGGATACCCTCGGGTGCCATCTTCATCAGCCGTTCGTAGAGCGGCAGCTGTAACGACAGCAGGTCTTGCCCCAGCCGCTGCCCCCGCTCCCATCTGAAAACGGGGATGGGCGTGAGGATTTTCCCCGAAGGCGCATACGCGGGCAACCGCCGGCTCTGTCCGCCGGCATGCACCAGTATACGGCGGTCGGCAGCGAGCCATTCGTCGAAAGAGCCCGTGCCCGTCTGGCTGTAGGCCTGTTCCAGCAGCCACGTCGTTCCGCCCCCGCTGCCCAGCTTATGCCCCACGGGGTCGTTCGTGCAAAAATACTCTTGAGGGCACAGCCCTGTTATTTCATGAAAACTACCTACCAGATTAGGAGGCAGGGAAAGCAGTTTCTTCATATCCAACCGTTTTTAAAGAGTCTGGATGCAAAGTTACAAAATTATTTCATACAACGCACGACTTTACTCCATTCTACTCGCCTTAAACGTCATAATATGCTGTTTTGCGGCAACCATGCCGTTGCAACGCGGAGGATTTACCCCCGTTTTGATTTTTGGCCATTTCTCTGCGCACCTGCATAACCCTGTGTTTGGGAAGCTGGGCAAAGTGGTAACCCGAATTCGGGATAAGCAATTTTAGTATTTGCAGAAAGGGCGCGGATTCAACAAGCAAGTGCATATTTAGCTTATTTTCTGCATAAACCCCTCTTTTTACGGCAGAGCTTGCGTTTCATCCAAATCGTACAAGCATCTTGTAGTCCTGCTACAAGGTGCTTGTACTCTTGCTACAAGGTGCTTGTACGATTTCAATACATTATCCGTTAACCTGTTAATCCGTTAATCCGTTAATCTGTTAATCTGTTAATCCGTTAATCCGTTAATCTGCTTTTAACGAACTCGGGTGTACAGCAATCCCCCGGCGGATCTTGAACGTTCAGGACCGCCGGGGGATTGGTTATGTGAACACAGCAGAGGGCTTATACGCCGCGCCGCCTGCGATACTCGAAGAAGGCCAAAGCCAGCACTAAGAGCAGCAGGAACGCGTAGGCCGCATAGGCTATGGTCTCGGTGGTGTCGATCGATTTCGGGAAGAACGAAAGCACTACGGTATGCCGGCCGGGCTTTACGTTCAGTGCGCGCAATACATAGTTTACGCGTCCCAGCTCAGCCTCCTGCCCGTCTATGGTCGCCGTCCAACCGGGATAATAAATCTCGGAGAACACCACTACCCCGCCCTTGTCCGACTGTACGTCGTACGCGAGGCGGTTGGGTTCGCAGGCCGCCATCTTCACGATGCTCGTAGCATCCTGCACCCGGCTCTGGCCCAGCTGCCGCTCAAACTTGCTGTCGGCAACAGCCTCATGGCGCAGTTGCAACTTTCCTGTCATCGCCAGTTCCTCGTTGGCATTCGGCACATAATGCACCTTGTCTACAAACCATGCATTGCCGTAAACATAGGGATTGGCTATAGGAACGTTCTGCCCGCCCTGCAGGGGCACGATGAAATACTTGGCATTGAGCATGTTGAGCACGGGGAATATCGAGTCGCCGTTCACCTTGGTCATATCGCCCTGCGCTCCGGATATAGCCGGCATCAGGCGTTGCATCTCTGGCGAGATATAGGCTTCTATCAGCTCCTGATAGCGGCGCAGCTTGGCAGGATGGTAACCGCCGATGCTCTTCAGGTAGTAGCAGGTTTCGTTTTCGTTGAAGGTGTTCGTTGCGAGGTTCAGCACGCGGTAGCTGAGCGCCGTGTCGCGCAGTATCTGCTCCTCGGCCTGCGTTTTCTCCACAGGGTTCTCGCGCACGCTCCGCTCCACGAACATCCCGTCGTTCAGATAGCGCTTGTTTACCTGCCACATATCTATAAGGCACAGCACGATGATGGCACCCACCATCCACTCGGCCTTTAGCTTCTTCGCCTTGAACAGCAAGAGGCACAGCGTGCCGATGACGATTACCCAGAACGAGCGCCAGCAGTCGGCCGTGAATATCGCCTCGCGTATCTCGCTCAAGTTGGCCAGCAACGGGTTCAGCTGCCCGGCGGGGATGCCGCTCAGCGCCTGCATCTCGCTTGTAGACACGTAGTTGCCGAAGAACACCGACGGCATCAGCGCGAACAGCAGGCAGACACCGCCCGTGAGCGCAAACGAGACATACACGTATCTTATCTTCTTGGTAAGCACCTCGGGCTCGTCTACAATCCGCTTCAGCGCCAGCATGGCCAGCAGCGGGATGGTAAATTCGGCCACGACGAGGATGGAGGCCACCGTGCGGAACTTGGCATACATGGGCACGTAGTCGATGAAAAAGTCGGTAAGCGGCATGAAGTTGCGCCCCCACGACAGCAAGACGGACAGGACGGTAGCTGCCAGCAAGGCCCACTTCATGGGCCCTTTCACGAGGAACAGCCCGAGGACGAAAAGCATCAGTACGAAAGCGCCTACATACACCGGGCCGCTGGTACCGGGCTGCTCGCCCCAGTATTGGCCTATCTGCTGATATATCTGCACATAGTTGTTGTCGGCATGCTCCTGCGCTATCTTATTGTTAATCAGCGCCACGGAGGCCCCGCCCTTGGTGTTGGGCACGAGCAGCGTCCACGTCTCGTCGATGCCGTAGCTCCACTGGGTGATGTAGTCGCGCTCCAGCCCGCCGTCGGTCTGGTTGGCCGAGTTGGCCTTTACGAGCTCGCTCTTGCCGCGCATCGACTCCTTGCTGTACTGCCACGTATGGTAAAGGTTGGAAATATTGATGCTGATGCCGATGGCAGCGCCTGCGATGCACACGCCCGTGGCTTTCAGGAAATGCGCATAGGCCTTACGGCGGATAGCATCGGCCAGATAGGCAATGAACATGAAGAGGATGACGATGAGGTAATAATAGGTCATCTGTACATGGTTGGCCTGTATCTCCAAGGCGGAGAACAGCGCCATCAGCAACAACCCCCACAGGTACTTGCCCCTATAGGCCAGCACCATGCCGGCTATCATGGGCGGAAGGTAGGCCAAGGCAAAGGCCTTCCACAGATGGCCGGCAGCGATGATGATGAAGAAATAACTGCTGAAAGCCCAAATGATGGAACCTAACACGGCCAGGTGCTGGCGGAAGTCGAACGCACGCAGCAGGATATAGAAGCCCAGGAGGTAAACGAAGACGTACCACACGTTCTCGGGCAGCCACAGATGGTAAGCCTTGCCTACGGCCGTCAGCAGGTCGGTGCTGTCGTACGAAGGCGACATCTGGAAGGTAGGCATACCGCTGAACAGCGAGTTGGTCCAGCGTGTACGCTCGCCCGTGCGCTGGTAATACTCCTGCGGCTCCTGCGCAATGCCGCGCGCAGCGGCAGAGTCGTGGCGGAAAAGGATACGCCCCTCAATGTCTGCGGGGAAGAAATAGGCAAACGACAACACCGCAAAGAGTAGCACTGCCAACACGTCGGGCAGGCATTGTTTCCATGTTTTCATCAATATAAATGTTTATAATATTCCGTATTCTGCCGCAAATTTACAAAATTTCTTCGTAACTTTGCCAACAATAAATCAGAAAAGTATGAAAATAGGCATTATCATCGCCATGGAGAAAGAGCTGCGCCAGCTGAAGGCCCTGCTCGGCAACGCTACGGAGGAGGTGCACGGCGGCAAGACTTTCTATTGCGGGAAGATAGGCAGTAATGAGATTGTGATGCAGCAATGCGGCATTGGAAAGGTGAACGCCGCGGTGGGCAGCGTGGAAATGATTAGCCGCTACCAGCCCGACGTCATCGTATCGTCGGGATGCGCAGGAGGGGCATCCACGGTGCTCGAGGTGAAAGACGTGGTGGTGAGCAGCCAGATAAGCTACCATGACGTTTACTGCGGCGAGGCCATCGGGCATACCGTCTACGGACAGGTACAGGGGATGCCAGCACGCTACGCATCGCCCACGCAACTGGTGGGGAAGGCGCTCGCCATAAACAGCCGCCACAAGGCACCGCGCATCCATGCCGGACTGATTGTTACGGGCGACTGGTTTGTCGACACGAAAGAGAAGATGCAATCCATCATCGGCCACTTCCCCGAGGCAATGGCGGTAGACATGGAGTCGGCGGCTATTGCACAGACTTGCCATATCTACGGCGTCGGTTTCATATCGTTCCGCGTCATCAGCGACATACCGCTGAAAGACACTAACGCATCGCAATACCACGATTTCTGGGACAACGTGGCCGACGAATCGTTCAACATCACCAAGGCTTTCATCGAATCGCTTTAACCGGTGCCGGAAAAGAAGCAGCACAGCAACATATACATAAAGGAAACAAGGCGCGGCCTACCTAAAGCGCGCCCCTACCGACTCTTAAAAATCATGACAGAAATGGACAAGATACCCAGTTTCACCATCGACCACAACCGCCTGCTGCGCGGCATATACGTAAGCCGGAAAGACAGCATAGGCAACGGGATTGTAACCACCTTCGACATCCGTATGAAAGAACCCAACCGCGAACCGGCACTCCACCCCGGCGTCTTGCACACCATAGAGCATCTGGCGGCGACCTTTCTGCGCAACGACGCCGAATGGAAAGACCGCATCGTATACTGGGGGCCGATGGGATGCCTTACGGGCAACTACCTCTTAATAAAAGGCGACTGCAAGCCGGAAGACATCGTAGGGCTGATGCGCCGCACGTTCAGCTTCGTCGCTTCGTTCGAGGGCGATATACCCGGGGCGGCACCGGAAGACTGCGGCAACTATCTGCTGCACGACCTGCCAATGGCGCGATGGGAAGCCCGGAAATACGTGGAAGAGGTGCTCGACCGCATCGGCGAGGAGAACCTGGACTACCCGCAATGACAGGCTGGTGGCTGATGCGTAAGAAAGCAAACAAGGAGTANNTACTCCTTGTTTGCTTTCTTACGCTCGTTATGGTCGAGTATCGTCTTGCGTATACGCATCGACTTGGGCGTCACTTCCACCAACTCGTCTTCACGGATATACTCGAGGCATTCCTCCAAGCTCATCACCGTTTTCGGGATGACGCGGGCTTTATCGTCGCTGCCGCTGGCCCGCACGTTGGTGAGCTGCTTTGCCTTGGTGACGTTGATGACGAGGTCTTTCTCATGGATATGCTCGCCCACCACCTGGCCGCTGTAAACATCCTCGCCCGGGTCGATGAAGAACTTTCCGCGGTCCTGCAACTTATCTATCGAGTAAGCGTAGGCCGTACCCGTCTCCATTGCAATCATCGAACCGTTGCTGCGCCGTTCTATGTCGCCCTTATACGGCTGGTACTCCTTGAAGCGGTGAGCCATGATGGCCTCGCCCTGGCTGGCTGTAAGCACATTGGTGCGCAGGCCGATGATACCGCGCGAAGGCATGTCGAACTCGATGTTCACACGCTCTCCCTGACTTTCCATCGAAGTCATCTCTCCCTTGCGGCGGGTCACCATGTCAATCATCTTAGAAGCAAACTCCTCGGGGACATTAATGGTGAGCTCTTCTATGGGCTCGCACTTCTTGCCGCCGATTTCCTTGTAAATCACCTGCGGCTGGCCAACCTGCAACTCATACCCCTCGCGGCGCATGGTCTCGATGAGCACGCTTAAATGGAGCACGCCGCGGCCGCTCACAATCCATTTGTCGGTATAATCCTCAAACGGCTCTACGCGCAGGGCAAGGTTCTTTTCCAGCTCTTTCTCCAAGCGCTCGCTGACATGGCGGCTGGTGACGAACTTGCCTTCCTTGCCGAAGAAAGGCGAATCGTTGATGGTGAAGAGCATCGACATCGTAGGCTCATCGATGGCAATGGGCGGCAGAGGCTCGGGGTTCTCATAATCACAGATGGTGTCGCCAATCTCGAAATTATCCAAGCCGATGACGGCACAGATGTCGCCGCACCCGACACCGTCGGTACGCACGTGGCCCATTCCCTCGAAGGTATGCAGCTCTTTTATCCGCGTTTTCTCCTTCGACCCGTCGCGGTGGCACACGGTGACGTTCATTGCGTCCTTGAATGTCCCGCGGTGCACGCGCCCCACGGCGATACGGCCGGTATAGCTCGAGTAATCGAGCGACGTAACCAGCATCTGCGGCGTGCCCTCGATTTGCTTCGGCGAGGGAATCACCTTTACGATTTTATCCAGCAAGTAGGTAATATCGGCTGTAGGCTGCTTCCAGTCTTCACCCATCCATCCGTTCTTGGCCGAACCGTAAACCACGGGGAAGTCGAGCTGGTCTTCGGTAGCATTCAGCGAGAACATCAGGTCGAACACCATCTCGTACACATCTTCGGGGCGGCAGTTGGGCTTATCGACCTTGTTGACCACAACAATCGGCTTCAAGCCTATCTGCAACGCCTTCTGCAAAACGAACCGCGTCTGCGGCATCGGCCCTTCAAAGGCATCGACAAGCAATAAGCAGCCGTCGGCCATATTGAGCACACGCTCCACTTCACCGCCGAAGTCGGAGTGCCCCGGGGTATCGATGATATTGATTTTCACCCCTTTCCAGTTGATGGAAACGTTTTTCGAGAGAATGGTAATACCCCGCTCACGCTCCAAGTCATTGCTATCCAAAACTTGACTGCTCAGGTTCTGCCCGTCACGGAACAGGTGCCCGGCCAACATCATCTTGTCCACCAGTGTCGTCTTACCATGGTCGACGTGGGCAATAATTGCTATGTTTCTGATGTCTTGCATTTTATATCTACCTTAAAAAAACGGCTGCAAAGGTACGAAAAATAAATCAGAAATGAGCGGTTATCACCTTATTAATTATATAGCGGACCGTACAAAACCTAAAATTTATGTTAAAACACCGCCCCGTGATACTTAAAATCCTGCGGCTTTGTACTGAAATCGAAATAAAATAATTAACTTTGCACCCGATTTCGGAAAATCCGATGCATTTGAAGATGTAACCCGTTGTGATTAAGGCGGGAAGCGCCTGAAAGATGTAATCATTCACACATTAATCGATAAAGCGATGTATTTAGACCAAGCTAAGAAAAAAGAAATTTTCGGGCAGTACGGTAAAGACGCTGCCGACACCGGTTCGCCAGAAAGCCAGATTGCGCTCTTCACCTACCGTATCTCACACTTGACGGAACACTTGAAGAAGAACCACAAGGACTTCACAACGGCCCGCAGCCTTACAAAGATGGTAGGCCGCCGCCGCAAATTGCTGAAGTATCTTTACGTGAACGACATCACACGCTACCGCGCCATCATCAAGGCACTGGGTCTGCGTAAATAAACCTGCCAATCAGGAAAAAACAGGAGGGACTTGCAAAAGCCCCTCCTTTCTTTTTATCTGCCCCCGAAAGCTACACGATGATACTTCCGGTGGCCGGTTCCCTTTCCCGGGCGCAGGTTACGAGAGTATCTCGCTTAGCGGCTGCATCACGAAATCACGCTCGTACATCAGCGGATGGGGTATTTTCAAGTCGGGCTCATCTACCGTCAGGTCATCGTACAAGAGAATGTCGATATCTATCAGGCGGTCATGGTAGATGCCGCCGTGCGATTTGTGCATACGCCCCAGTTCGCGCTCTATCCGTTGCGTCAGCCGCAGCACCTCGCGGGGCTTCAGCGGTGTAAGGCAGCAGGCGGCGGCATTCACGAAAGTGTGCTCGGACACGAAGCCCCATGGGCGGGTAACATAAAAAGCCGACTGATGCTCCACGGCACCAATCAGCCTTTCCATTTTCCTTATCGCCTCACGGATGTTCCCCTCCTTGTCGCCCAAGTTGGAACCGAGGCTGAAGTATACCTTGTGCATCAATCGTCTACAATCAGCAGCGCATCGCCGTAGCAACCGAACATATATCCGTTTTTCACCGCCAGCCGATAAGCCTCGTACACGATTTCGTATCCGCCGAAGGCAGCCGTGGTCATCATCATCGTGGACTCGGGGTGATAGAAGTTGGCTATCATGCTGTTGGTCATGCCGAAGTCGTAAGGCGGAAAGATGAACTTATTAGTCCACCCGTCGTATTCCTTCAGCAGTCCGTCGGTGCCCACAGCCGTTTCCGTAGCCCTCACGGTGCTCACGCCCACGGCACATACCCGGCGGCCGTTCGACTTAGCCTCGTTCACAACGTCGCAGGCTTCCTTGCTGATTATCATCTGTTCCGAGTTCATCTTGTGCTTCGTGAGATCCTCCACCTCTATCGGCTCAAAGTTGCCGAGACCGCAGTGCACGGTAATATACGAGAAGTTGATGCCGCGTATTTCCATCATCTTCATCATCTCCCTGCTGAAGTGAATGCCCGATGACGGAGCCGTGACAGCCCCTTCGTTCTTGGCAAAGATGGTCTGGAAGTTCTCCATATCGTCGGGCGTGGCAGGGCGGCGGTCGATGATATAACGCGGCAGGGGCGACTCGCCCAGGGCAAACAGTTCCCTTTTAAACTCATCGTGCGGACAGTCGTAGAGGAAACGTAGCGTGCGCCCGCGGCTGGTGGTGTTGTCGATAACCTCGGCCACCATCGGCCCGTCGCCGTCGAAAAACAGCTTGTTGCCTATTCGGATCTTGCGTGCCGGCTCTACCAGCACATCCCAAAGGCGCAGTTCCTCATTCAGTTCGCGCAAGAGGAACACCTCGATTTTGGCATCGGTTTTCTCCTTCGTCCCGTATAACCGCGCTGGGAACACCTTCGTATCGTTGAAGACGAACACGTCGCCCTCGTCAAAATAGCTGATGGCGTCGCGGAACCCGAGGTACTCCCCGGTATCTTTCCCGTCGGCGCCTTTCTTGTACATATCAATCGTCTGACCTTTACGGTGAACAACCATCAGCCGGCATGCGTCGCGTTGATATACCTTCTCGACAGTCCCGTCTTCATTCTTGAAAGCACGGTGCGGCGGTTCGAGCGCAATCTGTGCTTCAGGCAATTTGAATTTGAATTGTGATAGCTTCATATATTCTTGTTTTTGGCAAGCGTGCCCGGGGCACCGCTGCCTAAATCGTACTAATGTCTTGTTTCTCCAGCCATGCGGGGAAGCCGTCCAGCGTTACGCAGTCGCCGATGCGCACATCCCCGAGGCGTGTACGGCACAGCGCCGTAAGGAACGCGCCGCTCCCCAAGGCGTAGCCGATGTCGCGCGCCAGCGAGCGGATATAGGTGCCCTTGCCGCAAACAACCCGTATCGACAACTGCTTCTTTTCGCTGTCGAAGGCTGTCAGCTCGATTTCCTCCACATGCACCGGCTTGGCTTTCAGGTCGGGAACGCTGCCTCCCCGCATCAGCTTATAGGCGCGGTCGCCTCCCACCTTACAGGCGCTGTAGGCCGGGGGCACCTGCAGGAAATCGCCCTCGAACTGCTTGAGCGTATCGAGTACCAGCTCGCGCGTGATGTGATGTACCGGATAGGTATAATCCACCGTATGCTCCTTGTCGAAGCTGGCGGTTGTTGCCCCCAGCTGCAGCGTGGCCGTATACTCCTTATCGTGGTATTGCAGTTTTTCTATCTCTTTGGTCTTGCGCCCCGTACAGAGCAGCAGCACACCAGTAGCCAGCGGGTCGAGCGTACCAGCGTGGCCGGTCTTTATGCGCTTCACGCCCATGCGCTTGGATATCAGGTTGCGCACATGGGCCAAGGCGCCGAAGCTCGACATGCGGTAGGGCTTGTTCAGGCAAATGATTTCCCCCTCGATGAAGTTCATATATTGCTACGCTTAGGGGGATTAATCGACCATTGCCAGCGACTGTCCGGCCAGCAGCAGGATGAGGATGATGCTGCCCACGGCGATGCGGTACCAGCCGAAAGCCTTAAAGCCATACTTGGTTACGAAACTGACGAACCACTTCATGGCCAAGAGAGCCACGAAAAAAGCCACCACGCAGCCGACGGCGAGCATCGTGATGTTGTGGGCATTGACCCATGCGGCGTCGTCCTTGAACATTTCAATCAAATCAAGCAATGTCGCCCCTGCCATCGTGGGGACGGCAAGGAAGAACGAGAACTCGGCCGCACTCTTGCGCGTGAGCTTCTGCTGCATACCGCCGACAATGGTAGCCATCGAACGGCTGACACCGGGGATGACGGAGATGCACTGGAACAGGCCGATGGTGAAGGCACGCTTCGTGGTTATACGGTTCTCCTCTGCCCCTTTATCGAATATCCTGTCGCAGAAAAGCATGAACACACCGCCCACGACCAGCATGACAGCCACGACATGCACACTGTCGAGCAACCAGTCGAGCAGGCCCGACTTCTTGGCCAGCAGCCCGATGACTACGGCCGGCAAGACACCGACGAGGAGCAGCCAATAGAAATTCCATTTATGAAGGAAACGCCCCACAGCGCCGCTCCCCTCGGGGGCCGGCGTACGGTCGAGCCGGAAGAAACGCCTCCAATAGAGGCACACCACCGAAAGGATGGCCCCAAACTGTATGATGAACGTGAAGGCATGCACAAAGGGATTGCCCGGCTCTACGCCCAGCAGATGCTGCGTTATAATCATGTGCCCCGTCGACGATACCGGAAGGAACTCGGTCAACCCCTCGACGATGGCAATAATAATGGTTTGTATCAGCGTCATTCTTCTTCGATTTTACGGCCTTTCGGTTTATGGATTATGGCGTAGATTATCGACACGAAACCGGCAAGGCACACCACCGGCGCCACTTTTATCCGGCGCACGCTGAAGATGTCGGGATTATACTGCGTATCCGTAGAACCGGGGCCGCTCATCAAAATAAAACCGGCAACAACGATAATCATCCCTATTGCCAACAGGATGAAGTTGGTGCGGTCGAAAGCAAAGTTTTTCTTATCCATATATATACTTTATTAAATCCTAAATCTTGTACAGCTCGCCGGCTGTC
Organism: Prevotella sp. UBA1378; assembly: GCA_002305505.1. GTDB lineage: Bacteria > Bacteroidota > Bacteroidia > Bacteroidales > Bacteroidaceae > Prevotella. The sequence continues at coordinate 33,073 of DBRC01000082.1, read as the reverse complement.
ATCCTCAGGAACCGGTTCACCGAAAAATAAGAGCACAGCAGCGTGATGACGATGCCGAACAGGAATACAGATACCCCCGTAACGGCCAGCTCTGCCCACGTCAGCACCTCCGTGATATGGGGGTTCTGCCTGTAGAGCGCATAGATGCCCACGCCAAGCACGCAGCATGCCAGCAACGCGGCCACAAGGCCCACGGCCACCGCCCGGCGCAGGAAAGGGCGGCGGATGAATCCCCACGACGCGCCCACCAGCTTCATCGTATGGATGAGGAAGCGCCGCGAGTAAATGCTCAGGCGCACGGTATTGTTGATAAGCGAGAACGAGATGCACGTCAGCAGCACCGCGAGCACCAGCAGTATCATGCTGAAGTTTTGCAGGTTCGAGTTCACCTTGTTCATCAGGTCTTCCTGATAGTCTACCTCCGTTATCTTTGGGTTGGCCTTCAGCTCGGCGGCAATCCATTGCAGCGAGTCGTGGTTGGCATAGTCCGACTTCAGTTGCACCTCCAATGTCGCGGGAAAAGGATTGAAGCCGATAAACTCAGCCGGGTCCGACCCCATTGCCTTGCTCTGCTCCCTGTTGGCCTGCTCCTTACTGATATAGTCGATCGAGCGCGAATAAGGCCGGTGGTACAGGTCGCGGCACAGCATGCGCCCCTGGTTCACCGACAGGCTGTCGCTCAGGACCACCGTCACAGTAAAGTTTTCCTTAAAGTACCTTGAGAGGTTGTGTGCCGCCAGCACGGAGAACACCACCAAACCAAGCAGAATCAACACCATAGTGGTGCTGATGCACAATGTAACAACCTGCAACCCCTGACGGCTGCGGGCCTGTTTTTTCCTTTTTCCCATTACGTTATCGGATGTAATACACCTAATTTCCTGCAAAGGTAGTAAATTATAAGCAACCAGCAAGAATGTTTAATATACATTAACTCTTACGGTTAAACGGGCATTTAATCCAAATCGTACAAGCATCTTGTAGGCTTGTTACCAGGTGCTTGTAATCGGGCTACAAGGTGCTTGTAGTCCTGCTACAAGATGCTTGTACGATTTCAATACGTTATCCGTTAATCCGTTAATCCGTTAATCCGTTAATCCGTTAGTTACCTCTTTGCCCGGCTTTCCAAACACAGGGTTTTACGAGCGCACCATATTTACCCCGCTTTCCCCTTATACCGCCGCTTGCGTTGCAACCGGCGTCCGGCACATCACCAGCCTACGCACAAAGTTAAGTTTTTTGTATCCAACAAAGAAATTACAGAAAATTATCATTACCTTTGCATACAGTTATGAGTACGATTATTTACCCTGCGCCCATCTTCGGCCCCGTGCATAGCCGCCGCTTGGGCATATCGCTGGGCATCAACCTGATGCCCGAAGACGGAAAGGTGTGCACCTTCGACTGCGTGTACTGCGAATGCGGCTTCAATGCCGACCGCCGGCCGCGCCGGCCACGCCCCACCCGGCAACAGGTGGCCGAGGCACTGGAGGCGAAACTAAAGGATATGCAGCAAAGCGCCAAAATGCCCGACGTGCTGACGTTTGCAGGCAACGGCGAGCCTACCGCCCACCCCGATTTCGCAGGAATCATACACGATACGGTGGAGCTGCGCAACCGCTACTGCCCTGCCGCCAAAGTGTCAGTACTCAGCAATTCGACCATGATTGGCAGGCAAGACGTCTACGATGCGCTGATGCTGGTAGACAACAACATACTGAAGCTTGATACCGTAGACATGACTTATATAAATAAGGTGGACCGGCCGACGGGCCGCTACGACGTAGGCGAGATCATAGCCGGACTGAAATCCTTCAAAGGCCATGTCATCATACAAACCATGTTCATGAAAGGCACTATCGCCGACGGACAGGCAGCATTCTGCGTAGACAATACAACCGAGCAATACGTCAAGCCGTGGCTCGAGGCCATCAAGGAGATTGCCCCGCAGGAGGTGATGATTTACACCATCGACCGCGAAACGCCCGGACACCAGTTGGCCAAGGCCTCGCCCGACGTGCTCGATGCCATCCGCGAACGTGTCATCGCCATGGGCATCCCCTGCCAGGCCTCATACTGAACAGGGGGGAAGAGGGCTGCCTCACGCATACATGGCTATTCCGGCTTAGCTACGCGGCGGGATTGCCGTTTCATATACACACCCCGAAAAGAGAATAGCATAAAAGGGAAGATTTTCTTGGTGTTTAGGAATAGATTTGCTATTTTTGCAAAGATTAATATGAAATAAGATTAAACGCCGATAAAGTAAAAAAACATAAATGTGCTATCCAATATGAAACAGATTATCATTGCCTTTATTTTGGCTTTCCTTGTTCCCGGGAAGTCAGCCGCCCAGCTTTCGGGGCATGCCGTGGCTGCCAATCCGTTCTGGAGCAACTGGTATGTCCAACTGGGGTTTGACATGTCGCTGCAAAACCCCTACGGATACAGCTTCTCGGATGTATTCCCCAACGGGAAGACCTTCGGCGTAAATGCCGCTCTCGGCCGCTGGTTCACACCCGAGATAGGCCTGCGCGGGAAAATCAACTGGGAGAACGGCATAGGGCTGTTCGAAAACGGGCACGCATCGTGGCTGGCCCCCTTCGGGCGCAATGGCGAGAATATGGACAAGGGCGGGTACATGGCTGTCGTGGGAGACATACAGTTTGACATACACAACCTGTTCTGGTGTTACGATGCCGACCGTCTCTGGAACTTCCAAGTATATCCGAGAGCCGGCGTCGTATACAATTTCGGCGTATCGAAAGGTTCGCCTCTACTGGGCATCGGCATCGGCAACACTTTCAGGCTGAACGACCGTTACCGCATTTATTTCGACATGGCTTACCAGATGGTGTCGAGCGGCTTTGTCGGGGTAGTGAAGCAAACAGGCACTGGTTCCAACAGTAACGGCTATTTAGACATCAATGTGGGAGTCCAGATTAACCTGGGAAAGAGTACGTTCAGGAACGTGGGCAAATGATACGCCTGCAAAGAGCAAGCAACCATTCTAAAAACAAATAGACAAACGATGATGAAAAAGATATTATCTGCATTATTGATAGCTTTAACTTGCAATGCCTCTGCATCAGCGCAGAAAACTGCCGGTAATAATATATCCGGCGATATCGTCATAGCCAACTCGTTTTGGGGCAATTGGTTCGTCCAGGCTGGTTTAGACATGTCCTTGCAGAATCCATACGGCTATAATTTCTCGCACGTGTTCCCCAAGGGAAAAACATTCGGCCTGAACGCTGCCGCCGGAAAATGGTTTTCCCCCGAAGTGGGGCTACGCGGCCGCTTGAACTGGGAAAACGGTTTCCCGCTTTTTAAAAACGGCCACTTAGAGTGGGTGGCACCGGCTGGCAGCAACGGCATCAACATGGATAAAGGCGGATATCTTGCCACTTATATCGACGTGCTGCTCAGCGTACACAGTATCATCTGGGGATATGATGCCGACCGGAAATGGAATGCGGTGGTTTTTCCGCGGGCCGGCCTTGCCAGTAATTTGGCCACAGGCTCCGGTTCGCCGATGGTGGGTATAGGCTTCGGCTGCACCTACCGCGTGAAAGGGCGCCTCAGCCTTTATGCCGACATGGCTTATCAAGTGATTACGAGCGAATTTTTCGGCGACGTGGCTACTACTGGGATGCAGGTGAGCACAGGCAGCAACGGCTTCCTCGACTTCCACATAGGCGTACAATGGGATTTAGGGAAGAGCCAAGGCAGGTTTAAACGGATATCAGAGTATTAATGGATTATGGATTAATGATTATGGATTAATCCATAATCATTAATCCAAAAACAATCACATCTTACCGATAATCCCTAAAGTAGAGGATTGGACAAAGCTGACGAGATTGCGGATTTCCGGACCGTCGGGCACTTGCTCCTTTACTTGTAGAGCAGCGTCGAACAGACTGGTCTGCCCATGAAATATCAGACGGTAGGCATTGGCAATGTGCTTAAGTGTCCTGTCATCTATGCCGTAACTTTTGCACATCACCGTGTTTACGCCTCCGTATGCATTCTTACGGGTTGCCACGATGTAAGGGGGGATGTCCTTTGAGAAGGTGCAACCAGCCTGTACCATAGCCCCCTCGCCCACTCTTGTATTGGGATTGGCTATGACGCTCGACGAGAAGATGACACCGTTGCCTATCTCGCAGTCGCCGGCAATCTTCGTTCCGTAACCAAACACGCAGTGGTCGCCCACTTTCGTGTCGTGCGAGATGTGCGACCCTTCCATCAGGAAGTTGCCGTTGCCTATCACAGTCTGCCCTCCGGTATGCGTAGCGCGGTTGATGACCACATTCTCGCGGAACACGTTGTTATTGCCGATTACCAGTTCCGACCTCTCACCGACGAAGTTGAAATCCTGGGGCAAGGCCCCGATGACAGCTCCCTGGTGCACTTTATTATCATTCCCCATACGCGTGCCGTCGAGAATGCTGACGAAGGGGAAGATGACGCAATTGTCACCAATCACCACGTCGCCCTCGATATACACGAACGGGAATATCTTACAATTATCACCGATTTTCGCTCTTGGGTCAATCTCGGCTTTAGGACTTATTTCGCTTGCCATATAATTTTGCTCTTAGATTCATTAATTCTTTATTACCTCGAACCGCCTCCGAGGGCTTGATACAGATTGACAACGGCCTGCATCTTGTAGAAGTCGTCGCTCACCTTGGATATTTCGGCATTCAGCAGGCTGCTCTGTGCCTGAATAACCTCCAGGTAAGTGCTGCCGCTGCTCGCATAGAGCTGCTTGGTATCTTCAACGTTCCTGGTAAGAACCTCGATTTGCTTCTGCTCCAAACGGCTTTTTTCGTCTGATGAGTTATAAAGCACCAAGGCATTGCTCACCTCGTTTCCGGCCTTCAGCACGGCATTCTGCCACGTGTTGTAAGCCTGCTCCTGTTTCGCCTTGGCCACCTTGAGCCCTGCCACAATCTGCCCGTGCTGGAATATAGGCTGCACAAGGCTGCCTACAGCCGAAAGCAGCCACTTGCCCGGATTGACGATACCTGCACCGCTGTTGTTCGTGAAAGCACCGCTGCCGCTGATGGTGATGCTTGGATAAAACTTAGAGCGGGCCGTCTGCACGTCATAGAAGCATTGCGCCAAGCTCATCTCGGCATAATGCACATCGGCACGGTTGGCCAAGAGCTGCAGGCCGACACCGGTGCTGAACTCGCCCGGCAACGACTGGTCCTGCAACCTGCCGCGGGCAATGTTGTGGCCGGCCTCACCCATAAGGAGCGAGAGGGCGTTCTCCGTCTCGCGTATCTGGCGTTTCAAGTCGACAGCCTGAGCCAATACCGAATAGTAACCGGCCTCTGCGCTCTGCACACTCGTACTGCGGGAACGCCCCAATTGCATCTGCAGCTTCATCATGTCCCACGTCTCTTTGGTGAGCACCGTCATTCCGTCGACAATCTCCAACTGGCGGTCGAGCATCAGCAACGTATAATACATGTTGGCGATGTTGCAAACCACCTGCGTACGCACCACCGTCTGGTAATCCTTCGTTGCCAGCAATTGCATCTGTGCACTGCGCTTGGCCGACAAAAGATTCCCGAAGAGGTCGACACTCCAACTGGCCTGTACCGGAAGTGAATAAATCTTTGAAGGCGTGGAACCGTCCCACGAAGAGAGCGTACCGGAAGGGGAGAACGAGACGGCAGGCAGAAACGCAAGCTTAGCCACCGTCAGATAAGCCTCTACCTGCTTTACATTCAGCGCAGCGTTGAGAAGGTCGGTATTATTGGACAGGCCCTTCTCTATCAGCACCTGCAACTGAGGGTCGGTGAACACCTGCCGCCAAGGAAGGTTCCCGAAACTGGCCGTGTCGCCCACGGCAAGCGTATCATAGGCTGATACCGCGTCGCGCACCAATCCTGTTGCGTTGACAGAAGGACGTTCGTATTTATTATAAAGCCCGCAACTGCTTAAAAGCAGCGTCACAGACATGATTATCATTGATTTCTTCATACTTCTTCCTCTACTTTATATTATCGTTAACCGGCCCATGGGCATATTGGGCCAACTCGGTGGAAATCTCCTCATTGATTTCGTCATCAAACTTCATCGGGCTGATTTTCTCTTGCAGCGACTGGAAGATAACGAACAACGTAGGCACGACAAATATCTGGAGCAAGGTGCCTATAAGCATGCCGCCGATAGCCGCAGCACCCAGCGTCTGGTTGCCGTTCTTGCCTACACCCGAGGCAAACATCATCGGCAGCAAGCCGATCACCATGGCAAGCGAGGTCATCAAGATAGGACGCAGACGGGCGGCAGCACCGAGAATGGCAGACCACGACACGGCCATACCCGTATGGCGGCGTTCGAGCGCGAACTGCACAATCAAGATGGCGTTCTTTGCCAACAAGCCTATCAGCATGATAAGCGAAATCTGCATGTAGATATCGTTGTTATGTCCGAACAGCTGCGTGAAGAGGAAAGCACCGGCAAGCCCGAACGGAACGGAGAGTACAACCGCCAACGGCAAGATATAGCTCTCATACTGCGCCGACAGAATCAGGTAGATAAAGATGAAGCACAGCAGGAAAATGAGTGCCGTCGAATTGCTCGACTCCGCCTCCGAACGCGTCAGGCCGGAGAACTCGTATGTATACCCCTGCGGCAGCACGTTTGAGGCCACCTCCTCTACAGCCTTAATGGCCTCGCCCGAAGAATACCCGCTGGCCACATTGGCCTGCACGTTGATGCTCGTGAAGAGGTTGAACCGGTTGATATTGGCCGGGCCGTATATCCTGCGCAACGAACAGAATCCGCTGACCGGCGACATTCCCGCCGGCGTACGCACGTAGATATTGCTCAGCCCGTCTTCCTTCATGCGGCTCTCTACATCGCCCTGAATCATTACACGGTAGAGCTTGCCGTAGGCATTGAAGTTCGACGCATACAGTCCGCCGTAGTACCCCTGAAGCGTTGTGAGCACGGTAGAGGGCGAGATACCGGCCTGCTTACACTTAGCCACATCCACATCAATCATGTACTGGGGATACTTGGGATTATACGAGGTCATGGCATTCTGTATCTCAGGACGCTTGTTGAGTTCTGCCATATATTCCTTCGTAATCTCATAGAATTTGTTCAGGTCGCCGCCCGTGCGGTCCTGCATGACGATGGAAAGACCGTTGGACAACGAATATCCCTGCACCATGGGCGGCGCGAAAGCCAGTATCTGGGCATCCTTTATCTGTGCGGTTTGCTTATAAATCATGCCAAGCACCATGCTGGCATCCATCGGGTTCATCACCCAACTGAGCAGCCAGTCCTTAAGGTTGCTGATTTCCGGCTTGCGCTCGGCGAACGGCTTCAATGTAAGGATGAACGTAGCTTGGTCGGAGCCCTGCCCGGCGATGAAGTTATAGCCCTGCAGCATCTCGCGGCTCTGGATGGCCGGGTTGACGGCCAGCATCGAGTCGATGTGGTCGAGAATCTGCTGCGTGCGTGCTACACTGGTAGAAGGCGGCATCGATACCGTAACAAAGAGCGTACCCGTATCTTCATCGGGCACCAAACCCGTTTTCGTAGTGGACATCGTAAGCACAAGGGCTGCAATACCCACGACAACGGAAACGCCGATAGCCACCGGCCGGCGCACGAACTTCTCGATAACGCCCTTGTACTTTCCTTGCAAGCTGCCGTACGAGGCATTGAAGGCCGCATGGAAGCGGTCTACACGGCTCATTTTCCGCTCGTTGCCGTCTTCGTCCTTCGGTTTGAGGAATATCGCACAAAGGGCAGGCGACAGCGTCAAGGCATTCAAGGCCGAAATGAAGATAGCGATGGCCATCGTCACACCGAACTCGCGATAGAACGTTCCGCTGGTGCCGCCGATAAACGACACCGGAATGAATACCGACGCCATCACAAGCGTAATGGAGATGATGGCGCCCGAAATCTCGTTCATGGCATCTATGGAGGCTGTCAGCGCACTCTTGTAACCCAGGTCGAGCTTTGCATGCACGGCCTCCACCACCACGATGGCATCGTCGACCACGATGGCAATGGCCAGCAGCAAGGCCGACAGCGTCAGCAAGTTGACGGAGAATCCGAAGACATTAAGGAAGAAGAACGTACCTATCAATGACACCGGCACGGCAATCATAGGAATCAGCGTGGAGCGGATGTCCTGGAGGAAGATGTAAACCACGAAGAACACAAGCACCAATGTCAGGAACAGCGTCATCACCACCTCTTCGATGGCAGCGAAAAGGAATTCCGTCACATCGTAGTTAATCTTGTATATCATCCCGGGAGGGAAGCTCTTCGCCTGCTTCTCCAGCTCCGCCTTACAGTCTTCGGCTATCTGCGTGGCATTCGAACCGGCAACCTGCTGAACCATACCCATGGCCGAAGGATGGTTATTGTTGCGCATCGCCACGGAATACACGAGTCCGCCCAATTCTATTTTGGCCACATCCTTCAGTTTCAGCGTCTGTCCGTTCTGGTCGCTCGATATGATGATATCGCCGAATTCCTCGGCAGTCTTCAAACGTCCTTTATAACGCATGGTGTATTCATAAGCCACTTTCGACTGTTCGCCGAATGCTCCCGGTGCCGCCTCGATGTTCTGCTCCGCCAATGCTGTAGAGATGTCGCTCGGTATCAGTCCATACTGTTTCATGACGTCGGGCTTCAGCCATATACGCATGGAGTAAGTTTTCATACCCGGACTCATCACGTCGCCCACGCCGTTGATACGCTTAAGGGCCGGGATGATATTGATGTCTCCGTAATTGGTAAGGAATTCATCGTCCAGTTCGCCGTTCTCCGACGTCAACGAGTACATGATGACGTTCGATGTCTGGCGCTTGGTTACCGTCACGCCCACGCGTGTCACTTCGGCTGGCAGCAAGGCCTGCGCCTGGCTCACGCGGTTCTGCACGTTCACGGCACACATGTCAGCGTTAATTCCCTGCCGGAAGTAAACAGTGATGGAAGCCGAACCCGAGTTGTCGGCCGTCGATTGCATGTATGTCATGCCTTCCACACCGTTGATGCTTTCCTCCAGCGGGGCGAGGACGGCATTCTTCACGGTCTCGGCATCGGCACCGGTATAAGTGGTGCGCACCATGATGGTGGGAGGCGCTATGTCGGGGTACTGCTCGATGGGGAGCGATATGAGTCCGATGATACCCAGGATGACGATAAGCACTGAGACTACCGTCGAAAGGACCGGGCGCTTGATAAATGTTGTAAATGTCATTGTTGCTTTCGTTTATTTCATCGTGTCTGCAAACTTCGACGGTGAGCTTTGGCTTTCGCCAAGTTTCCCAGCGTCGGCAATCTTTTTCTCGTATTGTGCCGGGGTGATGGGCTTGATCTCCATACCGTCGGTAAGCCGCGTAATACCGTTGGTGACATACTTATCGCCGGGCTTCAGCCCCTTGGTGACAATATAATTGTTACCGTCGTTCTGCGGGTCGACGCTGATTTCGGTATACTTCACCTTGTTGCCTGCACCCAGCACATATACGAAGTACTTGTTCTGCACCTCCGAGACGACGCTCTGTGGAATAACGATTGCGCTGCTGTTGCTGTTAGGGAGGATGATAGAGCCCGAACCGCCGCTCTTCAACAGGTGTTCGGGGTTGGCAAAGCGCGCGATGACCTGTACCGAGCCGGTTGCAGCGTCGATAACGCCGCTCACCTTGGTCACCTTGCCTTCATGACCGTAAACCGTACCGTCGATGAGCTGCAGCTGCACCGGCGGCATGGCTGCGATGGCAGCGCTCACATTGCCCGACGTCTTCGACATCCCGAGGAGGTCTTTCTCCGTCATGGAGAAGTAAACCTCCATCGAACTGATGTTCGACACGGTTGTCAGCGCGTTGGATGTGCTCACAAGCGCACCGGCCTTATACGGCAGCGAGCCTACCACGCCGGCCGAAGGGCTCTTTACGTAGCAATAGCTCAGCATCTCCTTGGCCGAGGCCAGGCTTGCTTCGGCCTGTGCCAACTGGGCCTTGGCGCTTTCATAGCTATTTTGGGCCGACTGCAACTCGAAGTCGCCTATCACCTTGTTTGCATGCAGCTGCTTGCTGTTCTCATAAGTCAAGTTTGCCGTATTCAGCTGTGCCTTGGCCGTATTCACCGCAGCCTGCGCTTGGCGCACCTGCGCCTGATACGTAACATTGTCGATTACGAAGAGTACCTGCCCGGCACTAACCGCCTGACCTTCCTGTACGCTCACCTGCGTGATGAATCCGGACACCTTCGGACGAATCTCGACATCCTGGATACCCTTGATGACAGCGGGATAAGTTGTCTGCAAAGATGCAGAGCTTACCTGTGCAGCCACCACCGGATACTCGTTGTCGCCAAAATTAGGCATGCCGCCTTTATTTCCGCCACAAGATGCCAACATGGCAGCAGCTGCTGCAATGATTAAAATTCTGTTCTTTTCCATACCTTTTTATAATACTAATTTTATTATTCTGAACAACTACCAAACTAAAAACTCATGTCTTTATTTGAGTTTTCCGGCTGCAAAGTTACACAAAATATGCGATACCAATATTATAGGCATGCAACATTTAACAATCTTTATTAGGCTCCCGTAAAAAGGGCAAGTCTGTAGCAAAATTACAGAAGATACAGATAAGATATGTAAGGTTTGTTTGCCGTCCTTTAACACATTTACTGCCTGAATGGATTAAGGATTAGGGATTAAGGATTAGGGATTAATACTGCAATATCCGTTAATTTGTTAATCCGTTAATCCGTTAATCCGGTTAGCGCTGCCTTTGCAGAGCCGAGAAATACACGCTGTTTTGATTTTTGGCCATTTTTCTAAGATNNCCAAAAATCAAAACCGATAGTTGCTCGTTGTCCGACGCTTACAATACCAATGGTCGGCAACCACCATCATGCCAAAAAGATTTTTTGCAATATTTCTGAGAAATATAGCTATATTTCTCAGATTTATAGCTATAAATCTTTTCGCCCCATTATCCGCCTGCTGCCCGCGGCTTGCCCTTAGGGCTGCAAAATACAGTGTTTTGAGTGGCGAGGTCTCTCCTCTGGACAAAAAGCTTCATAATGTTAAAATTGAAGACACAAACGGATATTTGGTTGAAAAAAACAAAAAAAACAAAAAAAAACACAATATACCACTTGCATTACAGCTCGCTTTTCGTTTTTTTTTGTAATATTGCATCACTAATCTAAATTTACATGAAACTTATAATACCTAATAACCTACCTACAATGGCAATAATGAAATTTTTATTATTGCTATTAGTTATTTTAAGTTCATCCTGTATATCTTCTATTTTCATGGATGCCCTTGTATATCCTAAATGGATGGGGTATCTGTTCTGGTTAAGCATATTGTTGATATTTTCCTCTTTTTTTCTAGCAAAGAAAAAATATATTACAACCAAAATTTCTATAATGGAATTTTGGGGAGTCATTCTTCTTGCTTTTCTTGTTATCATCTCACAAATACAAAACTATTCTTTGGATGCATTATTAATACCTACAAGCGGTATCCTTTTATACTTTTTTTTCAAAGTGTTTAGCAACCATATATCCCAAGAATTGATAGACTTATTTTTTATTCTCTCTTCTTTTTTCCCAATATATTTCGCTACCGGACAATTTTTTAAATCAATTCCTATAATAGAAGGCACATATGATAGTCCTACAGGTTTGGCATTCTCTGTGATATTGGCTATCATTTCCTTAAGTAACCTCATTACCAAGAAATCCACCAACAAGCAATTAATCTTATACATAGCATTAATTACAGTCTGCACTTTAATACTTTTCGCATCTAATTCACGAGCAGGTCTACTATCTGCCTTCATTATTTTTTTCGTTTTTTTTATGAAAAAATATAAAAAAATTGTTTCTATCGTTTTTTGTGGACTGATATTATTCTCTATATTTAATTTCAAAACAGAATCATCAAAAGGTAGATGGTTTATTTATTCGACAACTTTATCAATGCTGGATACACCAAAGCATATTTGCTTTGGATATGGACATGACGGTTTTAAAAAAAAATACATGTTACAACAAGCTATAAACTTGAAAGCAAAATCTTTAGACACGCGACAAAGAGCAGATAATATTAAGCATCCACTAAATGAATTTCTCTTACTACTCATTAATTATGGTGGACCGTTTTTCTTATTTTTTATTGTAGGCATAGTAGCATTATTGAGTAATGTTATCCTTGACAAACCGCATACATCTTTTTTTGTGCCTTGTTCATATTCGCTCTTGTTTCTTATCCATTCAGGTATCCTATTACTTGGATTGCAGTAGCATGGTATGCAGCATCTTTCAATTACAAATCGAAAAAAGTCAGACATTTTCCTATAGATTATATCAGAACTATTTTTTTATTCGCAGGTTCTCTAATCTGTCTTTATAGTGTCAAGAGTATGAAATCACATTATCAATGGACTGAAGCCTACAATTATTCGCTATTAGGCAAATACAATAAAGCAGAAGTTCTGTATAGCCAGGTATATCAACAATTAAATAAAACACCAGAGTTTATTTATAATTATGCTGCTTTCCTAAAGAAGGCAAACAAACCTAATATGGCTTTATCGATAATCAACAATTGTTCTACTGTGGATTACCAAACACAAATATTGAAGGGCTCACTATACGCAGATATAAAAAGATATAATAGTGCTTTCCAGCACTTTAAGTTGGCACATGAAATGTGCCCAAACCGATTTAAGCCACTATATGAAATGTACATAATATTGGGAAAAGTTTCAGATAAGAAAGCACAAACAAGATTAGGCAGAATAATATTAAATAAGTCTGTCAAAGTAGCTTCATATGAGATTGACATAATTAAAGGAAAAATTAAACAAGATTTAAATGCAAAAGATTTATGAAAACAATTAAGAAAACGGCATTTTTAATAGCATTTTTAATAAGTATGGGTTGTACAAATCAGACAAGAAAAGAAACACCTGTAAAAAAAACGACTTCATATGGAGATTTGTATGTAGAACAGAAACACTATTATTTAGGTGAATTCCCCAAAGGAGAAAAAGACTCTGTAGAATTCAGATTTGTGCTTAAAAACTCAAATAATTCTTTAATTACAATAAACAAAATTGATATTTCATGTAGTTGTCTCAAGATAAAAACCAATGTTAGAGAAATACATCCACAAGATAGCATTTTACTTGAGGGTAAAATGGGATTAAAAGGGCTGAATGGACATATAAGTAAACCCATCTTTGTTAAATATGCATATGACAAAACTCTTTTATTAAGAGTTATCTGTGACATAAAATAGAAGAATATGAAACATATTACAAAACATATTGCTGCACAATATCTTATCGGAATTATTTTTCTGATATCAAGTGTTAGTAAAGCAATAAATTTTCCTAATACAGCTTCAATATTCCGTAAATATTTCCAGGCCTATTCCATAGATCTCACACCCATCCTATATGACATTTTAGGGGCTATTCTTATAGGGATAGAACTTGTAATTTCCTTATTCTTGCTATTTGGTATATTAAGAAAAATCACAATAAACTTCACAATCATTATTCTTTTTTTCTTTACGTGCATAACTTTATTTATAGCCATTGATGGAGAGCTTTCTGATTGCGGATGTTTTGGAGAACAATTGCCATTTACAGGATGGCAATCATTTGCAAAAAATATAATATTACTTGTTATTACTTTTGTTTCCAAACAGAGAGAAGACAAAAGGAATGATAAAAATAGCATTTGGGCTATTCCTGTTTTCTTTGGGGTAGCGTGTTTCTGCTTTTTAGGATTAAAGGGACAACCTTTTTACGAAAGTGGAAAATTCAAAACAGGTGTAAATGTGTGCATTTTTCCTGAGGACATTTCTCAACCTTTTTTTTCCATAGAGCAATTGCAGATAAACAAAAATGGTAAAACTTATACAAATATCACTGACTCGCTCTTTTACCAAAATAAAATTATTGTAATAGGGATTATACGCAATTATAATGAAGTTTCTCCATCTGATAAAAAAAAATTGGCACATTCTGTATTAAATATTTGTAATAAAACAGATGGCAGTCCTATTTTACTAACATCTTTCACAGAAAATAATCTTGGAATCGAAATACCTATTCCTATTGGCAAGTCAGACGATAGCCTTTTAGAAAAAATTATTTCTTCAAATATAGGAATTATTGTGGTCAATAAATGCTTAATCATAGGTAAATGGCAAAGAAACTCTTTGGGATTGCAAGAATATCCAAAATCCATGTCTGATATTTTAAATGACAAAAGTAAATAATAATGAACCGCGTATGCCGAAAAGCGTATAACAGAGTAGGCTAATTAAAAAATATTAATTATGAAAAATTACTTTTTATTAGTGTTTGTGTTATCTTGTATTGTTTTTACGTCTTGCTCGGAAGATGATACCGTTTACAGTTGCAATGATACAGTAAACTCTTGGGTAAAAGACAACAAGTCTCAAATTTCACAAATGACACGTGTTGATTGGCTTCGTACTAATGCGGAAATGAGTATCCCAATCTATAGGGCTTTTACTTCAAAGCAAAGAGAGAATTTTTGGATAGAGAAACTAAATGAAGTGAAACAACTGCCATGGACTTCAGAGGAGATTGAACACATTCGAAAAGTTGAGCAATTCATAGTAGAACACCCTTACGTCTTATCTGGTAAATCCTTGACAGACAACCAACTTGATGAATTGGAATCATTTTTCTATCAATGGAAAAATGATGCTATGCAAAAACTTAATTGGAAACCTGAAGTCTGTATCGCTATTGCTGGCTCTGGATATATCATGAAGAATACAAAGGGAGAAGTTATCCTCTTGTCGTCCAAAGAATCTGATAAGATGTCCCATAGAGCAGAAAGCTCATGCCACTGCAATACGAGTGTGTTGTCTGATTTTTGTTTTAATTCACCAGGCCCATGCGAGAGTTCGTCTTGCGAAAGTAGTTCTGTCGGGTGTGGGTGGCTTCTTGCTCAAAGTTGTAACGGACGATGTGGAGGGATATAATATGGCAAAAGATAAGAAAAGAATAGCAACAATCGCAGGCTTGTCTGTCATCCTTTATTTAATTGTGATGTTTACAAGATATACCAAATCCATCTATATAGGTACAGGCTGCTACACGGTCGCGTATTTTGCATTCACATTGTCTGCTCTCCACTATTACAGGAAGAGGTACGAACTTAGTGTAAAGGCAATTGCAGCAGCGATTCTCTTCGGAAGCATTATACTGGAGATACCGGTTAGAATCCTCGACTTCGATGGCACTCTTTTTTCTCTGGCAGGCACGGTAATCGTCTGTCTCGCCATTATCTTGGCAGTTTTGTCATACGCAGAGAAACGCGTATCTGTATATGTGCTGTCGGTTGTCGTCTTATTTTTCCTGAATATATATCTGCAGCGCACGTGGTTTGACATCATAGGCGGTTATCTCGGTAGCGCTTACCGGGATCCTATCTTCATGCAATGAACTTTAAGGGGCATGCATGCCTTGCCAAATAAGGCATGCATGTCCATTTTTTTAATAATTTCTGTTAACAAATACATTCTAACAAGTGTATTTACAAATAAACCCATATAAGAAATTTTGATTTATACCCCAGTTCGGGATAAGATTTCTCAAAACATCATAAGTTGTTTGGTGTCCTCGATATAATATCCATCAAGCGCTTTCGGTTTGTTGTCGAAGAAGCAATATGCCGCCAGAGCTGCCACCATGTTCATGATGAAGTTGTTGACCGACCTATGCCTTGAATGTACGAGTTGTGCCGTATTCTTGAGCATGTCGTTGATGGTCTCGATGATGCACCTCCTTCTCAGCATGACCTTGTCCCACATGGGCATGAGTCTGTTCTTCATGTTCGTCCTGATGCCCGTGACCAGATGTATTCCATCCTCAAAGAGCATGTCGAAGAGCCTTGGCGAAATGTATCCCCTGTCGGCAAAGAGCTTTCCGTAGAGGTTCTTTGCCAGTACAGCCCATACTTTGGGATCCCTGTCATCGACGTTGGCCCCCGTGAAGCAGAATGTGATGATCTCGCCCCTGTCGTTGCAGACCAGATGCAGCTTGAAGCCGTGACACCATCCCATCGTCCCCTTCCCGTCTGTGGCCATCCCCTTGAAGACTTTGTTGGCATAGCGGCGCAGATTGTGACAGACAGGCACCATCGTGGAGTCCACGAAGCTGATGCCCGTGCAGCGCCCGAAGGCAGAGAGGTTCAGGAAGAACATCATCTGGAAGAACACGCGGCTCTCGAGTTCCACGAAGCGGTTGTAGGATACGGCATGGGGGGAAGGACGTTTTCATGTGCTGCCTGATGAAGAAAAGGTAGTAATGCTTGAAATTGCGGAACGAGCCAAACTGGAACACAATCAAGATGGTCATAATCTCACTGTCGGAGAGGGATGCCTTTCGGTAGCGGCGCACCTTACCATCAGAGGACATAAGAGACCTTTTGTCTATCTGCTTATCAAATTCTTTGCAAAATTCATCCACGGCACAGAAAATTTCTGTAATTTTGTAGTCGGTAATCATGAGTGTGTTCTTTTGTTTAACTTTATAAGTAATTGTAAATCAAATATAAAGGTACAAAAAATATCTCAGATTACCAACTTTTTAGATGAATTTCTTATCCCGAACTGGCGTATTTATACACCAGTTGTATAAAGAAATAACATTTTTATTTAGAGGAAATCTAACTTTATCATCTCTCTCTTCACCACCACATCTGCTTACCTTTTTCGTAGGTAAAAATACGCTCCTCGTTTCCATTCGTTTCATTTTTCAAAATAAGAAGTGCTCCTACTGGTACGTTTTCAAATATCAGGTTTCCGCCATCTTCCATACCTTTCTGCTGTCCAACTTGCCGCCATTTATCGACATTCCAATAGTACAACGTATACATTTCGCCTTTTCGTATAAAATTGTCATCATTTCGTGGAAAAAATTCTATCTCATCTATTCTTTTTTGACTTTCAAAGTCAAGGGCAATCCAAAAATCTGGTTTTTGAGAATCAGCTATTGACATTAAGTCATTGTCAAAAGCCCTATTCATACCACCTTTTTTAATATTGTATCCAAATTTTTTCGCTGCGTCCAACTTTTGCCCTTTGTTAAAAAAAGCCAATTCTGCTATAGTAGTTTTCGGCACTCCTGAAGACACAAATCTTACATACCTAAATTTTCTAGAATTGCTAATCGATATCGTATTCCTATAATGTGGCATTTTGGTAATCTCGTAAAGCACAGTTTTATTTTTAAAATTTTTGTCATTACTACCTTCAATGCGCCCACCAATCAAGTCCGCCCACCTATTAATAACGTTTGTCATAAGCACGTATTTCCTGTTCAACTTTACTACTTCAACATCTTTACTTGGTATAATACTTTTTCGAATCCCCCCCTTCAATAATATAAAAGGAGCTTCTTCTGGCACATAATTATCATTTTCTTTTCTCATTGCAAGATAAACAATATGATTTCCAATATTATGAAATACACACTTCCCTGCGAATGATTTTTCCGAAGTGACTGGTGTCCAGCCTTCCCCTGTCCTATATGTACACAAATATAGAATATCATTTTTCTTCTCAGTTTTGATTACTACACTATCAATGAGTCCGTAAAGAACAGACTTGTCTTCATCGTCAGCATGAATGCCTGACAAATCAAAATTCTTTCTAAATACCTTTGCCACTCTTTTTAAGCTGTCTATCGTGTATGGAAAATCTGGTGGTACGGATATCCTAGGTTTAAAATATGTTGCATCTATCCAATTTAGATAACGTGCCACACTATCTTCTTCATATACGGTATAAGGCTTTCCACCTTTTCCTACAAGAGCAATCCATCCATGATGAAATGTTGAACTGTAGTTCGCAAACCCTTTCGTATAGTCATATGCGACAGGGAAACCAAGTGCCCTCATAACGCTTCCTCGAACTATACATCGATCGATACAAGGCCCTCTCTTGATGGTATTAAGTGTTATTGCATCAAGAACATAAGGACAGGTATGTGAAGCAGATTGAAGTTCCTTGTTAAGGATGAAAGCGATTCTACCAAATGCCTCATACATATCATTAATTCCAGCTATCTCCTTCAAATATATTTTTCTTAATTTCTTTCTCCATCCAATCGTAAGTTGTTCTTCTGTGAATCTATAGGGAAGAATATACCGACAAAAAATTTCAAAGCTAACATCCTTATTCCATGGAACCAAACGCCATGCATCAAAGGCGTCATCAATGTTATCAATCAGATAATTGGCTGAAACGGAATGAATATCATATACTTTTACCACATCTTCACCATATTTTTCAGTGGCTTCTGCCCATACTTTATCCAATTTCTTAAAGTTCACTGGTTTTTCTTTATCCGTAACAAGCCTACGATATTCATCAATTGATTTACCACTCATAAAATAATGGTTGGGCATATTTGCAATTAGAAAACAAGCAGCCCTAAACTTGAGAGAATCATCTCGATAGTGTGCAAGTACTTTCTCTAATTCCGTTGCGTTATTTCCTGCAAGTCTCAATGATATCTTCACGTCATCGGGATAATCGGTATTATGTCGACATAAGAAAACGACAAACGAGATCGTAATTAACATTGCAAAAAATACTTTGTTTTTTTTATTCATATCAGATAGTTTTAAAACTGTATTGTAAAAACACCAAGTAGGGTGTATGCTCTCTGCCTCCACTGCCATGCTATGGCCGCTGCACCAGCCCCATCCCACGTGCCTTTTCCATCAAGAGGCGCATCAGCGGTTCGCGTTCGTTTTCCACCCGGTTATCCAGCACGGCCTCTTTCAGGAATTTCTTCAGTTCGCCCACCTCTCTGCTCGGTTTCAAGGAGAACATCTCCATTATCTCGTTGCCGTCGATACAGGGTTGCAGCAAGCGCTTGTAGTCTTTCTCCTTCAAATCGGTAAGCTTTTCGCGCACCACGCGGAAATTCTCGAGGAAGCGCTTCTTGCGCACCTCGTTCTTGCTCGTGATGTCGGCTTCGCAAAGCAGCATCAAGTCGTCGATGTCGTCGCCGGCATCGCTCAACAGGCGCCTCACCGCGCTGTCGGTCACCTCCTCGTCGGCAATGGCGATGGGGCGCATGTGCAGGCTAACGAGTTTCTGCACGTATTTCATCTTCATGTCGAGCGGCAGGGCAAGGCGGCGGAAAATGACGGGCACCATCTTTTCACCGATGAGGTTGTGGTTATGGAAAGTCCACCCCACGGCAGCGTCCCAGCGCTTCGACTTGGTCTTGCCTATGTCGTGCAGCAGGGCAGCCCAGCGCAGCCAAAGGTTATCGCTGTGCCGGCATACATTGTCGAGCACCTCCAGCGTGTGATAGAAGTTGTTCTTGTGTGCACGCCCGTTGCGGGTCTCTACAATATCGAGCGCAGCCAGTTCGGGAAGAATCAGGTTGAGCAGTCCGCTGCGCTGCAGGTCAACAAAGCCGCGGCTCGGCGCATCGGTCATCATGATTTTATTCAGTTCGTCCTTTATACGCTCACCGCTCACAATCTTGATACGGTAGGCATCGCGCTCCAACGCCACGAACGTTTCGTCGTCGATTCGGAATTTGAGCTGGGTGGCAAAACGCACGCAGCGCATCATGCGCAACGGGTCGTCAGAGAAAGTGATGTCCGGGTCGAGCGGTGTACGGATGATACCGTCCTCTAAGTCGTAAAGCCCGTCGAACGGGTCTATCAGTTCGCCGAAACGCTCCTTGTTCAGGCAAATAGCCATGGCGTTTATCGTGAAATCGCGGCGGTTCTGGTCGTCCTCCAGCGTCCCGTCTTCCACATGGGGTTTACGCGATTCGTGGCTGTAGCTTTCCTTGCGTGCACCCACGAACTCAATCTCCTGTTCACGGAACTTCACCTGGGCTGTACCGAAATTACGGAACACCGAGAGATGTGCTTTTCTGCCGAGTATCTTTTTCAGTTCGCTTGCTACCTGAATGCCACTGCCCACTACGACGACGTCGATATCGCTGGACGGGCGCCCGAGGAAGATGTCGCGCACGTAGCCGCCCACTACATAGCACTCTACGCCTATGCTGTCGGCCGCCATGCTGATTTGGCGGAAAATCTCCTTGTCGAGTATCTCGGCCAATTCCTCGTCTGTATATATCTTCATTTGTTTCTTTGTCTGTTAATTGCCGGTGCAAAGGTACGCTTTTTTTTCCGAATCTGCCGCCTATCTTTGAATAACATAGCCAGTTCCTGCCGTTTTTTTGCCCGCAGAAGTTGGTTTATAACCAAGAATGCTTTGTACTTACGCAATAAATCAGTAACTTTGCAAAAACTAAAATGAGCTGATGCCAAACCTACATTATAGTAGCTTAACAGACTATGACAAAAAAGATACTTATACCATGCTTTATATTGATGGCTGCCGGTGCTGCCAGTGCTACCGGGTATGCCAATCAGGAACCGCTTAAACTGAATGCGGAGGCGATGCTGCCCACCCTCACAGCTACCAGCACCTATCCGGCATACAACCTGGCACCCGTAGCACAACCATCGCTGCCGGGTGTCAACGCCAACGCGACCAACATCAAGCAGCGCTACACGTTCATGGGCGACCAAACGTGGGCGGGCATCCCTCTCTTACTTGCCGGAATAGCTGCCGACAGAGAGGGCAAGGCATTCAGGAATGAGAACGACATACGACTGGAGACCAACTTCCACACAGAAGCCGACGACTACATGCGGTTCGTACCGCATCTGGGGGCTGCAGTATTGAACGTGGCCGGCGTCGAGGGGCGCAGCGACCTGCAGCGCTTCCTTGCCAGCAGCGCCATGTCGTATGTGCTCATGGCCGCCATCAGCTACCCGCTAAAGCATGCCGTTGGCAGAGCGCGCCCCGACGGAAGCACGGACGACTCGTGGCCTTCGGGACATACGGCAACGGCCTTCGTGGGGGCAACCATCCTGCACAAGGAATACGGCCTTACGCGCTCGCCATGGTATTCGGCAGCGGGCTACGGCATTGCCACGGCTACCGGCGTGATGCGCGTACTGAACAACCGCCACTGGGCAGGCGACGTGCTGGCCGGGGCGGGCATCGGTATCCTGTCTGCCGAGCTGGCTTACGGGCTGAGCGACATATTGTTTAAGGACACGCACCTGAAGCGGGGCGAAGCGGCCGACTCCCACGACTGCCCCGAGGGGAATCCCTCGTTTCTCAGTATCTCGGCAGGTGTCGGACTGGGAGCGCAGCGTATCGACTTCGGCACTGGAGGCACCGCGCCCGAAGACCTCATCTGCCTGCGTCTGCAAGCGTCGACGGCGGTGGGCATCGAAGGGGCTTACTTCTTCAACAGGTACATCGGTGCCGGCGGACGATTAAGAATCAGGACCACGCCTGTAAAAGACTGGGACTTTTTCAGAGCCGACGCACACAGCCACAGAGAGAATTTTACCGAGGTGGTATTGACTATGAACAACGACCTCTATGCCATGCCCGCCACCAACTTCACTTTCCGCAGCGACCGGATGATCGAATATACCGGCGACGCAGGTATCTACCTGCAACTGCCGCTTAGCAGCAGACTGGCTCTCGGCAGCAAGTTGCTTATCGGCTGCAACCGGATGCAGGACATCGACCTGAGCACGCTACTCATAGGGAAGGTGGCCGAAACGACAGGCTATACGACCGGCAGCGAGGGGGGCGTGGCGCCTATAAGCAATGGCAGCACCAATATACAGTACGCGGCATATTACTCTTTTGAAAGCTACACGACCATCAAGGCAGGAAACTCCCTGAAATACGGTACCGGACTGTCGCTGACGTATGCACACAAAAAGCATTTCGCATGGAAGGTATTTGCCGACTACGACTTTACACAGAAAACCTACACGCTGGAACACACCATGGTAGAAAAAAACGCCTACGTCACGCAAGAACCAATTATAACAGCGGCCAAACCTGATAACAGCATAAGATGTCGGAGGACAGAGAGAAAAAAGGATATGCACACGTGGGTCGTCGGCGGCTCGCTTGCCGTTTTGTTCTGAACAACAAGCGGATAAAGGCAAGCACGAAGAAAGAATTACAGACCTTTATGCCCTCTTTTCGAAAATTTTATTTATCTTTGCACAAAATTTTAGTTGTACCAGGCTGTTCGAAAGCAAACCTTTCGCCATAACAGCCTGCATATTTTTAAAAATTAACATTGATACTTTAAATGAAAAGGAAACTGCTCGTACCGTGCTTTCTTATTGTGGCGGCCTTGTCTGCCAATGCCTCCGGCTACAGCCACCAAGAACCGCTTAAACTGAATGTGGAAGAAATGCCGCCCGTGCTTACCACCACCCGCACCATGACTGCCGACCTGCGGGAAACGCTGCCGGCACCGCTGCCGGGCATCAGCGAGTATGCCACACGAACAAAACCCCACTATACGTTCATACAGGACCAGACGTGGGTGGGCATCCCGCTATTCCTGGCCGGCGTGGTCGCCAAGAGCGAGAAAAAAGCATTCCGACAGGATTACAAAAATGTGCATGCCAACACACGGCTCATAACCAACTTCCACTCGGAGGTGGACGACTACATGCAGTTTGTCCCGATGCTGGGCGCTACAGCCCTGAATCTGGCCGGCGTAGAGGGACGGAGCGATTTCTTACGCTACCTTGCCAGCGGCGCTATGTCGTATGCCATCATGGCTGCCATCGTCAACCCCATAAAATACTCTACCAGCGAGATACGCCCCGACGGAAGCACACGCAACTCATGGCCGTCGGGCCACACGGCTACGGCCTTCGTCAGCGCAACCATCCTGCACAAGGAGTATGGTCTTACGCGCTCACCGTGGTACTCGGTAGCCGGCTACGGCATTGCCACCACCACCGGCGTAATGCGCGTACTGAACAACCGCCACTGGATTAGCGACGTGCTGTCGGGGGCGGGCATCGGTATCTTATCCACCGAACTGGCTTACGGGCTGAGCGACATACTTTTCAAGGATACGCACCTGAAGCGCGGCGAACTGACTACAGCACACAGCATCATCGACAACCCCTCGTTCTTCAGCATCTCAATGGGTATCGGACTGGGGTCGAAAAACCTTAATTTCGAAGTAGAAAACCTCACAGACGGCACAAGCACGGATAATATCGACATCAAGCTGCAGGCCTCAACGGTAGTGGGTGCCGAGGGTGCTTACTTCTTCAACAAGCACGTCGGTGTGGGAGGACGGCTGCGCGTAAGGAGCTCGCCGGTCAAAGGATGGAACGAATTTATGGTGAACGCACAGAAGCAAGCCGAAGAAGTCATCAACACATACAGTAAAATGGGCGAACTCGCCAGTATGGTGAAGGAACGCGAGTTTACGATAGAAAGCGACCACCTGACCGAATTCGCGGGCGACGTCGGCGTATATTTCCAGCTTCCGCTGAGCAAGCGGCTGGCTCTCGGCAGCAAGCTGCTCATCGGCCGCAGCACGATGCAGGAACTGGACGTGGATGCCCATTTTACTGGGGAAGTAAAGGACTTCCAGTATAAAGTAACTATCGAGAACGGGGAAGTGACCGATATCATTAACGCCGAAATCACTAATTCGGACAAAACCTACGACGTATCATGGGACTATCTGACACTGGGCGGAAACAATACGACGAAATACGGCACAGGGCTTTCGCTGACGTACGCATACAAACATAACTTCTCTTGGAAACTGTTTGTGGACTACGACTACTCAAAAAAGACTTACACCATGAAGTATGCCCCCTATAAATACCTTGAAACAGCAATACCCCTGCTTGTAAAAATGGGCGGACTGTTCGGAATGTCGACGGAAGCGCAAGTATACGAGAAGAAAAAGAATATGCACACATGGGTTATCGGCGGCTCGTTTGCCATATCATTTTAAGTATGAAAAGAATATATGGGCATAGTTTCTTAATAGCTGTTGCCGCCGCTGCACTGAGCGCCTGCAACAGCGACAACGGGAAACAGGAGGCCGAGGCACTACTGGAACAGGCAAGCGGCCTGTTTGAACAGGGGCAGTGCGATAAGGCACGCCATATCATCGACTCGCTGCGCACCACCTACCCCCACGTCATCGAAACAAGGAAAAAGGCATTGGTGCTCTACCAATCTATCGCGCTGAAACAAGCACAAACCGAGCTTGCCGTCACCGACATACTGCTGCAACAGGCCGAAGCCGAATACGCCGCATGGGAAGGGAAACTGGAAGCGGGAAAAGTGACGCCGGAAACAGAACGGGAGGCTGTAAGGGAAATAACCCGGCTGCGCCTCCGCCGCGACTCGCTGCGGATACAGTTCGATACCCAAGCCGCCAAAATAAGATACATCCACAGGCGTCAAAAAGAATGAAACCACGCCTAATTAAAAGGATATTATTTGGATATGTCACAAGAAATCCTTAATTTTGCATCCGAAATTGCAATTTCTTATGGCAAAAGAAGCATTAACAACAGAGGCCCAGTTCGAACAGGTGATGCAGGAATGCCGCTCGCTGTTCGAAAAGAAACTTCACGACTACAAGGCATCGTGGCGCATCCTGCGGCCGTCATCGCTTACCGACCAACTGTTCATCAAAGCTAAACGCATCCGTTCGCTCGAAATCAAAAAACAGTCGCTGGTAGGCGAAGGCATCCGCCCCGAATTTATCGCACTCATCAACTACGGCATCGTCGGACTGATACAAGTGAACCGCGGATTCGCAGATACGGTGGACATCCCGAACAGCGAGGCCATGCACCTGTACGACCAATATGCTCGCGAAGCACTGGAACTCATGAAGAAAAAGAACCACGACTACGACGAAGCATGGCGCTCCATGCGCACCAGCAGCTATACCGACTTCATACTGACCAAGATCGAACGCATCAAGGAAATCGAGAATCTCGGCGGTGACACGCTGGTGAGCGAAGGAATCGACTCCAACTACATGGACATTATCAACTATGCCGTGTTCGGCGCCATCAAGCTACAATAGCACAAAGGCAGCCAAGGCATTAAACTGCCGGACAGCTAAAAGAATACAAGATATAAAGCAGTGAAGGGACTAAGAAAAGTATCGGTCAACATTGCACGCTTTGTGCTCGCCGCAGTCTTCATCCTCTCGGGATTTGTAAAGGCTGTCGACCCGCTGGGCACCCAATACAAAATAGCCGACTATGCCGAAGCGCTGCACTTGCAGCCGGCACCCGACTTTTTCACCCTTGCTGTCTCCGTCGCCTTGTCGGCATTCGAATTCGGCCTCGGAATATGTATGCTGTTCGCCATCAGGCGCCGCATGGTGTCGCGGTTGCTGCTGCTGGTGATGCTCATGATGACACCGCTGACACTGTGGCTGGCCGTAGCCGACCCTATCAGCGATTGCGGATGCTTCGGCGATGCGGTTACGCTGACCAACTGGGAGACGTTCCTGAAAAATGCCTTGCTGCTCGGCTGCGCCGCCATCGCGGCACGCTGGCCGACGGAGATGGTAAGGTTCATCAGCAAATCGAACCAATGGATTGTGGTCAACTATACCGCAGTATTCATCCTGGCCATCTCCGGATGGTCGCTGTACGACCTGCCGCAGTTCGACTTCCGCCCCTATCACATCGGGGTGAACATAAAAAAGGGAATGGAGATTCCGCCGGGCACGGAACGGCCGAAATTCGAGACAACGTTTATCATGGAGAAGAACGGGGAGCAAAGAGAGTTCACCCTCGACAACTACCCCGACTCCACATGGAGGTTCGTGGACAGCAAAACGGTGCAAACAGCCGAAGGATACATACCGCCCATACGCGATTTCTCGATCATGCGGAAAAGCGACGGCGAGGACATCACCGCACAAGTGCTCAACCACCGGGGATACACGTTCCTGCTGATAGCACCGCATCTGGAACAGGCGGACGACAGTCAGCTCGACTTAATCAATCAGCTGTACGAATACGCACAAGAGCACGGCTACCCCTTCTACTGCCTGACGGCAAGCGGCGACCGCGGAATCAACCGCTGGCGCGAAATGACGGGTGCCGAATACCCGTTCTGCCAAACGGACGAAGCGACGCTGAAGACCGTTATACGCAGTAACCCCGGGTTGCTGCTGCTGAAGGACGGCACCATCATCAGGAAATGGAGCCACAACCGGCTGCCCGACGAGTATGAGCTGGGCGGGAAACTGGAACAACTGGAAATCGGGCAAATGCCGGAAGACTCGGTGCCGGGAAAGATACTGACCATCATCGTATGGTTTATCCTGCCGCTTTTCGTACTGACGCTTGCCGACCGGTTATGGGCATGGACGCGATGGCTGAAAAAGAAAGAAGAATCAAACAAAGTATACCAATTCATTAAAAGAAAAAGAAAAATGAGAAAGAAAATTGTAGCAGGCAACTGGAAGATGAACATGAACCTGCAAGACGGGATTGCTCTTGCAAAGGAGCTGAACGAGACATTGAAAGCCGACAAGCCCAACTGCGGCGTTGTCATCTGCACTCCCTTCATCCACTTGGCTTCCGTAGCCCAGTTCCTCGACCAGAACATCATCGGGCTCGGTGCAGAAAACTGTGCCGACAAGGAAGAAGGTGCATACACGGGCGAGGTATCGGCCGAAATGGTGAAGAGCACCGGGGCACAGTATGTTATCCTCGGCCACTCGGAACGCCGCGGTTACTATGGCGAAACTCCCGAAATATTGAAAGAAAAGGTGCTGCTCGCCCTGAAGAACGGCTTGAAAGTTATCTTCTGCATCGGAGAGAGCCTCGAAGAACGCGAAGCCAACAAGCAGAACGAGGTGGTAAAGGCTGAGCTCGAAAACAGCGTGTTCAACTTGACCGAAGAGGAATTCAAGAACATCATCATCGCCTACGAACCTATCTGGGCCATCGGCACCGGAAAAACAGCTACCGCAGAGCAGGCAGAGGAAATCCACGCTTACATCCGCTCAATCGTAGCCGGGAGATACGGACAGGCCGTAGCCGAAGAGACGTCCATCCTCTACGGCGGCAGCTGCAAGGCAAGCAATGCCCCCGAACTGTTTGCTAAACCCGACATCGACGGCGGCCTGATCGGCGGCGCTTCCTTGAAATGTGCCGACTTCAAAGGCATCATCGATGCTTGGAAAAAATAAACCGCTAAGATGAGGCAACTCTTCAGCATAATCATCCTGTGCGTCGGCATCTGCCCGGATGCCGGTGCACAGACATTTACCCAACGCTTGCAAAAGAAGCGGGAGGGGCAAGGCACCGTAACCGTGTACCAAGATGCTGCCATCGACGACCTGGTGAACGGCCCGAAGATTATCGTACCGCAACAACAGAAGAAAACAAGCGAGGACAAGAAGACTGCTACAGAACAGAGCACCATAGGCAAACCCGACCAGCCGCAACCAAAAGCCATACCCGACCAGAAAAGGACGGAACAACAAAAAGAAACCGAGGAGCAACGTAAGCAGGAAACGGAGCACCGCAATGCCGAACAGCCCAAGGAAAGCGAAACCGGCACACCGCAAACGGACACACGCAAGAAGGTGATGCGCAACAGTTATAAGATAACCGGCTACAGAGTGCAGGCCTACGCCGGAGGCAATACGCGCCTCGACCGCCAAAGGGCCGAACAGATAGGAAACGATATCAAGGCCAACTACCCCGACGAACCTATTTACGTGCACTTCTACTCGCCGCGGTGGATATGCCGCGTGGGCAACTACCGCACGTACGAGGAGGCACACCTGATGCTGCAGAACATACGTAAACTCGGATATAAGCAGGCATCAATAGTAAAAGGGAAAATAAGCATACAGTATTGATGAATCCGGAAACAGAATACAACGAAGGCCTCGACGAACTGGCCTCTCATTATAAGAAGGTGTTGGAGCTATTAGGCGAAGACCCTGCCCGCGACGGGCTGCAAAAAACCCCGATGCGCGTGGCCAAGGCCATGCAGGTACTGACACGGGGCTACAGGATGGACGCCCACAAGGTACTGACCGACGCATTGTTCAAAGAAGACTACAGCCAGATGGTGATAGTTAAGGACATAGACTTCTTCTCCCTGTGCGAACACCACATGATACCCTTCTACGGCAAGGCACATGTGGCCTATATCCCCAACGGATACATTACCGGGCTGAGCAAGATAGCGCGCGTGGTCGACATCTACTCGCACCGCCTGCAGGTACAGGAACGCATGACGCTGCAAATCAAGGAGTGCATCGAGCAGACCCTCCGCCCGCTCGGCGTAATGGTGGTCGTAGAGGCCAAGCACATGTGCATGCAGATGCGCGGCGTGGAGAAGCAAAATGCGATAACGACCACCAGCGATTTCAGCGGGGCATTCAACCAGGCCAAGACGCGCCAGGAGTTTATGAACTTAATACACAACAATAAATAAACATCCACCAAATTACAAGTATTATGAGCCAATCGAATAAAGAATCTTACAAGACAAAAGAATCCTACATGCAGATGTTCTTACACAGCTGTTTAGGCAAGGTGGCGATTCTTTTGGTCATTTTGGGCATGGCTCTTCTCGTCGCCCATATCACGGTTCCGTCGGATAAGAAAATGGACAAGGAGATGGCCAGCAGCATTTACAAATGCATAGAAGAGAACGACAGTATACACGGGGACAAGATCGACGATGCCGTGCGCAACTTCATCGCCATCTTCACAACGGCCGACAGTACTTCCCATCCGGGAGTCATGAGCGAGTTCCACAAGTACAACCAAGTGAGAATATACCGCCACACATTCTATTCGACGGCACGTATCCACAACAATTTCAACCCCAGGGGGACACGTGTCGGCATAGGTATGTTCGGAATCGTCATCCCGACGGTCGGCTATAGCGACATCCTTATGCACACCGAGCCTTTGCGCAAAGAATACAACGAGCGCATCATCAAAGAAACAAACGAGGAGGAGGAGGACTTCGGGCGTACACCCAGTCTCGACGATTATAAGACGCGCGAAAGCGGCAACAACAAGGGCAACGTCAGGATTGTGAGCGAATAGCTACTTCCGTCCCGGCCTTTTGCCCTTGAAGAAATCCTGCATCAGCCGGCTGCATTCATCCTCCAGCACGCCCGCCGTCACGGTCGCCTTCGGATGCAGCGCATGGGGCGCATACGCCCGATAACCGCGCTTAATGTCGGCAGCCCCATAAACGATGCGGGGTATCTGTGCCCACCCTATTGCGCCGGCACACATCGTACATGGCTCTACCGTAACATAGAGCGTGCAGCCGGTGAGGTATTTACCGCCAAGCAGATTGGCTGCAGCCGTAATGGCCTGCATCTCGGCATGGGCCGTAACATCGCAGAGCGTCTCCGTCAGGTTGTGCGCCCGCGAGATAATGCGTCCCTTGCACACGATGACGGCACCGACGGGGATTTCCCCCGCTTTCATTGCTTCTTCAGCCTCGGCAATGGCTTTCTGCATATACTCTTCGTCCTTTTTCTCCTGCTCTTCGATTGTCATAATTCGTCCTTTTACACACAAAAGTACAATAATTTCTTTGAAATGCCGAATAATTAGCGTAATTTTGCAACAAAAAGGAATATGGCTGCGCACAACGATCTGGGGCGGTGGGGCGAAGAGAAAGCCGCTGGATATTTGGAACGGAAAGGCTGCCGCATACTGCAGCGCAACTGGAAATACGGCCGGCGCGACCTTGATATCGTGGCCGAAGACAACGGCACGCTGGTGATAGTGGAGGTGAAGACACGCCGCAACAATTTGTTTACCGAACCGGAAGAGGCGGTGGACCGCCAGAAGATAAGGTCGCTGCAAATAGCCGCAAACGCTTTCGTGAAAACTTACCGCATCAACGCCCCTGTACGGTTCGACATCGTGAGCATTACCGGTACCGGCGACGATTGCGCCATCCGCCACATTGAAGACGCCTTTACAATATACTGAACCGGCATGAGCGAAGTAAGAATCATACGGTTAGGACAGACCGACTCCACCAACCGCTGGCTAAGGGAGTACAACGGCGAGGAAAGAACGGGGATGACCGTGGCCGTGGCCGACGAACAAACGGCCGGGCGGGGTTGCGGCACCAATACATGGGAAAGCGAACCGGGAAAGAACCTTACCTTCTCACTGCTGATACACCCCTCGGCGGTGCCTTCCAACCGCCAGTTCGTGCTCTCGATGGCCAAGGCCCTGGCACTGAAAGCGGCCTTGGATGAGTATCTGTCCGAAGGCATCACGCTGAAATGGCCCAACGACATATATTGGCACGACCGCAAAATCGGCGGCACGCTAATCGAGCTCTCCGTTTCGGGCTCCAGCATCCACCGCTGCATCTTGGGTACGGGCATCAACGTCAACCAGCGCACATTTACCAGCAATGCCCCCAACCCTGTATCCCTTATTCAGATTACAGGCAGGGAGACGTCTGTCGCAGAGCTGCTCGACAAGGTGATACACCACTTCCAAAGCTATTACGCCCAAGTGGAGCAAGGGCATTTTGAGGACATCATGCAGGCATACCGGCAGGCGATGTACCGCCGCGAGGGTTTCCACCGTTACCGCGACAGCCACGGCGAGTTCAGCGCATCAATAGCGGGCGTAGAGTGCGGCGGGCACCTGCTGCTGCGCGACGCCGGCGGCCGGCTGCGCCGCTACGCGTTCAAGGAAGTAACATACATAACAGAATAAAAAAATATGGTAAGATTCAAGAGGATTCTTCTCAAGCTCAGCGGCGAAAGCCTGATGGGCAAGCAGGGGTTCGGCATCGACCCTGGAAGACTGAGCGACTATGCACGCCAGATTAAGGAAGTGCACGAAATGGGCGTACAAACAGGCATCGTCATCGGGGGCGGCAACATCTTCCGCGGACTAAGCGGTTCGCAGAAAGGGTTCGACCGCGTCAAGGGCGACCAAATGGGCATGTGCGCTACGGTCATCAATTCGCTGGCACTCAGTTCGGCCTTGGAGGCACTGGGCGTGAAGACCAAGGTGCTCACGGCTATCCGCATGGAGCCGATCGGCGAGTTCTACACCAAATGGAAAGCCATCGAGGCAATGGAGGCAGGCTATGTCTGCATCTTCTCGGCAGGTACGGGCAGCCCTTACTTCACCACCGACACAGGTTCGTCGCTGCGCGGCATAGAAATAGAGGCCGACGTAATGCTGAAAGGCACGCGCGTGGACGGCGTCTACACCGCCGACCCCGAAAAGGACCCGTCTGCCACGAAATTCGATGATATCACCTACGATGAAATCTACACGCGCGGACTGAAAGTGATGGACCTCACGGCCACAACGATGTGCAAGGAGAACAACCTACCCATCTACGTATTCAACATGGACGTAGACGGCAACCTTAAAAAGGTAATCGACGGCGAGCAAATCGGCACACTCGTACACAATTGAGCCCGCGGAGGGAACATGGCAAATAAATACAAGGCAAAAATAAACAACCGTATCATGCAGCCCCTGAAGCTGTTTATCGGTCAAGAGAAATCAGGCGGCATCGTATTGGGCGTCAGCGTTCTCATCGCGCTGGTATTGGCCAACTCCGGACTCTCAGAGGGCTACTTCGAGTTTTTCCAACAGCATTTCGGTTTCACGTTCAACGGCACGGCCTACCTCTACTACAGCCTGCACCACTGGATTAACGACGGCCTGATGGCCATCTTCTTTTTCGTGGTCGGATTAGAACTCAAGCGCGAGTTTATCGCTGGCGAATTGTCCGACGTGCGTAATACCATCCTGCCCATAGGCGCCGCGGTGGGCGGCATGGTGGTGCCGGCGGCCATCTACTTGGCCTTCAACACGGGCAGTGCGGCCGTGAATGGCTGGGGAATACCGATGTCTACCGACATTGCCTTCGCCTTGGCCATCGTCTACCTCCTGGGCAAGCGCGTGCCGGTGGCGGCGAAGGTGTTCCTTACCACGCTGGCCATCGTCGACGACTTAGGCGCGGTGCTGGTCATCGCCCTGTTTTACACATCCGAGATTTCATTCGCCAACCTCTTTATCGGCCTGTGCTTCCTCACGGCTATGTTCATCGCCAATAAACTGGGGGTGAAGAACGTTATCGTCTATGCCATACTGGGCATCGGCGGCGTATGGACAGCATTTCTCCTATCGGGCATCCACGCTACCATCGCAGCCGTACTGGCAGCTTTCGTGATTCCGGCCGACCCGTCTATCGACGAGACGGCTTACCTGAAGCGTGTGAGGAAGCTGATCAACCGCTTCGGCGAGACCGAACCCAACGACGTGCGAACGCTGGAAGAGGAACAGGTGGAGATACTGGCCCGCATCACTAACGACTCTACAACGGCCATACCGCCCCTGCAACTGCTGGAACACTACATAAGCCCGGTTGTAACGTTTGTCATCATGCCCATCTTTGCTATTTCCAATGCGGGCATCACCATTACCGGCTTGAATCTCTCCGACATTTTCTCCACCAACGTGGCGATAGGCGTAGCCTGCGGCCTTTTGATTGGCAAGCCGATTGGCATCGTGCTCACTACGCTTCTACTCATCAAGCTGAAACTGGGCACCCTCCCGGAAACGCTCACCCTCCGCCGCCTTACGGGTCTCAGTTTCTTAGCTTCCATCGGTTTTACGATGTCGATCTTTGTATCAACCCTTGCCCTCACAACAAACACCATGCTGACGCAAGCCAAAATAGGCATCTTCGCGGCGTCTATCATCGGCGGCATTGCAGGGTATAAACTGCTGAGCAAGGAATAGCTTACTAAAAAAAGCGGCTGGCATCTATCGTGCACCTTAATATTCCGAAGACTTCCTCCGCTTGTACACAGCAATATGGATATGAGTGATTTCGTGCAGCAACAGAACTCTGTTTGCGACTTCTCAAATTCTGATAGCTGGATTATTTATCACCTATACGCCAGTTCGGGATAAGAAATTTCTGTTTTGCCGTAAAAAAGAAAAAGATTGCT
Source organism: Prevotella sp. UBA1378 (assembly GCA_002305505.1). GTDB lineage: Bacteria > Bacteroidota > Bacteroidia > Bacteroidales > Bacteroidaceae > Prevotella. The sequence continues at coordinate 119 of DBRC01000082.1, read as the reverse complement.
GCCTTGAAAGCAAGCGGTGGGCAGCAGGCGGATAATGTGGCAAAAAGATTTATAGCTATAAATCCGAGAAATATTGCAATAAATCCCGGAAATATTGCAATATTTGTTTCTGCCGAGGC
>DBRC01000081.1:31618-45932 GCA_002305505.1 Prevotella sp. UBA1378 | reverse complement strand
TGCCGCCGCAGCGCAAAGGGGGCACCGCCGTCCGGATTAGCGCAGTGTTATTATCCCGAACTCAGGTATAAATGGCGAGCGGGTATGCCTTGTGTTTCAGAACATCCAGCCGATGGAAATACCGGCCGATGGGCCGATGCGCGACGACATGCCTATCCAATAGGCGTTGACATGGGCACCGACGGTGAAGTCGCTCGACGGGAATTGGTAGGCTGCGCCTGCAGTGACCATTGCTCCCAGTCCGTTCTTAAATCCGTTGTCGCCAGTGTCCACCTGCTTGGTTCCTGCGTTCCATACGGCCTTTTCTTCTTTCCCGAAACCGTAACCGATGGCCGAGGCTGCCCATACGCTGAGCGAGCCGTCGGCATAGAGGTTGTACCCGGGGCCGATGCCGATAAGGAATTCGGCGATGTCGTGTCCGTAGCCTTCGGTTTCAAGGCCTCCCTCGGCCGACTTGAAGTGCCTTATCGATTTCTATGCCTTATTGCGCCCTAAAGTGTGGAGGGAGTGGGAACGGCAGTATCATGCGCTGACCACCAAGCAAGCCGTATTCCTCATCCTTGAAGATATGGGCTATTCCGATGAGGGGATTCAACGTATCATGGCTTTCGGTAATGCGGCTATCCGCACCACTCGTTCGAGACTGAAAGGCAGGATGAGATAAAACGTCATTGCCGGAAGGATGCCGTTGGCCCCTCCGGGGATAAATGAAGCTCTGCGCATTCTCCATACAAGCGAATGCGCAGAGCTTGAACTATAGGGAAATGCCTTCCACTAAATACCCATCTTCTTGCGGATATCTTTTGGGATGGCGTTTTTGTTCACCATGTAGTCCATCGTATTGGCCGCGATGAAAGTCTTGGTCATATACCAGATACCCTTGTAGTCGCCAGTCTCGCCCCATGAGTTTTTCACCATGTAGTATTCTTTCCCGTTCTGGTCTTTGGCCACGCCGAAAATCATCATGCCGTGGTCGTCGGTCAGTTCCCAGCTGTCGTAGCGCTGTTGGCGCATCTCTTGCGTAGGGATAATCTCGGGCACGGTGCAACCCAGCGAGTCGATGATGTTGGTTTTCTCTTTCTTGTCCAGTTTCAGCCACTTTGCCATGTCGCTTCCGGCCAGGCTCTGTGTCTTCTTGGCATCTATGGCATAAGCCAGGCCTTGCCGCGTGAATCCGTCTTCGCTCACATCTCCGCCCCACATGATGCAGTACCCCTGCCCGATGGCGTTGTCGATGATGCGCATCATCTCGTCCATCGGCAGGTTCCACGACAGCGGATTGCGCCAGTTGTCCTGCACCTCAACGGCGAATTGGGTGTAGAAGGGGTGGTGTGTGTATGAGGTAACGGTTATGTAGTCGTTCCAGTCGAGCCCGAGGCTGGCAGCGAACGATTTCGGTGTATACTCCTTCCCCTCATACTTGAACTTCTCCGGGCACTTGCCGAGGTAAGCGTCAAGAATGCCTTGCAAGCCCACTTTCCACTGCGGCGATATCTTATTGCCCTTGTTCCGGGCTACGGCATTCACGTACGGCTCCATCAGCGAGAAAAACTCGTTGAAGTTGTGCAGCGAGTCGCCGTAGAGCGAACCGGGAAACGGCATGGCATCCTCCGGGCAGATGCCGTAATGGCGGATGCAGTAAAGGGGGTCGTAAGCCGAACCGCCCTGTGAGAACTGGCAGTCGCCGTGCAGCCGCACTACTTGGACGGCGCGGTCCATATAGGTTTTATTGGCTACAAAGCTCTCGCACAAATCGTATGTCTTCCCGGTCTTTTTCAATATTTCTGCCTCAAAATAAGAAAGCGTGGCATAATCCCAGCATGTGCCGGAGCGGTTTTGGTCCTTGATGCTTGTGATTTTGTTTTCTTTGATCGTTGTAAAGACAGGCTTGTTCTTGTTGATGGAATCCTTCTTACCCGTTTCGGCAGCTTTATGCCCCGATGCGCTTGCGCCGATTGCTGCCATAGCAACAAGCGCGAGTGATAAAATTTTCTTCATTTCTTCTAAAAGTTATTGTTATCGTAAATACTGTTTGTCCTACATTAATATCCCCTGTTAATTGCCCGCCATGAATGCCTCCACGTCCTGCGGATGGTAAGGGATGCGCTCCTTGCCCAGGAAGCGGCACCCGTCCTTGGTGATTAATACGTCGTCCTCGATGCGGATGCCTCCGAAGTCCTTGTATTGCTCCAGCAGGTCGAAGTTGAGGAATTCAGCGCAGTGGCCGCTCCGGTGCCAGTCGTCGATGAGGGCCGGGATAAAGTAGATGCCCGGCTCGTCGGTCACTACGAACCCTTCTTCCAGCCGCCGCCCCATGCGCAGGCAGTTTGTGCCGAATTGCTCCGGATTGGGGCGTGTTTCCTCGTCGAAGCCCACGTATATCTGTCCCAATCCTTCCATGTCGTGCACGTCCATACCCATCATGTGTCCCAGTCCGTGGGGCAGGAACATGGCATGCGCTCCGGCCCTTACGGCTTCTTCCGTGTCGCCTTTCATCAGTCCCAGCTCCTTCAGCCTGTCGGTCATCATGCGGCATACGGCAAAGTGTACGTCGGCATATTTCACGCCGGGTTTTGCCACTTCCAACACGTAGTCGTGGCATGCCTCCACGATGGAGTAAATTTCCAGTTGCCGTTGCGTGAACTTCCCGTTAACGGGCATTGTGCGCGTATTGTCAGAGCAATAGTCGTCCAGTTCGCAGCCGGCGTCGCAGAGCACCAGCCGCCCGTCTTGCAGTTCGGCCCGCGAAGGGTTGCCGTGCATGATTTCACCGTGTTGGCTGAAGATGGTGGCAAAGCTGTTGCCCTGTGCCAGCGACCGGGCGATACCGTCCACTTGCCCGGCAATATACTGCTCCGTGACACCGGCTTTTACCAGCCTCATGGCCGTCGTATGCATCTGGTAGCCTACGGCGCAAGCCCGTTCGATGGCTTCGATTTCCTGCGGTTCTTTCGTTGAGCGCATTTTCACGACGGCCTGGATTAAGCAGGGCGAGGATGCCTCTTTCTGTTGGCCGGGATGGATGCCCAGCAGGTCCATGATTTGTATCTTCGTGTCGTGGCGGTAGGGAGGCAGGAAATGGATGCGGCGTTTTTGCCTGAGCGCCTTGTCACAGATGCTTTTCAGCTCCTTCATCTGTGCGCTGTTTGCCACGCCGACCTGGGCAGCCAAGGCACTGACGCTGTCTACTGCCCCGGACCATACTATATCCTCGATGTCGATATCGTCGCCTACCAGAGTCTCTTTATCATTGTCCACGTCGATGACGCCTGCCAGTCCGTCGCGGTGTTGCCCGAAATAATAGAGGAACGACGAGTCCTGCCGGAACGGGCTGTATGCATTGGTCGGGTAGTTGGCCGGTGCATTGTTATTGCCGAAGAATATGATGATGCCGTCCTTTACAAGTTGTCTCAATCGTGCCCGGCGGCTGATGTAGGTTTCCTTGCTAAACATAAATTCCGTATTAATATTTAAATTATTTCTGCAAAGATAATAAAATAGCTGCAGAATATGCAGGAATAGGCGGATTATTTTTCGGGCATTTCATATCCTGTCCGGTGCAAGCGGTTTGTCCGTTGCGGTTATGTGCCGAAAAACATGCTCTTTTATTTTGTTTTTCATCCGTTTACGCAATTTTTCCCTTTTACCCCCATTTCGTTTTTGGCCGCTTTCCCTTCCGTCTTTTACTGGGAAAACTTAATTGCTTATCCCGAACTGGCGTAGAAAATGTTATTTCTTTATGCAACTGGCGTAAAATTCAAGAATTTTGTGTAAGTTTGCATACAAAACGACAGACACGGGATGATACAGGTAAACAGGAATACAGGGCTGGTACTGGAGGGAGGAGGCATGCGCGGCGTTTTTACAAGCGGCGTACTGGATGCCTTTATGAAGCACGAGCTTTATTTCAACTACGTGGTGGCGGTGTCGGCCGGCGCCTGCAACGGCCTTTCGTATATGAGCCGGCAGCCACGGCGCGCGCGGATTTCCAATATCGATATGTTGCAGAAGTACGATTACATCGGTTTGCGGCATCTTGTGACGCAAGGGTGCATCTTCGACCCCGAACTGCTTTACGACCGCCTGCCCAACGAGCTGGTACCTTTTGATTACGATACGTATTTCAGCAACCGTGCTACGTTTGAGATGGTGACGACCAACTGCCTGACGGGCGAAAGCGACTATCTGAGCGAGCACAGCGGCAACCGCCGGCGGTTGTTGGATATATGCCGCGCGTCGAGCAGTTTGCCATATGTGAGCAAGATAGTGTGGGTGGACCGCAAGCCGATGCTCGACGGAGGGATTGTGGACAGTATTCCCGTAGAGCGTGCTATCTTTCAAGGCCATCCGGAAAACGTGGTGGTATGTACCCGTAACCGCGGTTATCGCAATACAGGGCGCGACCGCAAGATACCTCGTTTTGTATACAAGCAGTTTCCGCGCTTGCGCGTTGCCTTAAGCCACCGTATTGAGGCGTACAACGCCCAGTTGGAGATGGTGGAGCGCATGGAAGACGAAGGCCGTATCATCTGCATCCGTCCGCAGCGGCCCGTCGAGGTGGGGCGCATCGAGAAAGACGTGGAAAAGCTCGAACGCCTTTATGAGGAAGGCTTTGCCGAGGGCGAGCGGTTCGTGGCGGCATACCGCTGAAGCAGTGCGGCCGGCACGCCGGCAGGTCACTGCTGCTTTTGTAAGCGTATTTATTCCGCCAGCAAGTCGGGCCGCAGCCTTTGCGTCCGTTCCAGCGCTTGGTCGAGTTCCCATTGTTTTATTTTAGCTTCGTTTCCGCTCAGCAGCACGTCGGGCACGCGCCATCCTTTGTATTCCGCCGGCCGCGTATAGATGGGTGCCGAGAGCATGTCGTCTTGGAAACAGTCGCTGAGCGCGCTCTGCTCGTCGCCGATGACGCCGGGTACGATGCGCACGATGGCGTCGGCCATTACGGCCGCAGCCAGTTCGCCACCCGTAAGCACATAATCGCCGATGGAAATCTCCCTGGTGATGAGATGCTCGCGGATGCGGTGGTCGATGCCTTTATAGTGCCCGCAAAGGATGATGAGGTTCTGCTTCATGGAGAGGTCGTTGGCCACGTGCTGGTTGAACTGTTCGCCGTCGGGAGAGGTGAATATCACTTCGTCGTACTCGCGTTCGGCCTTCAGTGCTGAGATGCAGCGGTCGATAGGTTCAATCTGCATCACCATCCCGGCAAATCCACCATAAGGGTAGTCGTCTACGCGCCGCCATTTGTCGAGCGTATAGTCGCGTAGGTTATGCAGGTGTATTTCCGCCAGTCCTTTTTTCTGTGCGCGTGCCAGGATCGATTCATGCACGAAGCTTTCGATCATCTCGGGCAGCACGGTTATAATGTCTATTCTCATATCGGGCGCAAAGGTAGCCATTTTAATTCATATACCCATGCCCTGCGGGGCAGAAACTGCGGTAATAAACGTTAAACCAGGGGGCTTTCAGCGCCGTGCCTTTACATCGGCAGCGTCAGCATGAAGCGGTTTCCCTCTTTGTAGGTCGGGTCGAGCCGGATGGAGCCGCCTATGCGCTTGGCGAGCAGCCGGCACATGCTGAGGCCGACTCCCACGCCTTCTTTAAACGCGTCGAGCTTTACGAAAGTCTCGAAGATGCGGTCTTTCTCGTTGGAGGGGATGATAGTCCCCGTATTTTCTATCGTGAGGTAAAGTATCGCCGGCTGCATGTTGCGGCTGAGCGACAGGCTGATAGTGCCTTCTTCCGTGAACTTCTGCGCATTGTGCAGCAGTTCGACAACGATTTTCACGAAGCAGTCCCTGTCGGTCTTGATGGTCTGCATGTCATCGAGGGTCGAGTTGAATTCGAACTTCACCTTTTCGGTGCTCCGTATGCCGCTCATCGCGATGGCTTGCTGGCAGAGGTCGTTGCAGTAGAGCGTCTGTTTCTTCTTTATTTCCCCGAGGCTCTCCTGTTTCGACAGTTCCAACAGGTTGTCCAGTATCACGGTGATGTTATGCGTAGCGTCGGAAATGCGTTTCATGGCATCTTGGCGCTCCTCCTCCGACAGGCTGATGCCGGGCAGGGTGATGGCTTGCGTAAAGCCGTTGATGATGTTCAGCGGCGTGCGTATCTCGTGGCTCATGCTATGGATGAACGACTCTTTCATCTTGGCCGACTCCATGGCCCGTTCCTTTGCCACGACGAGCTGCTGTGTGTTGCTTTCCAGCTGCCGTATCATTCTGTATCTGGCACGGATGAGATAGACGAGCACGACGATGGTGATGATGGCAAAGGCGATGATTGCCGCCATGATGCTTATCTTGCGTTGCCCCATTTCGTTCCGTGCTTCGTTTATCTGGTAGTCGGCATGGAAGAGGGCGTTCATTTCGTTCAGCAGCCGGCGGTTGTCGGCGCTGTTGATGGAGTCCTTCAAGTCGATGAGGTGTGCATAGATTACGGCCGCCTCGTCTTTCCTGCCCATTTCCATCAGTATGGCAGCACGGCTTACCTGTATGTTGATGACACCCAGTGAGTCGCCGAATTTCTTGGCCAGGGCGTGGCTTTCGTTATTCATTTCGAGCGCCTTGTTGTAGTCTTTCCGCTCGCGGTAGTAAGTTTCGCGTACGCTGAGTATGCTTCCGCGTATTATGCCCGACTGTCCCCGCCCCATGTCTTCGGCTTCTTTCAGGTAGCTGTCGGCCTTGTCTAAGTTCTTCTTCGTGATTTCGTTCTGGGCCATGGCCAGGTAGCAGTAGAGATAGCGCGAATCGAGCGAGCTGGTCTCGAGCCCCTTTTGTTGCCTGTCTTTTTTCCACAGGTCGATGCGGTAGAGCCAGTCTTTGGTGATGCGGTCCACTTCCTGGTAATTCCCCAGTGATGTAAGTGCGAAGCAATAGCTGTAATACAGGTTGCAGAATGCGCTGTAGCTTTTGCTGTTGTTCTCTATCAGCCGGTTTACGGCGGCTTTGAAGTTTTTGCAGGCCTGATGGTTGTCTTTCATGATGAAATACACCTGCCCCATTATCGAGAGAGCCAGGGATATTCCTTCGGAGCTGCCGCGTTTCTTGGCATCGGTGAATATCTTCTCGGCTTCGCGGAGCGCGGTATAGTATTCGCCGCTGAAGAAGTAGTTGTTGGCTTTCAGCGACCATGCGTGGTAATAGTCTTTCCATTGATTGTGGTCAGCGAAGAAGGCCATTTCGCCCGGCATCAGCTGGTTCAGCTTGTCGTCGCGGTCGTAATTATAATAAGTACAAAGCCGGCTGATGCGCCCGTAGCTCTCTTTCTCTATGTCGCCCTGCTTCCGTGCTTCGTCGATAAGGGCCGTCAGGCAGCCTATCTGTTCCTGTTCGTTGTCGTTCTCGTAAGTCAGCTCGTAGAGGTTCACCAATGCCTTCAGTTTCTCTTCGCCTTTCAGGTTCGGGAGCGACTGGCGTATCCGGTCGGCTGGCGAAATCTTACTTTGTGCGGCAGACGGGAGTAATAGGGCTGCTGAAAGCAGTATGTAAATGATTGTATATCTTGTTTTCATCGCGATTTTTACGTGTATAGGCACAAAGTTACGAATAATTGTTGAAATAATCTAACGTTTAAGGAAAAACAACTATTTTTAATTATCTGGCGGCCCCCTTACAGCCTTGTAATGGCCGTTTTCCGCCCGAAAAAGAGCGGTGCGGCGTGCATAGCGTCCATTATGTAGCCGATGGACAGACTGCCTGCGATGCAGATGATGAGCGAGAAAAATAAGAACAACAGTCCCGTAGGGTCGAATGCCAGATAGGGGAGCATCGCTTTGCACAGGATGGTAAATATTGGCGAGAAAACGAAGAGCAGCAGCGAGTTCCTGCCTAAAAAGAGCAGCAGGCGCCGCAGGCTGCCCTTGATATACGGGAAGGAGTAAAGGCAGGTGCTGATGGCGAGGTACACGATAAGGGCACCGCCGGCGGTGGCCCTGTCGAGGTTGGCGGGGAAGGCGGCCAGCAGCGCAAGGGCAGCGACGGCCAGCGGCGACGGGCGGAACACGCAGGTGAATGCAAGCCCGCTGTGGCGTATGGCTGCCCCAGCCATGAAATAGAGCGCATTGGGTAGGGATACCATGCCGGCCCAGTGGGAAAGCAGGAACATAAGCAGACCGAGCGCGGCAAGCTGCGACACGGTGTCTAACCGTGTATACCGTACTGTCGCGTAGCAGGCCGTGCCGCATAGGATAAGGGTATGCAGGTACCAGTAAGGCCCCAGCGGATGGAGCAGCAGTTTGTCGAGGAATACGGACGGTATGAGCTGGTCGATGTGTTCGCGTATGGGCAGCAGTGATGCCATGACGATGTATCCGCTCTCCATCACGGTGTAGGGCACGGCAAACCAGAGTATGGTGCGCAGGAACTGCCGCGGCGGTTTCGACATGTTCATCAGGTAGCCTGAGATGATGAGGAAGGCGGGCATGTGGAACGTGTACACCACGCGCTTGGCGTACGGATAAGTGTCACCTATATATACAAGGTGGAAACAAATCATGAGGACGATGAAGACGCATTTAAGGTAGTCTAACTCGTCGAGCCGTCCTGTCTTGTGTGCTTGTGTTCCTGCTCCCATAGTTTATTAACAGATTAACAGATTAACGGATTAACAGATTAACAGATTAACGGATTAACGGATTAACAGATTAACGGATGAATGGGTTCGGGGTAGGGAAAGCCCGTGCTCATTCGGGCCGCCTTCCCCTTGCTGCCACTTAGCAATATGTTACTCGCCGTAAATCTCCTTCAGCTTGTTGCCTAAAGCCTCTTCGCGCAGGTCGGTAGCTATTATCTTACCGCTGCCGTCGCAGAGGATACTGGACGGGATGCTGCGTATGCCGTAGGTTTCAGCCGCGAGGCTTTTCCATGCTTTCAAGTCGCTCAGGTGCACCCAGTCGAGCCCGTTGTTGCGGATGGCCTTTTTCCATGCCTTGGCATCGTGGTCGAACGAGAGCCCCACTACGTTGAATCCCTTCGATTTGTACTTCTCGTAATTGGCCTTTACGTTGGGCATTTCGGCCATGCACGGCCCGCACCAGCTGGCCCAGAAGTCGATGAGCACATAGTTGCCTTTGCCCACATATTCGCTCAGCCGGTGTGCCACGCCCAGCGTGTCGTTCTCCGCCAAGTCCTTGAACATGCTTCCCGGCGCGCGCAGCCTTAGCCCCTCCAGCAGCTTTTTAGGCCCGTCGCAGAGCGGGTGGGAGAGGAAGGGCGCACCGCTGTTCACGATGGACTCCAGCTCGTTGTAGTCGAGACTGTACGCCAGTTCGCTGAAGGCGAATGCTGCTATACAGTTGTCCTTGTTCTCGTCCGTTGCTTTGCGCAGGGCCTCGGTATAGCCCTTGCGGTCGCCCTGTTGCTGCAGGCGGTGCAGGTTCTGTACGAACGGGGTGAATTTTTCGTTCATCGGCGTGCCGCTCGTCTTGTTATCGTTCATGTCGACGCTGATGTCGGGCCCGTCCACGATGAAAAAGGTCTGTACGTGGTTTGTCCGGTCTACAAAGCAGAGCACGCTGTTTTCGTCAGCTTTCCCCGTAAACGTGAATTTCCCGTCGGCCACTTTCACGTTGCCCATAACCTCGTTGGCCGCTATGTTGCCCACCACCAGTTCCGTGGCGCCGCCCCGCGCCGTCCCCTTTACGGTAAAATTGATTTGTGCCGTTGCTGCGATGGCGAGTGCCGCCAGCAGCATTGTTGCTGAAATTTTCTTCATCTATTGTCCTTTTTATGTTTTATTCGTTGGCAAAAATATACATTTTATTTGAGAAAGATGCGTAATATCAGATTTTTTAACTACCTTTGTTGCCCGAAAACATAGGGGTACTTGCTCAACCCCCTCTAACAAAACAAGAATAATGAACAACAAGGTAAAACAACAAGTGAGTGTGCTGTTCATGCTTTTCTGCATACTCTTCTGCGTCTGCCTGATCACGGCAAACGTGCTCGAAACAAAGCAAGTCAGTATCGGCCCCGTCAATATCACCGGCGGCTTGATAGTGTTCCCCATCAGCTACATCATCAACGATTGCGTATGCGAGGTGTGGGGGTACGGCCGCGCGCGCCTGCTGATATGGACAGGCTTCGCCATGAACTTTATCTTCGTGTTGTTCGGAGCCCTTGCCGATGCCATTCCCGGTGCCCCCTACTGGGATAATGAGGCCGGTTTCCATGCCGTATTCGGATTGGCTCCGCGCATTGCTGCGGCTTCGTTTGCAGCCTTTCTCGTAGGTTCGTTTGTCAACGCCTACGTGATGAGCCGCATGAAGGTTTCCTCGGGCGGGCGCAATTTCTCCGCCCGTGCCATCCTGAGTACGGTTTGCGGCGAAACCGTCGATTCGGTTATCTTCTTCCCCCTGGCCTTGAGCGGCGTAGTTCCCCTGTCGGAGATGCCGTCGCTCATTATTTCGCAGGTGCTGCTCAAGACGCTTTACGAAATCGCGGTGTTGCCGGTTACCATCCGCGCGGTGCACGCCACGAAGCGGGTTGAGGGCGCCGACGTGTACGACACCGGCATCAGTTATAACGTGTTTAAGTTTTCCACTGCAGATTAATATATACAATGGACAGGACAACCGACCGGCTACAGTCGCTGGGGCGCACGACTGGATACAAGGCAGACTATGCGCCCGAGGTGCTCGAGACGTTCGAGAACAAACATCCCGGCAACGATTACTGGGTGCAGTTCAACTGCCCCGAGTTTACCTCGCTGTGCCCCATCACCGGGCAACCCGACTTTGCCGAGATAAAAATCATGTATATCCCCGGCCGCCGGATGGTGGAGAGCAAGAGCCTGAAGCTCTACCTGTTCAGCTTCCGCAACCACGGCGATTTCCACGAAGACTGCGTGAACACAATCATGAAAGACTTGGTGGAGCTGATGGAGCCTAAATATATAGAGGTGGCGGGGCTGTTTACGCCGCGCGGCGGAATCAGCATCTATCCCTATGCCAATTACGGGCAGCCCGGCACAAAATATGAACAGCTGGCACTGCAGCGCATGGCCGCGCGGCAACCGGTATAGCAGAAAATAAGAATAGCCGATGGACAGGAATACGGTATTTACCCGGTTAGCCGCCGCAGCATTGCTCTTGCTGGCCGTAGCCACGGCCGGTGCGCAGCGCAAGCGGGTGGCTGTGGTGCTGAGCGGAGGCGGTGCCAAAGGCGTGGCCCATATCGGCGCGCTGAAGGTAATCGAGCGGGCCGGAATTCCCATCGACTATATCGTGGGTACGAGCATGGGCTCGATTGTTGGAGGGCTTTACTCCATCGGCTACGATGCACAGATGCTCGACTCGGTGGTGCGCGAGCAAGACTGGAAGTTCCTGCTGAGCGACCAAGTGAATACCAAGCACCAGAGCTTGGCCGAAAAGCGGAAACAGGGCACTTACATCTTTTCGAGGCCGATTATCCGGCAGGACGACAGCGACGTAAAGGGCGGCTTCATCTCAGGGCATAACCTCCAGAGTCTTTTTTCACGGCTGACGGTGGGCTATCATGACAGCATCGACTTCAATAACCTGCCGATTCCCTTTGCCTGCGTGGCAACCAATATGGTGGATTTCTCGGAAATCGACATCCACAGCGGATGGCTCTCGCAGGCCATGCGCGCCAGTATGGCCATTCCGGGGGTGTTTACGCCAGTGCGCATCGACTCGATGGTGCTCGTCGACGGTGGCCTGAAAAACAACTATCCGGTGGACGTGGCCCGCAGGATGGGAGCCGAGGTGGTGATTGGCGTAATGGTGGCTTCCGAACTGAAAACCGCGTCGCAGTTGAAATCGGGCAGCGATATTCTCCGCCAGTTGGTCGACTTCAACACCAAAAACAAATACGACGAGAACATCGGCAACACGGATATTCCCATCAAGGTGAATGTAAGCGGTTTTTCCTCGGCCAGTTTCAGCAGGCGTGCCATCGACACGCTGCTCCGCCGAGGCGAAGAGGCCGCCATGTTGCAGTGGGACAGTCTGCTGGCACTGAAATGCGCTTTGGGGGTCGACTCGGGATATGTGCCGCAGCGCATCCACCGTTCTGCCGACGGGTATCTGCCGCAGCGCATCAGGATTAGTGCCATCGATTTCGAGAACGTCGCACCGTCGGACCGAAAGTATATCTGCCGTAAATTCGGCATTTACGAGGGCGACAGTGTCAGCTCGCTGCAGCTCGAGCAAGCCATGGTGGCCCTGCGGACGGACATGATGTACGCCAGTGCCGAGTATACGCTGCGCCAGATGCCCGGGGGGTACTGGCTGCGGGTGATAGCCGGCAACCGGAAGATAACCGAAGCACACGTCGGCGTGCGTTTCGATACGGAGGAGATAGTGGCAATGCAGGCCGCCACCGAGTGGAGGCTGCCCACGCGGCTGCCGGTAGAGCTGTCGGCTACGGGCCGTTTCGGCAAGCGCTACATGGGGCGCTTGGCGGCGACGTTCATGCCTGTGAACTTCAAGAACTGGACGGTGGCCTACACTTTCCGCCGCAACGATATCAATCTGTACAGCGGGGGCAAGCGCGACTTCAACGTCACCTATAATTATCATGCGCTGGATGCCACGATTTTCAGTCTGAGCGGGAAGAATTACGGCATCGACCTTACGGCGCGCTGGGAAAACTTCAACTTTGAGGACGTGCTCAGCGGAAACGAGCAAGAACGCTCTGCCCTAAGCGATGAACACTTGTACAGTGCACGCTTCCGCCTGCACTACGACTCGGAAGACGACAGCTACTTTACCACCAGGGGAGCACGCCTGGAAGCCGGATACGGTATTTATACCGACGACTTCGCGAGCTACCGTGCCCATTTCCCCCTACAGGCCATCGACGGGAGATGGCGCATTGCCATGCGGCTGAGTAACCGGCTGACGATGCAGCCGACGGTTTACGGGCGCATCGTGTGGGGGAAGGAAACGCCTTGGTGCATGAGCAATTTCATCGGCGGCAACTTTGCGGGGCATTATGTGGAGCAGCAGCTGCCTTTCGCCGGCATCGGGCAGATGGAATACACGGGGGATGCTTTCGTCGCTGCGGGGGTGAAGCTGCAACAAAGGGTGGTGGATAATAATTATATCATCCTGCGCGCAGCCTTTTCGATGGATGCGGAAAAAGCACGGTCCCTCTACCGGGGCGATTTTGTCCATGGATACCAGTTGACGTGGGCTTACAATTCGATGTTCGGGCCGGTGAATGCCAATGTCGGGTATTCTACGAAGACACGTAGGGTGAACATCTACCTCAACTTCGGGTTCAATTTCTAACGCCCCTCTCTTCCCGTGCCCTGTTTGCGGTAATAGCTCTGTATGCGGTCTTTAAACTTCAGCACCAGCGAGTCGCGCATCATCAGCACTATCTCGGCCGTATCGTTCTCCGTCTTTCCCGTGTTTTCCCCGGTCATCAGTTTGGCGGCGTTGACGGTGAGAATCAGCTTTCCGTTGAATATCCTCCACTCGTTATACAGCTTCTGTTCGGGATATTCCACGGGGCTTGTCTCGTCGGCCGTGGCGTTTGGGGGGAGCAGGCCGATGGGGCTGGCCGAATACTCGCGCTTCAGTTTGAAACCGTATTCGCGCGGCACGAGATACTTTTCTTTCACCGAGTCGGGCAGGTGTCCCGGCATGCGGCGCTGCATGCGCCTGGGAATTGCAGCCTTGTGGCGCATCTCCGGCATCACCTGATAACACCAGCTTCCTTTCAGGTCGTCTAAATCAATGACCATCGTGGCTTCGTTCTTATCTTCAGGATGAAGCATGACGGCCAGCTTATCGCCTGTCTTCGGGCGCCCGAAGATGCGGTGCTGCTGATGGGCGGTAATGATGTCGAAAGTATCAGGGTCGCCTCCGCTGTTAGGAAGGAAGACGATGACCGAATCGGTGCAGCCGTCGCATGCCAGCCCGTAGACGGTCGAGTCTCCCTTGTGCTTCTTCTGGGTGCTGATAACGGCCGATTCGTCGTCGCCTGTTCCCTTGTCTGTGCCGCAGGCATGGAATACAAGTGCGGCAAGTGCTGATAGTGTTAAAGCCTTCAGTTTCATCATAAAATCGTTTTTACAGGTGCAAAGATAACTTTATTTTGCGGATTTCCCCGTTTTTTGCCGTAAAATTCCGGCTCTTGCCTAAGAACGTTGCTATAAACCAGAGTTCGGGATAAAGACATCATGTTAAGCCGGCCGCCGCGGAAAGAAATATTGCCATAAAACTTTCCGGCCCATTATCCGCCTGCTGCCCTTGGCTTGCTTTCAGGACTACGTCAGTTCGGGATAAGGAACCCGCGCTAATCCGGCGGCATATAAGGAAAGCGGCCCGGATGATTTTTGGCCA
>DBRC01000081.1:0-31589 GCA_002305505.1 Prevotella sp. UBA1378 | reverse complement strand
ACATCCTTATCCCGAACTCAGGTAGGACTGCTATGCCTCCCGTCTTTACTGCGGAACTTAGTTGCTTATCCTCCGTACTCGGGTTATAAAAATCCCGACAGTACTAACCGGAAAAATGTATTTTTGTACATGCTTTATACCGTTTGGGCTGTTTTTGGACGAAATAAAGAAAAAACTTTGTAATCTTTTGCAAACCGTATAAAAAATGATTACCTTTGCAGTAAATATACAACTATAACCACTTAATGAAATATATGAAAAAAAGAATTCAGTTCAGTCTCGTCTATCGCGACATGTGGCAGTCTTCGGGTAAGTTTCAGCCGCGTAAAGATCAGTTGGAGCGCATTGCCCCGGTGATTATCGATATGGGGTGTTTCGCCCGTGTAGAGACCAATGGAGGCGCTTTCGAACAGGTGAACCTGTTGGCCGGCGAGAATCCTAACGGTGCCGTACGTGCCTTCTGCAAGCCGTTTAATGAGGCAGGCATGAAAACACACATGCTCGACCGTGGCCTGAATGCCCTGCGCATGTATCCCGTGCCCGACGATGTACGCCAGTTGATGTATAAGGTAAAGCATGCACAGGGTGTAGACATCCCGCGTATCTTCTGCGGGTTGAACGACGTGCGTAACATCATCCCGAGCATCCGGTGGGCAGCCGAGGCCGGAATGACGCCGCAGGCAACGCTCTGCATCACCACCTCGCCAGTGCATACGGTCGATTATTATTGTGAAATCGCCGACCAGGTGATTGCTGCCGGTGCCAAGGAAATCTGCCTGAAGGACATGGCCGGTATCGGCCAGCCGGCGCTGCTGGGCGCGCTTACCAAGGCCATCAAGACAAAATATCCCGACATCATCATCCAGTACCACGGCCACAGCGGCCCGGGGCTTTCGATGGCTTCTATCCTCGAAGTGTGCAACAACGGGGCCGATATTATCGATACAGCCATCGAACCGCTCTCCTGGGGCAAGGTGCATCCCGATATTATCTCGGTGCAGAGCATGCTGAGGAACGAGGGGTTCGAGGTGGCCGACATCAATATGAATGCCTATATGCAGGCGCGCTCGCTTACGCAGGAGTTTATCGACGAATGGCTGGGCTACTTCATCAACCCTGCCAACAAGCACATGTCGAGCCTGTTGCTCGGTTGCGGATTGCCCGGAGGCATGATGGGGTCGCTGATGGCCGACCTCGGCGGCATCCACAGCATCATCAATAAGCTGCGCGTGCAGAAAGGGGAGCAGGAGTTGCAGGTTGACGACCTGCTGGTGAAGCTGTTCCAAGAGGTGGAATATGTATGGCCGCGTGTGGGGTACCCGCCACTCGTTACGCCGTTCTCGCAGTATGTGAAGAACATCGCCCTGATGAACCTGCTCACGATAGAGCAAGGAAAGGGCCGCTTCGTGATGATGGACGACTCGATGTGGGGCATGATACTCGGCAAGAGCGGGAAGATTCCCGGCACAATCGACCCCGCTCTCGTGGCACTGGCAGAGAAGCAGGGCTTCAAGTTTACAGACGACGACCCGCATACGCTGATTCCCAATGCGCTCGACGGCTTCCGCAAGGAAATGGATGACAACGGATGGGAGTACGGGCCTGACGACGAGGAACTCTTCGAACTGGCCATGCACCCCGAACAATACCGTAACTATAAGAGCGGGCAGGCTAAAAAGAATTTCCTTTCCGACTTGCAGAAGGCGAAAGACGAGAAGCTCGGCACAAAGTTGAGCGTGGAGGAACTGGCTGCTTTCAAGCATGCCAAGGCCGACCCTATAACGGCTGCCGTAGCAGGGCAGGTGTACTACGAGTTCTCGGGCGAAGGCGAGGGCGCACCGTGTTTAGACCCGTTCATCGGGCAGCAATACAAGGAAGGCGACATCTTCTGCTATATTCAGGCCCCGTGGGGCGAAATCGTGCCTGTCCCGGCTTGTCTCGGCGGCAAATTGGTAGAGGTGTCGGCCAAGCAGGGTGCTAAGGTCCGCCGTGGCGATAACCTGGGCTGGATAGAAAGGGCGCACTGATGCTGGTGGATTATCAGAAAATAATAGACAAATATTATCCGTCGGAGAACGAACTCCGGCGGATTTTATTGGTGCACAGCAAGGCCGTTGCGTCGAGGGCACTGCTGATTGCCGCCCGGCATCCGGAGCTTTCGCTCGACAGACAGTTTATAGAAGAGGCCGCCATGCTCCACGACCTCGGCATCTTCCGTACGGATGCTCCCGGCATACAGTGCTTCGGTACGGAAGCTTATATCCGGCACGGCGTGTTAGGGGCTGAACTGTTGCGGGCCGAAGGCTTCCCGCGGCATGCCCGTGTTTGCGAACGGCATACGGGTGCCGGCATATCGCTTGCCGACATCGAGCGGCAGCAGTTGCCTTTGCCGCATTGCGACTTCCTGCCGGAGACGCTCGAAGAACAGGTAATCTGCTATGCAGACAAGTTTTACAGCAAATCGGAACTCAACCGTGAAAAGACAGTGGAACAGGCAGCCAGGAGCCTCGGGAAGTTTGGCGGCGACGGCGTGAAACGTTTCCTTGCATGGGCCGGTATATTCGAATGAACAGGGCGAAATAATTTACGTTAAATTCGTGCAATCTGAATGATTTTCGGCTTTTATTGCGTAATTTTGCAGCCGTGAGAAAGAAGACATTCATTTTTCTGTTGCTTTCCGCTTTCATGTTTATGATGGCAGCAGTGCCTCCAGGCGCTTTCAGAAACGGGAAGCAGGCGGCTGTGAAGGCAGATACTGTCGCCAAGAATGCCGATTCCGTTCGTGCGGACAGTGTTGCCGGAATGGCGGTTGCACCCGTGAAAGGCAGCGAACCGGATACAACGGGAATGGATTCGCTGCAGCTCTTGATTTATAAACATAACAAGGCTGTGGATGACTCGCTCGCATACGACAGCCTGAACCGCAAACGAAAGAACGGAATCAACGCCCCCGTGCACTATTCTGCCGACGACTCGCTTACTTACGAGGGAGCTACGGGGCAGGCGCACCTCTACGGCAACTCGCACGTTACCTATGAGGACATGGACTTAAAGAGCGAAAAGATATACATGAACCTGGACAGCAGTCTGGTACATGCCACCGGCGTTATCGATACTGCCGGCGCAAATGCAAAAGGAAAGAAAGGCACACCGGTATTCAAGCTGGGCAACGATACGTACGAGAGCGATACGATGGCCTTCAACTTCAAGACAAAGAAAGGCCTGATTAGCGATGTATATACGGCCCAGCAAGACGGATTCCTGACCAGCCAACTGTCTAAACGGAATGCACAGGGCGAAATATTCCTGCAGCATGGGCGGTATACCACCTGCGACGAAGCGCACCCCGACTTCTATCTCGCCTTGTCAAGGGCCAAGGTGCGCCCGGGGAAGGACGTCGTTTTCGGCCCGGCCTATCTCGTAGTGGCCGACGTGCCGCTGCCTTTTGCCATTCCCTACGGTTTCTTCCCCTTTACGAAAAGTTATTCGAGCGGATTCATCATGCCTACCTATGGCGATGAGACAGAGCGCGGCTTTTACTTGCGTGACGGCGGCTATTACTTTGCCCTCAGCGACAAGATGGATCTCAAACTGCTGGGCGAAATCTACACCAAGGGGTCGTGGGGGCTTTCGGCCGCCTCGAACTACCGGAAGCGCTACCGTTACAGCGGCAGCTTTTATGCCAGCTATCAGAATACCATCAACGGGGAGAAGAATATGCCCGACTATGCCAAGCAGACGAGTTTTAAAATACAGTGGAGCCACCGGCAGGACGCGAAAGCCAATCCTTTCCGGACGCTATCGGCCAGTGTCAACTTTGCAACGTCGAGCTATGAGCGCAATAACCTAACGTCGATGTATAACCCACAAAGCTATACGCAGAGTACGCGTACCTCGTCGGTCAGCATGTCGAACACATTCTCGAGCATAGGCATGACGCTCTCGACAACGATGAACCTCAACCAGAACATGCGCGACTCGACCATTGCCCTTACCTTGCCCGACGTGAATGTATCTATCTCGCGCTTCTATCCCTTTAAGCGGAAGAAAATGGCTGGTAAGGAGAGGTGGTACGAGAAAATCTCAATGAGCTATACCGGGCATCTGAGCAACTCGATATCAACCAAGGAAGACAAGCTGATGCACTCGCGCCTGACCCGCGACTGGCGCAACGGCATGCAGCACAATATCCCCGTCAGCGGCAATTTCACCCTGTTCGGCTATCTTAACATCAATCCTTCGTTCAACTTCACCGACCGCATGTATACCAATAAGGTGATGCGTTCGTGGGATGAGACGGTACAAAAGGAAGTGGCGGATACCGTCGACGGCTTCTACAATATCTATAACTGGAGCATGAGCGTGAGCGCTTCGACCAAGTTGTACGGTTCATATATTCCCAGCAGAAAAATCTTCGGCGATAAAATCATTGCCATCCGCCATGTATTCACACCGCAAGTGGGCTTCAACTATGCGCCCGACTTCAGTGCAAGCCGTTACGGTTATTATCAGACTTACCAGAAGACCGATGCGGAGGGCAATGTGTCGCTGGTAGAGTATTCGCCTTATTCCACGGGGCTTTTCGGCGTGCCGGGACGTGGAAAGACGGGGAGCATATCGATGGACGTATCGAACAATATCGAGATGAAAGTGCGTTCGGATGCCGACTCTGTCGGCTCGAAGAAGATAAGCATCATCGACGAACTCGGCGCCAGTATGTCTTACAACATGGCGAGCGACATACGCCCGTGGAGCGACCTCAGCACGCGTTTGCGGCTGAAGCTCTCAAAGAGTTATACACTCAACCTCAATGCCGTATTTGCTACGTATGCCTACGAGCTGGACGAAAACGGGAATCCCCGCGTGAGCGACCATACTACCCGCTACAGCCAAGGCAAGTTCGGACGTTTCCAAGGCATGTCGCAGAACCTTTCGTATACGCTCGACAATAATAAAGTGGCCAACTTCTTCAAATGGCTGCGCGGAGAAAAGGTGGAGAAGAATGACCGGGGGCGCGACAGGCATAAACAGGATGAAGACGAGGATGAATACGAGCGCGAAACCAACGAGGACAAGTCTATGCAGGACGGGCAGCGGGGGGCACGTAAGGAGAATGCCGGCAAGGCGGAGACCGACGAAGACGGCTATATGGCGTTCAGCATCCCTTGGTCGCTTTCGTTCGGTTATGGTATAACGATGCGCGAGAATACCGGCGGCAGTTTCGATTACGACCGCATGCGCTATCCTTATAAGTTTACGCAGACGCTCAATTTCAGCGGGAACATACGCATCAGCGACGGGTGGAACATCAGTTTCTCTTCGGGATACGATTTCGAAAATCATAAGATATCCATGACAACGGCCTCTCTTGCGCGTGATCTGCATTGCTTCAATATGTCGTGCTCGGTGGTATTGTCGCCTTATACCAGCTACAACTTCTCGTTCCGTTGTAATGCAGCGACACTAACCGATGCCTTGAAATACGACAAGCGGAGCAGTTACAGCAACGCCGTGCAGTGGTACTAATAATTTAAACGAACGGAGTATGTCTGAATTGCCTGCATTAGTAAAAGACCTTGCACTGATACTGGTAGTTGCCGGAACAGTTACCTTATTATTCAAGAAACTTAAGCAACCGCTGGTATTGGGTTATATTGTAGCCGGTTTCTTGGTCAGTTCACAAGTGCCTTACACCATGTCTGTCGTTGACAAGATAGATGTGAATATGTGGGCCGACATCGGTGTGATATTCTTGTTGTTCTCTCTCGGGCTCGAGTTCTCGTTTAAAAAGATTTTGAAAATGGGTGCTGCGCCGGTTATAGCGGCCTGTACTATCATCTTTTGCATGATGACACTGGGCGTTACCGTGGGGCACTTGTTCGGCTGGAAACAAATCGACTGTGTTTTTCTGGGCGGTATGCTGGCCATGAGTTCCACAACGATTATCTACAAGGCTTTCGACGATATGGGGTTGCGCCAACAGCGTTTTGCGGGGCTTGTGATGAGCGTGCTCATACTCGAAGACATATTGGCCATTGTGCTGATGGTGATGCTGTCGGCTGTAGCGGGCGGCGGTGCCCCCGACGGGGGGCAGGTGATCGAGAGCGTGCTGCGCATCGGTTTCTTTCTGGTGTTGTGGTTCTTGGTTGGCATCTTTGTTATCCCGGCTTTTTTCCGCTCGGTCCGCAAGTTGATAAACGACGAGGTGATGCTTATCGTTTCATTGGGGCTTTGTTGCCTGATGGCGGTTGTGTCTACGCGTGTGGGTTTCAGCAGTGCTTTCGGCGCTTTCGTCATGGGCAGTATACTGGCAGAGACGGTCGAAGCCGATAAGATAATCCACTTGGTAGAGCCGGTGAAGAACTTGTTCGGGGCCATCTTTTTTGTTTCCGTGGGAATGCTGGTCGACCCGCAGGTGCTCGTAAGTTATGCCTTCCCGATAGCCGTGCTTGTATTGACGATACTGGCCGGACAGGCCGTGTTGGGCTCGTTCGGTTATTTGCTTAGCGGACAGCCGCTGAAAACGGCGATGAGGTGTGGCTTCTCCATGGCGCAAATCGGCGAATTTGCTTTTATTATTGCCTCGTTGGGCTTGTCGCTTGGCGTTATCAGCGGTTTTCTTTATCCGGTGGTTGTAGCAGTCAGCGTGATAACGGCTTTCCTCACGCCTTATATGATACGCTTGGCCATGCCGTGTTATGGAGCCATGGAGCGCCGGTTGCCTCAGCGTGTTATTGCCATGTTGAACAACATTACATTGAGCCACCCTTCCGACGGCAATTCCCAGAGTAAGTGGAAGAGGCTGTTGTGGCAGATGTTGCGCAACACGTTGGTTTATTCGATACTTTCCTCTGCGGCCATCATGGTGATGTTCACTTTCGTGTTGCCGTTCTTCCGCCGCTTGCTTCCCGGATGGGAAATGCATTGGGTGGCTAATGGCATCACCGGCACCCTTACGGTGTTGGCCATATCCCCGTTCTTGCGGGCAATTGTAATGAAGAAAAACCGCAGCGACGAGTTCAAGGCACTGTGGGCTGAAAGCCGTATGAACCATCTCCCGCTCATTTTCACGGTGATTGTGCGTGTGGTGATTGCCTGTGCATTCATTTTTTATATCGTCAATTACCTCAGCCGTTTTACCAATGCGCTGATGGTCAGCATAGCCTTGGCGCTTATTCTTGCAATGATATTGTCGCGGTCGCTCAAGCATAGTTCGATAAGGATGGAGCGGTTGTTCGTGCAGAACCTGCGCTCGCGCGACATCGAGGCGCAGGTGCACGGAAAGCGGCGTCCTCTTTACGAAGGCCATCTGCTCGACCGCGACGTGCACATGGCCGATTTCGATGTCCCGCTTGGTTCACAGTGGTCGGGGTGTACGTTGCGTCATCTGTCGTTAGGGAGGAAGTACGGGGTGCATGTCAGTAGTATCCTGCGCGCTAACCGCCGTTTGAATATTCCCGACGGGGATTATATGATATTTCCTGGCGACAGGATTCAGGTGATAGGCAGCGACGAGCAACTGTCCAAATTCGGCATTGCATTGAAAGAGGAAGTCTACGGGGACGACCCGGATTTGGAGAAGCGCGAAATGAAACTTCGCCAAATCGTGCTGACGGGCAATAGCCCGTTTGTAGGGAAAACATTGCAGGAGAGCGGTATCCGCAACCGTTACAACTGTATGGTGGTAGGGATAGAGGAGGGGAAGGAGAATCTCTCGCAACCCGCTCCTCATCATGAGTTCGGTAAAGGGGACATCATTTGGGTGGTAGGCGAAGAAGATTCGCTGGAAGCCTTAGCCAATGCCAGATAATACATGGCCCCCCTGCCTGCCTTCCACCGGTCTTGTTGTTCCTATGCTCAGTCGTTGTATCCGGCTGTCAGTTCGCAGATCTTAACGATTACCTGCATGGCCTTTTCCATTGATTGGATACTTACAAACTCGTAAGGCCCGTGGAAGTTCACGCCCCCTGCAAAGATATTGGGGCAGGGCAGCCCGCGGAACGACAATTGTGCCCCGTCGGTTCCGCCGCGGATTGGCTCCACGCGCGGGGCAATGCCGCATTCTTGCATAGCTTTCAAAACGAGGTCGATTACATGCATGTTGGGGTCTATTTTCTCCTTCATGTTGTAATACTGGTCTTTTATCTCGGCTTCGGCTGTCCCCTCGCCGTATTTCTCGTTCATAAGTTTCGCGCAGTCTGCCATGAAGCGTTTTCGCTCTTCAAACTTATTGCGGTCGTGGTCGCGTATGATATACGACAGTTTTGCCTGTTCTGTATTGCTGTTGATGCTTAGTAAGTGGTAGAAACCTTGATAGCCCTCTGTCGTTTCGGGTGTTTCGTCGCCAGGCAGCATAGCGGCAAACTCGGCAGCCAAGCGGTTGGCGTTTACCATTTTTCCCTTGGCATAGCCGGGATGCACGCTGATGCCCTTGATGGAAACCTTCGCACTGGCCGCATTGAAATTCTCGAACTCCAAGTTGCCTAAGTCGCTTCCGTCCATGGTATAAGCCCATTCGCAACCAAACTTCTCCACGTCGAAGTGGTGTGCTCCCTTTCCGATTTCCTCGTCGGGGTTGAACGCCACGCGGATCTTTCCATGCTTTATTTCCTTGTGGTCGCGCAGATAGCACATTGCCTGTACGATTTCGGCGATGCCCGCCTTGTCGTCGGCTCCCAGCAGTGTGTGGCCGTCGGTCACGATGAGGTCTTCGCCCACATGGTTGAGCAGTTCCGGAAATTTCTTAGGGCTGGATACGATGCCTTCGCTCAGCAGAATGTCGCTGCCGTCGTAGTTGCGCACAATGCTGGGATTTACGCCGGCACCGCTGCAGTCGGGGCTGGTATCATAATGGGAGATGAAGCCGATGGTTGGTATGTTGCCTTTTACGTTTCCTTTCAGCGTAGCGTAGATATACCCTTTCTCGTCGAGCTCCACGTCGTCCAATCCTTCGCGGATAAGTTCGTTTTTAAGGTATTCTGCAAAAACCAGTTGTTTCGGGGTGCTTGGCACGCTGTCGCTTTCTTCCGACGACTGGGTATCAAACTTGGTGTAATTGATAAATCTTTCGGTAATGTCCATTATAGTATAAAATGATTGTTAATTGAAAGAAGTGCCCCTTGCGGGGGCGCTTTGGTGTTTGTTGAGAAACTTGGAACCGCCGTGCTGTCCCTTTATTTCATCCGGATGCAAAGATAGCAAATAGTTTTCGAATATCCTGCATGTAAACTAAAAAAAAGTGCGCGCCTTATCTGCTGGCTGTGGGGGAGGCGTTATTATGAACCGGTAATCTCGCGGGCCCGGTCGAGTGCCAGATTGATATGGCTGCAGATGTTCTCCCCGCCAACCATACGGTCGATACCGGCCTTCTGCAGCGTGGCCTGCACTGCAGGGTTAACGCCCGAAAGCACTATCTGTATGCCTTCTTTCCGGCTCATTTGGCAGAGGTTCGTGAGGTTGTGGATGCCGGTAGAATCGACGAAAGGAACTTTGCGCATGCGTATGATGCGCACCTTCGGGCGGTCGCCGAATGATGCCATGACCTCCTCAAAGCGGTTCCCGGCACCGAAGAAAAAGGGCCCGTTGATTTCGTATACCTCCACGCCCTCGGGAATGGTGAGGTGTTCGAGATTCCCGAGCTGTAAATCGCTGTCCTCCTCGTCGGGGTTGATTTCGTCACTGATTACTTTCACGTCGGTAACCTCTGCCACGCGCCGCATGAAGAGCAGGCAAGCAATGACAATACCCACCTCGATGGCAATGGTGAGGTCGAAGAGGATGGTGAGTAGGAAGGTGACCCATAGCACGATGACGTCGCTCTTGGGGTTTTTCATCAGCGCAAGGAAAGAGCGCCAGCCCGACATACCGTAACTCACGATTACCAGTACGCCGGCCAGGCAGGCCATCGGGATATACCGTGCCAAGGGCATCAGGAAGAGGAATATCAGCAACAATACTGCGGCATGCACGATACCGGCTACGGGGGTGCGTCCGCCGTTGTTGATATTGGTCATCGTGCGGGCGATGGCACCCGTGGCGGGGATGCCTCCAAAGATGGGCGAGGCGAGATTGGCCATGCCTTGCGCTATCAGTTCGGTGTTGGAATCGTGGTGGTCGCCTATAACTCCGTCGGCCACGGTGGCGGACAGCAAGCTTTCGATGGCACCGAGGATGGCGATGGTGATGGCCGGCGGAACAAGCGCCTTGATGGCTTCCCATGACAAGAGGGGCACCTGTGCGTCGGGCAGGTCGTTGGATATGGCGAATCGGTCGCCGATGGTCTCTATGGAGGTAATGCCTGCATATTGTTTAAGCAGCAGTACGGCAATGGTTATCACGATGATGGCTACGAGCGAGCCGGGTATCTTGTTGAGCGCCGCGCGTCTCGAATTAAGCGTACAGAGCTTGGGCCATCCGGCAATGATGGCCACGCTCAGGATACCCGTCGCGGCTGTCCATGGGTCGATGGCAGCCATTTGGCGGGCATAGCATACCCATTTCCCGATGAAATCGCTTGGCATGGAGTAGATGTCCATGCCCAAGAGGTCTTTTATTTGCGTGGTGAAGATGGTGACGGCGATACCGCTGGTAAAGCCTACCACAATAGGGTAGGGTATGTACTTAATAATGGTTCCCAAGCGGAGCAAGCCGAATAGCACGAGGAATACGCCGGCCATGAGCGTGGCGATGGTAAGCCCTTCGAGGCCGTATTGCTGTATGATGCCGTAAATGATGATAATGAAAGCACCCGTGGGGCCGCCTATCTGTACCTTACTGCCTCCGGCCATGGAGATGATGAACCCTGCCACGATGGCCGTGATGATGCCTTTTTCGGGAGTAACGCCCGAAGCAATGCTGAAAGCGATGGCCAATGGCAGCGCCACGATACCTACGATGATGCCGGCCATGAGGTCGGCCATGAAAGCTTTCTGATTGTAATTCTTCAGAGTCTTAGCCAGTCTAGGCTTGAACACCAGCGGTTTGTCCATTTTTCTTTTTAACTTTTCTATCGCATTATTTCGAAAAACAAGTGCAAAGGTACGAAATATTTGTGAATTGCGTTTAGGAATGCCTCGTTATTTTGTATTGCTTTGGCGACATGCCCATGATTTTAGTGAAAAGCCGGGAGAAGTAATAGCTGTCGGCGATTCCCACCTTATGGCACACCTGGTTGATTTTCATGTTGGTTTCTTGTAGCATCCTGCATGCAGCCTGTATTTTCAGCAGATTGAAGTAGTTTAGGGGCGATTGTCCTGTCTGCTGCTTGAACAGGGCGGAGAAGTGGCTGGGTGAGAATCCGATGTAATCGGCCATTTCTTTCAGTGCCAGCCGTTTCTCGATGTTCTCTTTCATATAGTGGATGGCAGCTGTGGTGAGCAGTGTTTCTGCCGTTTCCGTCCCGTTCTTCGCGGCAGTGTCGTTAGAAGCCCTGAACTGCTGTATGTAGCGCATCGATGCCAAGTAATAGTGCAGCAGCGAAGAAACGTAGCGCAGCGTTTCGCGGTCGTAGCCGGCTGTGAGGGTATTGAAAATTTCCTCGAAGATATTGTTGCGGTCGCTGATGCGCGAGTGGACGCTGGGTTTCACGTCCTGCGGGCGCAGTGCCCCTTGTGCATAGACGGCTGCATGGTCGCCCGTGAAGTGTACCCAATAGATGGTCCACGGCCGGTCGGCATTCGAGCCGTAAGCATGCGGGCTGCCGGCAGGGAGGATGAAGAACTGGTTGGCCTCCACTTCGAATCTGCAGTCATCCACCCGGTACCATCCCGAACCTTCCACGCAATAGATGAGCACGTTTTGCCGTATAGGCTCATGGCGTTCGCAGAAGTGGTGGCAGGCATGCGGGTAGTAGCCTATATCGGTGATGTAAAGGCTGCTTACCAAGGGGTCTTGGCGCTCCATTTCGATAATCATTTCGGGCAGAACGATTGAGCGTTCACCGGAGAAACCGTCTTTCATATATGATATATATAATAATGTGTAACCGTTTTACCTGTTCATTGTGGGCTTGGGTGCAAAGATAATAAAATAATCCATCTTTTCGACTGCTTTTTCTATTTTTGTTGTACGATATTCTTCTTATTTTTGCAGCATGAAAAAATAAATAATAACAATATGAACAAAGCATTTATCTATTTCATCTGTTTGGTATCGGCCATGGGCGGTCTGCTCTTCGGTTACGACTGGGTTGTGATTGGCGGTGCCAAGCCGTTTTACGAGTTGTATTTTGATATTTCATCAAGTCCGGTGATGCAGGGCGTAGCCATGTCTACGGCATTAGTTGGCTGCCTTGGCGGGGCGATGGTGGCCGGTGCGTTGGCTGATAAGTACGGGCGTAAGCCGTTGCTTATCGTGGCTGCAGTGCTGTTCACGGTATCGGCCATAGCCACGGGGTTGTTCGATGATTTTATCCTGTTCAATATAGCGCGCTTCATCGGCGGCGTTGGTATCGGTGTCGCATCGGCTTTGTCGCCGATGTATATTGCCGAGATTTCGCCCTCGGCCATCCGCGGCAAGCTTGTATCGCTCAATCAGATGACCATCGTGCTGGGCATCCTCGGTGCGCAGCTTGTCAATTGGCTGTTGGCTGAGCCGATACCCGAAGGTTTTACCAGCGTGGATATCCTGGCCTCATGGAACGGGCAGATGGGCTGGCGGTGGATGTTCTGGGCAGAGACCGTCCCTGCTGCCGCATTCCTGTTGCTTGCTTTCTTCATCCCTGAGAGTCCGCGCTGGCAGGCCATCAAGGGCATGGGCGACAAGGCGATGGAAACCTTGTGCCGTATAGGCGGCGAAGCCTATGCCCAAACCGAACTGGCGAATATCCGCGAAACCGTCAGGGCCGAGTGTGCCGTAGAGAAGGGCGGGCTGCGCGCCTTGTTCACGAAAAGGTATTCGTTCGTTTTGTTGTTGGGTGTTGTCGTGGCTGTCTTCCAGCAGTGGTGTGGCACGAACGTCATCTTCAATTATGCGCAGGAGATATTTTCGGCAGCCGGCTACAGTGTGGGTGATGTATTGTTCAACATCGTCATCACGGGTATTGCCAACGTCGTGTTTACCATTGTGGCCCTCTATACGGTCGACCGTTGGGGGCGGCGTTCGCTGATGCTTTTCGGTGCGGGCGGGCTTGGAGTTATTTATTTTATACTGGGCACTGGTTATCACTTCCATATCACGGGTTTCTTCATGGTTGTCCTTGTGGTGGCTGCCATTGCCTGTTATGCCATGTCGCTGGGCCCCGTTACGTGGGTGTTGCTGGCCGAGATATTCCCCAACCGTGTACGCGGCGTGGCGATGGCTACGTGTACTTTTGCCCTGTGGGTGGGGTGCACCACGCTTACGTTCACCTTCCCGTCGCTTAACGCCCATCTCGGCAGCAGCGGCACTTTCTGGATTTATGCCTTCATTTGTCTTGCCGGCTTCCTCTTCTTTTGGCGGAGGCTGCCTGAGACAAAGGGGAAAAGTTTGGAGGAACTGGAACGGGAATTAACGGATTAACGGATTAACAAATTAACGGATTAACAAATTAACGGATTAACAAATTAACAATACGACAATGATGAGAGTGTGGAGAGAAATCGTTACGATTCCTACTTATGAGATAGGAAGGGCGGAGAAGAACCCTATCTTCTTGGAAAAACGTGTGTATCAAGGGTCGAGCGGCGTGGTATATCCCTATCCCGTCGTCGAATCGATTAGCGATACGAAAGTAGACCGGGAATACCGGGCTGTATACTTGGAGAACGAATATATCAAGGTGATGATACTGCCCGAATTGGGCGGACGGGTGCAGATGGCATACGACAAAATAAAACAACGCCATTTTGTGTATTATAACCATGTGATAAAGCCTGCACTGGTGGGGCTTACGGGGCCGTGGATAAGCGGCGGCATAGAGTTCAACTGGCCGCAGCATCACCGTCCCAGCACTTTCCTGCCCGTCGACTCAACTATCGAGGAGAACGCCGACGGCTCGGTGACGGTATGGGTGAACGAGATGGAACGCATGTTCCATCAAAAGGGGATGGCTGGCTTCACATTGCGTCCGGGCTGTGCCTATCTCGAGATCAAGGGCGTGCTGTACAACCGTACCGACTTGCCGCAGACGTTCCTCTGGTGGGCTAATCCCGCCGTAGCTGTGAACGACGACTACCAGAGCGTGTTCCCACCCGACATCAATGCCGTGTTCGACCACGGTAAGCGTGCCGTCAGCTCGTTCCCCATCGCTACGGGTACTTATTATAAGATGGACTATTCGGCCGGTATCGACATCTCCAACTATAAAAACATCAAGGTACCTACAAGTTATATGGCAGTCAATTCGAAATACAATTTCGAGGGAGGCTACGAGAACGATTCGAAGGGGGGCATGCTCCATGTGGCGAGCAACCATTTCTCGCCCGGAAAAAAGCAATGGACATGGGGCAACGGCGACTTCGGAAGGGCGTGGGACCGCAACCTGACCGATGAAGACGGGCCGTATATCGAACTGATGGCCGGTGTATATACGGAGAACCAGCCCGACTTCTCATGGCTGATGCCGTTCGAGGAGAAATTCTTTACGCAGTATTTCATGCCTTACCGCGACCTGGGCGTGGTGAAGAATGCCTCGAAAGATTTTGTGCTCAACATCGAGGAGGCCGGGGGCGGCGTGAACATCAAGGTGCTGGCCACAAGCCGGCAGGAGGTAAGCGTACTGCTGTTGCACGACGACGGCCGTGTGTTTTACAACCGCAGGGTAGAACTTTCGCCCGAATACGTGTTCGACGAGACCGTCGACGTAGGCGGCAGCCGGTTGGGCGAGCTGACGTTGATGCTGGCCAAACCCTCTTATGAGCGGGCCGGCGAACTGGCGGAGGTGCTCTCATGGCATGCCGAACCCGACGAAATACGCCCGATACCCGATGCTGCCGAGGCTGCGCTGCCGCCTGCCGACACCAAGACCGTTGACCAGCTGTATCTCACGGGGCTGCATCTCGAGCAGTATCGCCATGCCACATGGAGCGCGCTCGATTACTATGAAGAGGCGCTGCGCCGCGACCCTGCCGACAGCCGTTGCAACAACCAAATGGGGCTGTGGTATCTGCGCCGCGGCCGTTTCGACATGGCTGAGCGTTATCTGCGCCGTGCCGTTAAGGTGCTGATGAAGCGCAATCCGAATCCTTATGATGGTGAGCCGCTGTACCACTTGGCCCTGAGCTTGAAGTATCAAGGCAAACTTGCCGAGGCTTACAGCCTTTTCTGGAAGTCGACATGGAACAAGGCATGGGCCGATGCCGGCTATCTGCAGGCTGCCCAGCTCAGCGTGATGCAGGGAAGGCTCGACGATGCGCTCGACGAGGTGGACCGCTGCTTGCTGAACAACTGGCACAACCATAAGGCACGTGCACTGAAAATGGCCATCCTGCGCAAGATGCAGCGCACTGCCGGGGCGGCAGAATTGGCTGAGGCATCGCTCGAAGCCGACCGTTTCAACTACGGCGTGCGTTTCGAACTCTATCTGATGGGACACGCCGGCCAGTTGGAGGCTATCCATGAGTTGATGCACGGCGAGGCGCTCAACTACCATGAGCTGGCGCTCGATTATGCACAGGCCGGCTGCTGGGATGAAGCCATACGGGTGCTACGGTCGTGCGGGGCCGTATCGCTGCACCCCATGACACATTATTATATTGGCTGGGCACAGTCGCGCCTGGGCGATACTGCCGCGGCTAAGGCTTCTTTCGTGCAGGCCGAGCAGTGTGATGCCTATTGCTGCTTCCCCAACCGCTTGGAGGATGTGCCAGCCCTGCTCTGTGCCGTAAGTGCGAACCCCGGCGGGGCTAAGGCTTATTACTACCTCGGCTGCCTGTATTACGACAAGCGTCAGTATGATGTGGCTATGGAGTACTGGGAGCGCTCGGCCGAACTCGACCCCGCTTTCCCCACCGTGTGGCGCAATTTGGCTTTGGGATATTTCAACAAGCGGGGCGAGGAGCTGCGGGCGCTCGACTGCATGGAACGGGCTTTCGCACTCGACACTTCCGATGCGCGCATCCTGATGGAGCTCGACCAGCTGTATAAGCGCATGCAGAAACCGCATGCCTACCGCTTGGCACTGCTGGAACAGTATCCCGCGCTCATTGCCCAACGCGACGACCTGCTGCTCGAGAAAATCACATTGCTGAACCAGACGGGCGATTACAAGAAGGCCATGAAGCTGCTCGATGGCCATATCTTCCACCCGTGGGAGGGGGGCGAAGGCAAGGTGCCGGCACAATATCAGGCGTGCCGCGTGGAGCTGGCAAAGAAGGCATTGGCCACCGGCGACGGCGTGTTGGCCATCGCGCTGCTCAACCAGTGTCTCGACTATCCGCACCATCTTGGCGAAGGCAAACTGCATGGGGCGCAGGAGAACGACTTCTATTATTTACTCGGGTGCGCTTACGGGATGCTCGGCGAACAGATGAAGGCACGTGCATGTTGGGAACGTGCCACGGAGGGCCCGCAAGAGCCTGCCGCGGCCATGTATTACAACGACGCCAAGCCCGATAAGATTTTCTATCAGGGGCTGGCCCTGCTCAGGCTGGGCAGGAAGGATGAGGCCAATGGGCGTTTCTATAAATTGGTGAACTACGGCAAAAAACACCTCTTCGAACAAGTGGTGATGGACTTCTTTGCCGTCTCGCTGCCCGACTTGCTTATTTGGGATGACTCGCTCGACAAGAAAAACCAAATACACTGCCGCTATATGCTGGCCTTGGGATATTGCGGATTGGGCGACCGCGAACATGCGGAGCGCTATCTGGAAGAGGTGGAAACAATGGACATTAATCATCAAGGCATACAGGCTTTCAGAACGCTTTTACAGATTAGCGGATTAACAACATGAGCTTGCCGCTGTATGTACAAGATGCTTGTACGATTCCCGGATTATGGATGTTCTGGATTAAGGATTATGGATTAAGGATTAAGGATTAAGGATCCCCCGAAACCATCAAGCCTTAATCCATAATCCCTAATCCTTAATCTAAAAAAATCCTTCTCCGGTCCGAGCGGCAAATGTTTTTGAACGGTGGGTGCCCTGTAGAGGCCGTTGTAATAAAAAATCACAGTCGGCCGTTTTTTTGCTTTTATGGCTTTTAAAGCAGAAAACTGTCCGATGTGTTTGTCATGTCGGATAGATTTCGTAACTTCGCGGCCGGTTACTCTTTATTTATGCACATAGTTGATTTTATCCTGTTCCTCGTCTTCACGGGCGGAATCGTGTTGATGGGCAGTTCCTTTTTCCGTAGGAAATCTACTTCTGACGACTTTATGTCGGCAGGGCGCAGCATTCCCGGATGGGTGGTGGGCATGTCGATATTCTCTACTTATGTCAGCTCGATAAGTTACCTCGGATACCCGGGGAAATCGTATGCCGGCGACTGGAATGCGTTTGTGTTCAGCCTGTCGATACCCATTGCTTCGTGGATAGCAGCCCGGTGGTTTGTCCCCTTTTACCGCCGGCAGACCAGCGTCTCGGCCTATGGCTTTCTCGAACGCCGTTTCGGCAGCTGGGCGCGGTGGTATGCCTCGGCCTGCTATCTGTTGACGCAGGTTTCGCGTACCGGTGCCATCATATTCCTGTTGGCGTTGCCGATGAACCTGCTGTTGGGGTGGAACCTGAATGCCGTTATCCTGGTGACGAGCTTTGCCATCATTCTTTATTCGATGATGGGCGGCCTGCGTGGGGTGATCTGGACGGAAGCCGTCCAGGGATTCATCATGATAGGCGGCGCAATCGCTTGTCTGGGCGTTCTGCTGTTCTCGATGCCCGGCGGCCCCGGGCAGGCTTTTTCTATTGCGTGGGATGCCGGCAAGTTTTCATTGGGGAGTTTCGGCTCACAACTGGGCGAGTCGACGTTTTGGGTTTGCTTGGTTTACGGCATCTTCACCAATCTCCAGAATTATGGCATCGACCAGAACTACGTGCAGCGTTACCATACGGCCAGGTCGATGCGCGATGCTAAGTTTTCGGCTCTTTTCGGGGGCTACCTGTTTATCCCGGTTTCGGCTGTATTCTTTTTAATCGGCACGTGCCTCTATTCCTATTATTATGTAAATCCGTGGCAGTTGCCGGCTGAAGGTTTGAAGGCCGACTTCGTGTTCCCTTATTTCATAGTGCAGCAACTGCCCACGGGAATGACCGGCGTGCTGATTGCTTCTGTCTTTGCAGCCGGTATGAGCACGGTGGCTACCAGTCTGACGAGCTCGTCTACCATCGTGCTTACAGATTACTATCAGCGTATTGTAAAGTGCCCGGCTGAATCAGGTAAGCTGCTGGTGCTTAAGCTGTCGGGAGTGGTAATCGGGCTGCTTGGGGCTGCCGTGGCTTTGGTGCTTGTAAATGTAAACAGCATATTGGATACCTGGTGGAAGCTGTCGTCCGTTTTCAGCGGGGGCATGCTGGGGTTGTTCCTGCTTGGTTTTATGGCGCGCAGGGTGCGCAATGTCGATGCTGCCGTCGGTGTGATTAGCGGAGTGTTTGTCATTGCATGCATTTCGGCCGACACGTATCTCGGATTGCCCGAGACGGGGATACACGAATACTTGGCCATCGTCTTCGGCACGATGACCATTTTCCTTGTCGGCTTTGTCATGGCCAAGCTGTTTGCTCCGCACAAGTGTTGAAGGGCCCGCGCAGCCATGGGGCGGGGTTATAGCAGCGGTAGCAGTTCGCGGTCGGCCGCGGTCCAGTTGAGCGCCGGCAGTTCCTCTCTCGTCAGCCATTTGTAGTCGAGGTGTTCAAGCAGTTTGAAGTCGTCGTTGTCCCCCGCCTTGCACAGGTAGAGCGTGATGCCGACACGGAAGTCGGGATATTCGTAAACCGTTGCCCCCAGTTTCCTGCCCACATAAATGTCCCAGTCCATCTCTTCCTTTATTTCGCGTATCAGCGCCTCGTGATGGCTCTCGCCTTCCTCTACCTTCCCGCCGGGAAACTCCCACCGTTCAGAAATGTACGGGTAGCGGCTGCGTGTGCGCTGCATGCACAGGTATTTGTCCCCGCGCATGATGACCGCCCCCACGACGTTCGATTGCTTTTTCTCTGTCATCCGGTATTGCTTTGTGTTAGTTTAGATTGCTGCCTGTTTAAGAAAAAGTTCCTGGTGGCGCCGAAGAACATGGCCATACCCGCGGCATTGACGGCGGCAACGGTGAGGAAGGCAGCTGCATATCCTGCATGTTCGGCCACGATGCCCCCAAGAAGGATACCGATACCCATGCCCATGTCCCACGAGATGAGGATCGTCGAGTTGGCCGTGCCGCGTTCGTTGCTGTCGGCAATCGTTATCATCATGTTCTGGAAGGCCGGCCACAGGTGGCCGTTACCGATGCCGATAAGCAGGGCCGAGCCGTAATAGCCGAAGGCATCGGGACAGGCGATGAAGAGTATATAACCTGCAAGGGATATGATCATGCCTTCGGCCGCGTTGTGTGTGAGACGCCCTTTCCTGAGTGCTTTCCCCCCTTGCAGCCTCGAGAGGATAAGGCCTGCGGATAGCAGCATGAAGTAGGTGCCTGTACCGCCGGTGATGCCCAGGGTTTCCTTGCTGTAGATGGCAAGGTAATTGCTGAGCACGCCGAAGCAGAAGCCGGCGAACACCATGTTTGCCCCGAGCATCCATCCCTTGAGCAGGAAGAAGCGGTCGAGCGAAAATGCTGGCCGCCTGCTCTTGGCCGGTGGGCGCTTCGCCTCTTTCTTCGGCAGCTTGACGGTCGAGGCGGCCAGCATTCCCGCGAATGCCACCGCCAGCGCAATCCAGAAGAGCAGTTCGAAGCTGTGGGTATAGCGGTAGATGAAGATGCCGGTAATGGGGGCGATGGCCATGGCGAGGTTGTTGCTCAGTCCGTAGTAGCCTATGCCCTCGTTGCGGCGGCTGCCGGGCAGCACGTCGATGGCCACGGTAGAGTTGGCTACGGTCAGTGCGCCGAACGGGCCTCCGTGCAGCGTCCTTACAATGGTGAAGGACAACAGCGTACCTGCAGCCAAGTAGCCGGCGAAGAAGAGGAAGAAGAATACGAAACACACCATCAACACCGTTTTGCGCGGAAAGCTGTCGACAACGAATCCGCTGAACGGGCGGAAGAGCAGGGCGGTGAGGGTATAGCCCGAGAGCACGGTGCCGATGACGTCCTTCGTGGCATGGAAGTTCTCGCTGAGGTAGAGCGGCAACAAGGGTGTGAGAATGTAAAAGGCGAAGAACAGCGAGAAGTTTGCTGCCATCACCTTCATGTATTCCCTGTTCCAAAGCCTCTCTTCCATTTGTGCGGTATAAAGTGATGACTGCGCGGATTATGCGGGTTGCAATTCCCCGGCTTGGATCCAAGCGGACGGGAGCCCGCATAATCCGTGCAACCGGTGTCAGGCCGTCAGTCTGCCGATTCGAATTCGCGCAGGAAACGGACGTCGTTCTCCGAGAACATGCGCAGATCGTTGATGCGGTATTTCAGGTTGGTGATGCGTTCCACGCCCATGCCGAAGGCATATCCGCTGTATACCTTGCTGTCGATGCCGCATTGTTCGAGCACGTTCGGGTGCACCATGCCGCATCCGAGGATTTCCACCCATCCCGTATGCTTGCAGAAACCGCAGCCCTTGCCGCCGCAGATGAAGCATGATACGTCCATCTCGGCGCTCGGTTCGGTGAACGGGAAATAGCTCGGCCGTAAGCGTATCTTGGTATCGGCGCCGAACAGTTCGCGGGCAAACGACAGGAGCACCTGCTTCAGGTCGGTGAACGACACGTCCTTGTCGATGTACAAACCCTCCACCTGGTGGAAGAAACAGTGGGCACGCGCCGTGATGGCCTCGTTGCGGTATACGCGGCCCGGGCAGATGATGCGTATGGGCGGCTGTGTCGTTTCCATCACGCGGGCCTGCACGCTGCTGGTGTGCGAGCGCAGCAGCATGTTCTTGGTTACGTCGTCGGGATGCTTTTCCACGAAGAACGTATCCTGCATGTCGCGTGCGGGATGGTCGGCAGCGAAGTTCATCTTCGTGAACACATGCAGGTCGTCTTCCACCTCTGGGCCGTCGGCAAGCACGAAACCCATGCGCGAGAAGATGTCGATGATTTCGTTGGTTACGATGGTCAGCGGGTGGCGTGTACCCAGTCCGATAGGGTAGGGCGTGCGTGTCAGGTCGATGGCCCCGCCTTCGGTTTCCTGCGTTTCCGTTTGCTCTTTCAGGGCGTTGATGCGCTCCTGTGCCATCTGTTTCAGTTCGTTGATTTTCATCCCGACCGTTTTTTTCTGGTCGGCGGCCACGTTGCGGAAGTCTTGCATCAAGGCCGTGATTTCTCCTTTCTTGCTGAGGTACTTCAACCGCAGGGCTTCTACTTCCTCCGCGTTCTTCGCACTCAGGTTCTGTACTTCTTTCAGAAGTTCATCTATCTTATCAAGTATCATAATCAAAAATTTCTGCAAAGGTAATATTTTTACGGCAAATTGGTGCATAATATCAAAATAAAGTTGTACTTTTGCGCAAATTTGATAAGCAGGATTAAACCGTAGTTTAGCGATGAACAAGTATTTGATTGCGATTTTCGCATCGGTTGCACTGATGTTCTCCTGTACAGGGAACAATGCGAAAGGAAATGACGGTGCCGCGCCTGCCGATTCGGCCGGTGCTGTTGACACGCTTGCCCCCGACACCATGGAGCAGTTGATTGCAGAAACTCCGATGCCGAAGGCTGCCGACGAGCTGTTTGATGACTTTATCTTTAACTTTGCGGCTAGCAAGGCGTTGCAGATGAAGCGGGTTCGGTTTCCGCTGCCCGTTACGTTCGAGCAGCGGCCGGGGCGTGCCGATTCAATCAGCCGCGCAGCATGGAAGACCGAACATTTCTTTATGCGGCAGGGGTATTATACGCTTCTGTTCGACAACCGCAGGCAGATGAGCAGGGTGAAAGACACGACGGTGAACCAAGCGGTGGTGGAGAAGATAAACCTGAGGGGGAAAACAATCAAGCAGTATTTGTTCAGCCGGGTGAACGGCCAGTGGATGCTTAACCGGATTAACATCGAACCAATCTCGGTTAATGAGAATGCTTCGTTCCTGCATTTCTATAAGCGCTTTGCTGCCGACTCTGCTTTCCAAGTGCGTAGCCTGGCGGAGACGGTAAAATTCGTAGGGCCCGACCCAGATGATGACTTCGGGCAGATGGAGGGAATCCTTACGCCGGAAACATGGTCGGCCTTTGCGCCGGAGATACCGTCGAAACTGCTTTATAACATTGTTTACGGCGAACCGTCGGGCGGGGGAAACCAAAAGATTTTCCTGTTGCGCGGCATAGCAAACGGACTGGAAGTGGAAATGACGTTTGTGCGGTCGGGCGGCAGCTGGAAGCTGGTGAAGTTGGTTACTTGATTACGGATTAGGGATATTTTGGATTAGGGATTAATAGTAATTCTGGATTACGGATTACGGTTTAATGGTATTTGCATTAGGGATAGCCGGATGATGTAATCTGTAATAAAATTATGATTTAGGATAATTGTTTGATGAAAGATATTGAAAACTATAGCCTCTTGGCTCATAATACGTTTGGCATCGAAGCCAGGTGCAGCCGCTTCCTTGAATATGCGACGCAGGAAGAGGCACGGCAGGTGGCGGCTTTGCTGCGCTCGGATAAACGGCCGTTGCTGAT
Organism: Prevotella sp. UBA1378; assembly: GCA_002305505.1. Classification (GTDB taxonomy): domain Bacteria; phylum Bacteroidota; class Bacteroidia; order Bacteroidales; family Bacteroidaceae; genus Prevotella. Next base: position 8,919 of record DBRC01000081.1, on the reverse strand, counting down.
TATCGGGGGGGGCAGCAATCTGTTGCTGACGAAAGATTTCGACGGTGTCGTGGTGCATTCGGCCTTAAAGGGCATCGAGGCGGTCCCCGGTGAGCAGGGCTGTTGTTACGTATCGTGCGGAAGCGGCGAGGTGTGGGACGATGTGGTTGTTTACTGTGTCGGGCATGGGCTGCAGGGAATGGAGAACCTGTCGTTGATACCCGGCGATGCCGGTGCCAGTGCGGTGCAGAACATCGGGGCATACGGTGCTGAGGTGAAAGACCTTATTACGGATGTTGAGGCTGTGGAGATTGCTACCGGCGAGGTGCGCCTGTTCAGCAATGCCAAGTGTGAGTATGCTTACAGGCAGAGCAAGTTTAAGCATGCATGGAAAGACAAGTTCCTGATAACCCGTGTGGTTTACCGGTTGAGGCAAGCCGGTTCTTATGCGCTGAACCTTGATTACGGGAATATACGTGCCGAACTGGAACGCAGGGGAATCGGCCATCCTACGCTGGGCGAACTGAGGCAGGTGGTCATCGATATACGCAAGGCCAAGCTGCCCGACCCGCAGACGGAAGGCAATGCCGGGAGTTTCTTCATGAACCCCGTGGTATCCCGGGCGGAATACGAACAGCTGGCCGCCGCTTATCCCGATATGCCCCATTATACGGTGGACGAAGGGCACGAGAAGATTCCTGCCGGATGGATGATTGAACAATGTGGATGGAAGGGGCGGACGCTGGGGCGTGCCGGCGTGCACGGCAAACAGGCACTGGTGCTCGTCAACCGCGGCGGAGCCACAGGGAGCGAGATTGTTGAACTGTACCGGGCCGTGCAGCGCGACGTATTGGATAAGTTCGGCGTGGAAATCAGGCCGGAGGTGAACGTGGTATGATGAAGATAACATTCTTGGGTACCGGAACGTCGTGCGGCGTCCCGACAATCGGTTGCCGATGCGATGTGTGTACCAGTACCGACCCCCGCGATAAGCGCTTGCGCTGCTCGGTACTCGTCGAGACCGGAACAACGCGCATACTGATTGACTGCGGGCCCGACTTCAGGCAGCAAATCATGACACAGCCTTTCCGCAGGATAGACGGTATACTGATTACGCATGCCCATTACGACCATGTGGGAGGAATCGACGACGTCAGGCCGTTCTGCAGGTTCGGTGACGTAAATATCTATGCCGACCCGGTGGCCTCGGAAGCCTTGCGGCAGGCATTGCCCTATTGTTTCTCTGAAGTGAAATACCCGAATATACCCGAGATACTGCTCCATACGATACAGGCTCACAAGCCGTTGCGTATCGGCGATATCGGCGTCATGCCGATAGAAGTAATGCATGGGCATTTGCCGATACTGGGTTACCGTATAGGGGATTTTGTTTATATCACGGATATGAAGAGCATCGGCGAATCCGAGATGCAGTATCTTAGCGGTGTAGACGTGCTGGTAGTGAATGCCCTGCGCTTCGAAAAATGGCATCATTCCCATCAGCTTGTGGCAGATGCTGTGGAATTTGCACGGAAGGTGCAGGCCCGCCGCACGCTCCTGATACATTCCAGTCACCACATAGGTTGCCACGAAGAGGTAAACCGGAAACTGCCGGAAGGTATCGAAATGGCCTATGACGGGCAGATAATCAATATTTTTAGTTAATAATTGTTATAAATCGAATGAAATTATAGATAATCCTTTGCAGTATCAACGGAAAGTTGTAACTTTGCACTGTGTTTTTCATAGTATTAGATTTAAGGTTAACAAAGGTTGGAGTACGGCGGTACTCCTTTTTTTATACCTATAAGTCTATGCCTTATCCTCATCGGTGATTTTTTTCTTGCAATGATGCGGTTGATTAAAAAATAATGTTTATCTTTGTGCTTACACAAATCAACAAACACGAGCACGTTATGAAAAGGTTATTTATGTTTGGCATCATGGTTGCTATGGGAGTGCTGGGCGTTTCGGCACAGGGTATTTACGATATGAGCGTGACCGACGGTACAGGCAGGCAGGTACCGCTTTCCGGCTACCGTGGTAAGGTGTTGCTCATCGTGAACAGCGCGACGCATTGCGGGTTCACACCGCAGTACAAGGAGTTGGAAGCCCTCTACGAAAAGTACCGTACAGAAGGACTGGAAATCCTCGACTTTCCCTGCAACCAATTCGGGCAGCAGGCTCAAGGTTCTTTTCAGGACATTCACCGGTTTTGCACAACCACCTATAACATCCAGTTTCCGCAGTTTGAGAAAATCGACGTAAACGGCTCTGCGGAATCCCCCCTCTATGCATGGCTGAAGTCGCGGAAGGGTCCGGATATAAAGTGGAACTTCACTAAGTTCCTCGTCGGCCGTGACGGCCGTGTCATCGCACGTTATGAGCCTGCCGACGAGATGGGCCGCGTGGAGGCAGACATCCGTTTGGAGCTTAATCCCGTAACCAGTGCCATCATGGCCCGCCGCTCTATCCGCAAGTATTTAGACAAGCCTGTAGAGCACGAAAAGCTGGAGGCCATCGTACGCTGCGGCATCAATGCGCCGAGTGGCTCCAACCGCCAGCCGTGGATAGTCCGCGTGGTGGAAGACCGCCAGCTTATCGCCGATGTAACCGAAGTGTTCAAGCAGGAGAATCCCGAGCAAGTGAAGCGCGACCCGGGCTTCAAGAACATGTTCCGCAATGCTCCCAACCTCATCTGCATCTGCTCTCCGGAGGGCAATGGCGGTTGGCTCGATGCCGGATTGCTGGGCGGCAATATGCTGCTTGCTGCACAGTCGATGGGGCTTGGCACCTGCTGTCTTGGCGGACCTGTGCGCTTTTTGAAAACCAGCGAGCGGGCCAAGTTCTTCCTCGAGCGCCTCGACATTCCCGACGGTTACGAACTGCACTATATCATCGCCGTGGGCTATCCTGATGAAGAGCCTGCCGCACGCCCCCGCGATGCCTCGAAGGTGAAGTTTATCAGGTAATCGGGGTGCCAGTCATACCCACCGGGGTGCCGCCGTGCGGGAGGTACCCCGGTATACCGTATAATGGGGCATGACGGAAAGTAGCGGATGATTGTCCGCCGGCACGCGATTTACCCCGTGTTAAATTTTGTTTTTTCATCGTGAAATGTTCGTTAGTTATGAACTTTTTAGCTACATTTGCACCAAAAAATAACATTGGGGTAAAATGATTTACTTATTAATCACCTTTTTGGTTGCCATTTCCCTTGTTGCATTCTATCAATATAAGCGCTACCGTAAAATCGTGGCGGATAACGGCATGTTGCATACATTGATGAATAACATGACTACTTATGTCTTCTTAATCAATAGGGATCTTGAAGTAGAGAAAACCAATTATTATTCGTTGAACAATATCCCGCAACGCCCGAAAACCCGTATCCTGGGCAATGTATTGCAATGCAAGACGGCATGTGAGGCAGGTCAGTGCGGTACGGGCGAGGAGTGCAAGTCGTGCCCGGTACGGTTTGTGATAAACAAGTCGTTCCAGCGCAGCAGGGGTTTCCAGAGTTTGGAAGTGGGCATGCAACTGTACGACGAGAACAAGGGCATAACCGATGTCGACATCAGCATAGACGGACGGTTCGTGAAAAACGGCGGCGAACCGTATATGGTGCTTAACGTGAAGAATATCTCGGATACAAAAGAATTGTTGCACCGGTATATGAGTGAGAGCGGCAGCGGCGGCCTTCCCAAATTACTTCTGGCCACGCACAGCCTTGTTTTCTCCATCCGTGTCAGCCAGTTGCTGGAGCAGAAATGCCATGTGGTATTTGCTGAAACACGTGAACAGGTGCTTGAACAAGTGGGGAAGGGGTGCAACTCCGGTTTCAGCTGCGTGATGATTGATGAAACATTCGAGCATGCCCATCATGTTATCGAAGACATCAGCATGGAGATGCCTGTCATTTTCTATACATCGGAAATGATAACGCAGAACTTCGGTAACCTGTATTGCATAAACGACCGCGTAGTTGGCGAAGAACTGGCCGGCATGGTAATGAGCCGCCTCCGCGTTGCAGCCGATTAATGCCGTTTCTTTTTCCTTCCGAAGAAGCTGCCGTACTGGTTCATTAGTTTGCGCACCAGCATAAAAGCGTCGAACGCCGTGATGCTGTTGCTGATGATGTTGGCTATCAGTTCCCCTTTCGTATTGGCTTTCCTTGGGATGAATAGCTCATTCCATAATACACTGATTTCTTCGTTCTGCTTTTGTATCTCGGCCTGCAACTCTTCTTTCCTGAGCTGTACGTCCTCCAGTGTGTGGTATGTATGTTTGCTGACCATTGCTTTTACTGGCTGATGAATAAATTAACAAGGAATTTTACAAGCGGCCTCTCTATCCATGGCTTGCGGAACATAACCATCAATATGAGCAGTGCGAGGAAGAACAGTGCGACGATGGCAAAAGCGCCGGCAATGCCTACGGCCGGCTCCATCCAATATACGCATGCGAACGACAGGTAGAACAGCACGGCTATAATGAGCACGAACAGCAGGATGGCCAGCGTAAGGGCCGTGATAAGGCGCACCAGCTTGTCAATGACATCGAACTTCAGATATTCCTTCTGAAGCCCGATGTAGTCTTTAAGCACAGCGATGAGCTGCGATATTGATTCAACGTTCTTATCGCTTGAAAGCATAACGCAGTCTTTATACGTCAGGTGCAGCGTCTTTGATATCGTCAACCAAGTCGTTCATTTCCTTACGGCTCAGCTTGATGTTGTGCTTCTTCATGAAGTCGTCGACAGCATCCGTGATTTTCTCTCGCGTGTCTTCCCCTTTTTCAGGAGCCATCAGCAGTCCTAAAACGGCGCCGGCGAGTGCTCCGCCCAGAAATGCGCCAATATACCCTAAACTTCTCATGTCCATAATAAATTTTAATTAAACAAATGTTGTAACATCATTGCAAATATAACGATTCTTTCTGAAAGGGCGGCAGTCCGGGTGATTTTTTTTTGTTAAAAGTCTTATAATTTCTTGATTTAACAAACTTTATGCACGTTTCCCTTTCGCTTTTGCCCGATATTTTGTAATTTCGCAAAAATATTTTTTGAATTTATCAATATCAATTTTAATAAGCGAAGAAATATGAAGAAGTACACGGTATTATGTGCAGGAGTTTGCGTAGCTTTAGCATTCTCAAGTTGTAAAACAAGCGAGAGTGCCTATCGTCAGGCCTATAACAAGGCAAAGGCAGCTGAAGAACAGCAGTCGGTTGCTCCCGAGGCACAGAGTGCCAATGTTGTTACTCCGCTTGTGGAAAAGGCGGCTAACGAGGCAAGGGTTGTGGATAACGCCGATAATGTTCAGGTAAGGGAAGAGCGCGTGTCGGTAATCAGTGGCGCCGGTTTGAAAAACTTCAGCGTGGTGGTAGGCTCGTTCAGCCTGAAGGCCAATGCTGAAGGTTTGCAGCAGCGCTTGAAGGATGCCGGATACGACGCGCAGATAGTGAAGAACGATGACCGCAATATGTATCGCGTGGTTTCGGCCACTTTTGATGACAAGGCCGCTGCCGCTGCGAGCCGCAATGAGTTCCGCGCCAAATACCCCGATGCGTGGTTGCTTTATAGCGTTAAATAACATCGGATAAGAGCACGGCAGGCAAGTGGCGAGGATACTTTCTATCGATTACGGGAAGAAACGCACAGGCTTGGCTGTTACCGACCCTCTGCAGCTGATAGCCGGAGGGTTGGGTACGGTCGATACAGCCGGGCTCTTCCAGTATCTGCAAAGCTATATTGCGCGCGAAGAAGTGGAGCGCATCGTTATCGGCGAGCCGCGCCAGCCCAACGGGCAGCCCAGTGAGAACATGGCGCGCGTGCAACAGTTTGTCAGCAGATGGCGCAAGGCAGTGCCCCAAGTGCCGATTGATTATTACGACGAGCGTTTCACGTCGGTCATTGCCCATCAGGCCATGCTCGCTGGGGGCTTGAAGAAGAAAGCGCGGCAGGACAAGGCCCTGGTGGACGAAATCAGTGCCACGATCATACTTGAAGATTACATGCGCTCGCGCCGGTAGTCTTTTTATGTTATGACCCCATCATTGTTAATTATATTTTCATGATATTACCTATATATATATATGGCCAGCCCGTTTTGCGGAAAGTGGCCGTCGACATTCCGGCAGATTATCCCAATCTGCAGGATTTCCTGCAGGACATGTTCGAGACGCTGACAGATTCGGAAGGCGTAGGGTTGGCGGCCCCACAGGTAGGTAGGGCCATCCGTGTCGCCGTAATCGACCTGGACGTGCTGTCGGAGGATTTGCCTGAGTATAAGGGGTTCCGCCGTGCGTACATCAATCCGCACATTGTCGAAACGGACGATAGCGAGACGGAAACGATGGAGGAGGGATGTCTTTCGCTTCCCGCCATCCATGAAAAGGTGACGCGCCCGACACGTATTCGCGTGCAGTGGGTCGACGAGCACTTCCAGCCACACGACGAATGGATAGAAGGCTACTTGGCCCGCGTGATGCAGCACGAGTTCGACCACCTCGACGGGAAAATGTTTATCGACCGCATTACACCGCTGCGCAAGCAGCTCATCAAGAGCAAGTTGCGTGCCCTGTTGCAGGGCCGCTACCGTTGTGGGTACAAGACCAAGGCGGCTGCGAAAAAGGGCTGACCGTTATTCGGGGGATGCTTAGCCGATAGGTTGGTTAAAGGTATGGGGATTATTCAGGGATAAAAAAGACGGGATGTTCGGATGTGTAGAAAGATTGTAGTTTTTGTATTCTCCTTATTGCCGCTTGCCGGTGTTGCGCAGTTTAATACCGACAGACTGCTGACGGTAGGGCGATCTGCGCTCTATTATGAAGACTATGTGCTCTCGATACAGTATTTCAATCAGGTCATCGGCGCCAAGCCCTATCTTTATGAACCGTGGTTCTACCGCGGGGTGGCCAAATATTACCTCGACGATTTCCTCGGCGCCGAGGCCGACTGTTCGGAAGCCGTGAGGCGCAATCCTTACGTGGTGAACATCTACGAGCTGCGCGGGCTGGCACGCATACGGCAGGATAAGTTCGACGAGGCCATCAGCGATTATACGCAAGCCTTAAAGTATGCTCCCGACAATCAGGGATTCTGGTATAACCGCGTGCTCTGCCGCATACACAAGAAAGACTACGACGCCGCCCTGGCCGACCTGGACACGATGCTGAACCATTGGAGTAAGTACGCCCGCGGCTACTCGTTGAAGGGCGAGGTGTTCCTGATGAAGAAAGATACTGTGCAGGCCATCGAAGCGTTGGAGAAGAGCACGGAAATCGATCCATACGACGGCCCTACATGGGCCGGCCGGGCAGTTATCAGTCTGGCGCGCTCACGGTGGAAAGAGGCTGAGGGCTTCCTTAACCGCGCCATCCACTTGTTGCCTAAGAGCACGGGCAACTACATCAACAGGGCATTGGCCCGTGTGAACCAAAACAACCTGAGGGGGGCAATGGCCGATTACGACACGGCGCTTGAGCTCGACTCGAGCAGTTTCCTCGGTCATTATAACCGCGGGCTGCTTCGGGCGCAAGTGGGTGACGACAACCGTGCCATTACCGATTTCGATTTTGTGCTGGAGCTCGAACCCGATAACCTGATGGCGCTGTTCAACCGTGCTTTACTGCTTGACAAAACCGGCAACCTGCGCGGTGCTATCCGCGATTATACAAAGGTAATCGACCGCTTCCCGAACTTCTGGACGGGGCTGCACTACCGCGCCGCCTGCTACCGCCGCCTGGGAATGACCAAACAGGCCGAGGCCGATGAGTTCCGTATTTACAAGGCGCAGCTCTACAAGCATCTCTACGGCACTCAACCGCGCTTGGACAAGAAGCAACTGCGTAAACGCAGCGACGACGACCTCGATAAATACAATCAGCTGGTTGTCGCCGACGAGCAGGAGACGGAGCATGAGTACAAGAGCGATTACCGCGGGAAGGTGCAGAACCGGAAGGTGGACATCGCCTATCAGCCGATGTTCGAACTGTCGCTTGAGCGCTACCTGAGCGAGGTGAAGACGTACATCGCCTACGACCGCCAGATAGAAGAGTTTAATCAGAACCACGGTTCAACGCACCCGATATACATAAACAGCAACCAATCGACACTCGACGAGAAACAGTCGAAAAGATACTTTGCATACATCGACACCCTTTCGGCCGGGATAAACAATGCCGCCGGCGGGCGGGCGGCCGCTCCCTTGCTGATGCAGCGGGCCGTAGCCTATACGGTCATCCAGAATTTCGAAAGCGCCATCGAAGACCTTTCAGCCTATCTTCAAACCGACAGTACCTACGCGCCGGCTTATTGGCAACGCGCTGTGTGCCAGTCGAAGATTAACGAGTTTAATGCATCGCAAGGCACCGACGTGGCGATGAAGGCAGCCAACGTGCTGGGTGACCTTTCGGAGGCCATCAAATACAATGCTCATAATGCTTACCTTTATTATAACCGCGGCAACGTGTACGCTGCCCGTAAGGATTATGCCCATGCGGTTGAAGATTATACCCGCGCCTTGGCGCTCGACAAGAATCTGGCAGAGGCTTACTATAACCGCGGACTCGTATTTATCAATTCCGGCAAGGCGGCCGAAGGGGTGCAAGACTTGAGCAAGGCCGGCGAGCTTGGGCTTTACACTGCTTACAGCGTCATCAAGAATCAGCGGAAATAAGCACGGCTGCTGTGTGCATGCCGGCCCCGTCCGGGAACTCCGTGCCGCGGAATACGTACCGCGTTCCCCTTGGCCTGCAGGCCTTTAATTGGCTCGCCTGGTAAACCACGGAGAGCGTATCTTGATTCTTTATTGCAACAGCCCCGCAGGGAGGCCAGAGTTGTATTAAATACCCGGATTCGGGATAAGCAATTCCTGTTTTGCCGTGAAAAAGAAAAGGATCGCTGCCCTAAAGGCAAGCTGTGGGCAGCAGGCGGAT